>CAYQFT010000013.1:0-36781 GCA_964416825.1 uncultured Porphyromonadaceae bacterium
GAAAAATGAAAACCCTGATTAAAAAGAAAGTCCAGAAAGCTGCTGAAAAAAAAACAGCCCAGTGTTGTGCAAAAACCTCGAAAGTGGTGGCCGGCTGCCATGACTGATTTCTCAAAACATAACATTTTCTCCAAAATCAGCGGATCTGATAATTATTTCATTGTCAATCTGCTCACCGGAAATGCCGATATCCTCACTGCCCCGGAAGGACAGCAGGTTCAGCAGTTAAGGGGTATGTTCTGCCGGCAGAAGAGGAGAAACGCCTCTACCGGACGAAATACCTTGATTTTATTGATGCCCGCGACAAGGATGAGGTTCAGCTGTTTTTTGTACCCAATTATAGCTGCAATTTCGCTTGCACCTATTGCTATCAGGACGAATATTCCAATCCGGGCCAGACTTTAACCCGGGAAATCATTGATGCGTTCTTCCGGCACGTAAGCATTGAATTTGCCCGGCGGAAAAAATACATAACCCTCTTCGGTGGGGAACCCTTGCTCAATTCTCCGAAACAAAGGGAACTGATCGGCTATTTCCTTGAAAAAGCCGCCGGGGCTAATCTGGAAGTCTGCCTGGTTACCAATGGGTACTATCTGGAGGAATATATTGAATTGTTGAAAAAGGCCGCGATCCGGGAAGTTCAGGTTACCCTCGACGGCATCGGAGCTATTCATGATAAGCGGCGTTTTCTGAAGGGTGGGGGGGCAACCTTTGACAAGATTGTAACTGGGATCGATGCATGTCTCGGGAGTGGACTGCCGGTGAACCTGAGGATGGTCGCCGACCGCGAAAATATCAATGATCTCCCCGGGTTGGCCCGATTTGCCATTGATCGCGGCTGGACGGAAAATCCCCTGTTTAAGACCCAGATAGGCCGGAATTATGAGTTGCATCATTGCCAGTCGGATCCCGGCAAGCTGTTTTCCAGGATCAGCCTGTATGAATCGATTTTCAATCTAACGAAGGAACATCCCTATATTCTGGATTTTTATAAGCCGGCCTATTCAGTCTCGAAATTTCTGGCTGAGAACGGCAATCTCCCGGATCCGCTTTTCGACGGCTGTCCGGCCACGAAAACGGAATGGGCATTCGATTATACAGGCCATATCTTTTCCTGTACGGCAACCGTAGGAAAGGCCGATGAATCACTGGGAACTTTTTATCCGGAAGTGAAGCTTAACCAGCCACAGATCGATGCCTGGGAAAGCCGCGATGTCACTGCGATTCCAGGCTGCAACGGCTGCAATCTTCAGCTGGCTTGCGGCGGAGGCTGCGGATCGGTTGCGAAAAACAGGACCGGTGAGATCTGTTCCACAGACTGCCGCCCGGTTACAGAACTTCTCGAACTCGGCTTTTCGGCCTATTTTGAAAAATAGAACAGATAGTTATTGCAAATTTGGTTAAGAAACACAAGATGAAGGAAATATCCGCAGAAGAATTTGATAATGAAGTGCTTTCCGGTGGGAAAGTGGTACTTGATTTTTATTCCACAGAGTGTCCGCCATGTGAAGCGCTGGCCCCAAAATTCGAAGGGCTTGCCGGTCTTTATGGTCAGGATATCAAATTCGTTAAAATGTTTCGCCAGCAAAACAAGCCCTTGGCCGAAAAACTGGGTGTTAGGTCGTCACCAACACTGTTGTTCTTTGATAACGGGGTTCAGTTACCGGGAATACTGACCGGAGGCATCAAGCGAAGCGAAATCATCCACCGGCTCGATTCCATGTTGCCCGATTCCAGGGTAAAAGAGATAAAGTCTTCCATTAAATCATCGGTTTCTGAGTTTGACGTACTGATATTGGGTGCCGGTCCGGGGGGCCTCACCGCCGGACTCTACCTCTGTCAGTCGAAAATCAATACGGTGCTGGTTGATATCGGATTGCCCGGCGGCCATGTTTCTACCACCCACGAGGTTTCCAATTACCCGGGTTTTATCGATCCCCAGCCGGGCTATATGCTGTCTCACAATATGTCGGAGCAGACCAAACTCTGCGGAACCATTTACAAGGTGGCTGTTGACATAACAAAAGTAGACCTCGAGAAAAAAGAAGTGGTGATTGATGAATTTGAAACCGTCAGGGCCCGCCGGATCATTATTGCCACCGGTACCTCACCGAACCTGATGGGGGTTCCTGGTGAACGGGAGCTGAAAGGCAAGGGGATCTCCTATTGCGCTACCTGCGATGCCAAATATTACGGCGACAAGGAGGTTGTGGTCATCGGAGGCGGCAATTCAGCCGTGGAGGAAGCTGATTTTATCAGCAAGTTTGCTTCAAAAATTACGATGGTTCATCAGTTTGACAAGCTGACGGCCAACAAGCAGGCGCAGGAAAAGCTTTTTGCCAATCCGAAAATCAGTGTGCTTTTCGAGACGGAACCCCGCTCTTTCCGCAGGGAAGGCGAAAAAATGATAACGGAAATAGAGGACCTTAAAACGGGACGGAAGTCGGAGCTGATCAGCGACGGCGTGTTTGTATTTATCGGCATGAAACCGAATATCAGCTTGTTCGGGGATAAACTGGAGCTTGATAAGTGGGGGTATATTAAAACCGATGAAGACATGCGTACCAACCTTCCGGGTATCTATGCGGTGGGAGATGTGATAAGCAAGAAGTACAGGCAGATTACCACGGCAGTATCCGATGGAACCATTGCTGCCATTGCGATTGCGAAAGAACTTGACTAACCATAAAACCCAATAGCTATGAACTCAAATCATTTTATTGTTGAGCAGGTGAGCCCCTTTGATGTTACTACAACAGTCACGATGCTAGTTGAAGAAGCCGTGAAAAGAGGCTGGCAAAATCCTGCGCTGCACAATCTGCAGCAATCCCTGGCTAAATCCGGAAAAGAGGTAAGGCCGGTGCAGGTTGTTGAAATCTGTAAGCCTGAGTTTTCCGGAAAGATGCTGGAACTCAGCGATGAAAGGATTTTTTCCGTTATGATGCCCTGCCGCATCTCCGTTTATGAAAAGGAAGATGGCAAAGCCTATATTGCCCTGCTCGATACCTCAAATATGGGATCCGGCATGCCAGCTGCGGTCATTAGCGCCATGACAGCGGCTTCAAACGAATCATTTGAAATTGTTCAGGCGGTAATAGCATGAAAAAAGGCCGGCATCCCTGCCGGCCTTTATACTTTGTGAACCTGAAGGGACTCGAACCCCCAACCTCCTGATCCGTAGTCAGGTGCTCTATCCAATTAAGCTACAGGTCCAGAACTGAGGCGCAAAGATAATAAACTTTGTTTTCTCGGCAAATCCACCCGCTTCGTTTTTCCCACGACGGCCGCGGCGGCACATCCTGATACCGGATTGTTTTTCCGGATTGTGGAATATTCGGTGGAAAGTAAATATTCAAAACATCTGAAAATCATGCTGTTGACATTACGGGAACGAAGTTTGATCCGTGCAAGGGAATTAAAAAGGGATTTCTATGCCTATTGCACGAATCATATCAGGGAAAAACATCAGCAGGATCGGAGCCATTGGTCTCCTGTTCGGCTTCATGTACCTGATGTCCTCCTGCTCCCAGGAAGACATCGTGCAGGATCTCGACCCGCAGTTCCAGCAGATTGACAAACCCGGATCTCCATCGGTGAGACTGCATGCTGAGAATAAAACACTGCCTTACCGAAGAGTAAAGAGCGGCAATGGCACCTCCGATGAGGTTACATTTGTGCTGAAGTATATGCTGGACCGCCCTGTGGTTGACGGAACCCAGATTCAGGCTTCCCATATCACCAATCATGGCGACAACTGGTACATTGCCTACAATACTGCAGGTACTTCCATTGCTGGCGGAATCGACCGGCTGGCCATGAACGGCTCCGGTACCCCGGAACTCTCGGCCGTGGCAACCTCCCAGTCAGAATACAGCTCCGTTGAGGTTCTCACGGATTACGCCACAGGTAAATCGCAACTGGTTCTTGCCGGCGTCGGTTCCACCGCGGGTTACGATCCGCTTCCGCAGGTGCAGTTCTTTAACCTCGATATTGATGGCATCCCTGTACTGAATCCCGTTACTCGAACACTGAATGGGTTTGTCGCAACCGACATCAACGCATTGGGCGTGGTCACGGGTACCCAGGGCGGCCTGTACGAAATCGGCTCACCCTCAGATACGGATGTACATTATATTACCGATCTCGAGGATGCGCGCTCCATTGCCTGGAACCCCTCAACCCGCGAATTTGCAGCTCTTCTGGGTAACCCCGGACGACTGGTCACGGGACTGCCGGGTGCTAAAAAAGTTGTTTCGCTTGGCGGACTGAGCCGAACCGAAACCAAGGCAATCGTCAGGATCCACAATGGATTCGCCATAGCTGCCCTTGGAGAGGAAGGACTCAAGGTTGTCAACCTGGCAACCGGAGCCATTACAGGTTCTCTTCCAAGGCCCGATATTTCCGGCGGAGGCAACCCCGATGATTATGTCACAAACGGAGTATCCATAAATAACTCGGGCCGCGTGTTCATTGCAAACGGCGCCGCAGGAGTTTTTGTCGCACAACTTGGATCCGACGGAACCATCGACCTTCTGGGTTCGATTAACCTCGATGCCAGCGTCAACTTCGTGGAAGCTCAGGGAGATTTGCTCTATGCCGCATGCGGAGCAAAAGGCGTGGCAATCATAAGCATCAGCGGACTGCCTGCCGGATTGCCCGAATTCACAACCATTAGCGTGGGTGAGATATCTGGAGAAACAGCCGGACTTAAGGTAAAAATCCGCAACGACGGTGGCCAGCCGGTTCTCTCAAGAGGTTTCTGCTGGAGCCCTGTTGGTATTCCAACCCTCGACGATGCCAAATCCATGTCGGGCAGCGGATCCGGAGAATTTACCGGAACCCTGTATGGCCTGGCTGCCAACACTAAATATTATATAAGGGCTTTTGCCACAAACAGCGCCGGCACCGGATACAGCGAAACGGCTACCCTGACCACACCGGATGTAAATGGTGAGTTTAACACCTTTACCGATACCCGCGACGGTCACATCTACAAATATGTTAAGATAGGATCACAGGTCTGGATGGCTGAAAACCTGGCATACCTGCCAAAAGTTGACCGCGCCTCATCTGGCTCGGCAACCGAGCCCTATTATTATGTATATGACTACCATGGCAAGGATGTAGACTATGCCAAACAGACCGGCAACTATAACCAGTATGGGGTTCTGTACAACCGGCCGGCCGCGGTCTCCGCTTGCCCTCCGGGCTGGCATCTTCCCTCCGACGCGGAGTGGAAACAGCTCGAACAGTACCTGGGAATGTCAACTCCCGATGCCGAAGAAATTAACTTCCGCTATACGGGCGAGGTGGGCAAGAGCCTGAAAGCCCAATCGGGATGGAGCAATAACGGAAACGGAGTGGCAGATGGCTTTAACGCCCTGCCTGGCGGTATCCGCATTAAAGGCGGAACCTTTGAGGATCAGGGTGACTTCGCAGGATTCTGGACATCAGACGGATCCGATCTTCATCGGGGTACATACCGCGGACTGTTCAATTTTAACGCAGGCGTGTATCGTAACTATTGGTTTTACTCAGGCGGCTTTTCGGTGCGTTGCATCAGGGATTAGTCTCCGTTTTGAAAAATAATTCCAGTTATTGGAAGATTGAGATGATGGGAGCTTGAAATAAATATTTGAATATCAATACTTAGTGATGAATATATTGACACGGTACAACAATTGATTGCTCGCTTTGAGCTAAATAGTGAAATAAACAGGAAAGAAATAATACACACGATCATGAAAAAATTCGCATTACTAATCGGAACGGTTGCCCTGGTCTTTGCCAGCTGCACCCAGGAGATGCCCGGAACGGACCCGAATGCTCCGCAGGATGTCATCTTTACCAGTGCCGTTGAAAACGGCGGACTGAAAGGTTTGAAAGGCGGGGATCCAACCAACTGCTCGAACCCAGAGGCTGAATACGCCCTGGTTGTTTTGAGTGGCGAAACCTATTATCCGGCGGTGTTTACTGTGGATAATATTGTTTACACCCAGGCTATCAAGCTGGTTCCGGGAGATTATCTCCTGTCAACTTTTGCCTTGATGGATGATAACGGCACGCCTAATGACAAGAGCGACGATGTGATCGTTCGTGCTGCTCCGAATACCGGCAGTGAATTTGCTGCATTTGTTACGAATCCGCTATCTATGGCATTCCATGTTAACTCATTTGAGAAAATTGAAATCCCGGTAGAAATCCTCTGCTTCGAAGAGACCAGCTATCAGAATTTTGGGTTTGCGTGGTTCAAGCCGGTTCAAACCTCAGTGCACCAGATGTGGTTCTTCGGGGACTTCTGTACTAAATTCTTCACACAATATGCCGGAAGTCTCTATGCATCTCAGAAAAGGGGCCTCCAGGTCGATATGCCTGCGATTTTTAAAATTCAACTCTATCAGAACGATGTTCTTACAGCCACCTATTCCAATGAGGAGTATTTTGGCGAAGGCAAGCCACTTTCGGTGAAATATTCCGATAAAGCGGGTATCGAGGACAATTTTGAACTGAAACTCAATATCCTGGTTAAAGTGGGTGATAATTTTGAGTATAAGTATATGCACAGCTGGTTTTTCCAGGATGATGAGGTAATTGTTAACCAGCATGGAATTCCCGGACCAGGCGCCGATGGAGTCTATGATTTCGTTCTTGGAAACTGCAACGCGCTTCAGGCCGACTTTTCCTTCGCACCATACATGAATTTGCCAGAAACTGCAGGAATGTCGGTATCTGTGCCTGGCTCTGATCCTAACCGCGATTGTTACCTGTCGATGTCATTTAGCGGGATCGGTACGGGCTATGATATTGCAGACGGCTCGTTGGATGGTTTCTGCTTCGACCGTGGAATCGTGATTAATACCGGTACTCCCTACACGGTTAATATTTACAGCTCGCTTCTTTCATCTTCAGCACTGCCCGAGAGAATCCGGGATAAGGAATGGGACCGTGTTAACTGGCTGGCCAACCACCTGGAACAATTCAGCGGATATAAATGGTATGAATTCCAGCAGGTGTTGTGGAAAATAGAGAATTCAGGATGGGATGGGGCTGCCTATGCAGGAGTACCCGCCGTATCTTTCACAACCACCGGCAGTATGGCCAAGAGGATGTATGAAGCTGCAGTTGCCTATGGCGATGGATATAGTCCCTTGCCGGGCGGATGGGCAGCAGTTGCGTGCGTCAACGCTGATCCGGATCCCCTCAAAGCCATCCAGACTGTCTTTACGATCGTTGACCCGTGATAAATACTACTTACAGAAAAGAAAAGAGACCGCTCACCGCGGTCTCTTTTTTTTTCTGCCGTCCGCGGTCGGCGGTCTGCGGTCCGCGGTCCGCGGTCTGCGGTCTTTTTTACACTTTCCGGCAGGAATTCCAGTATGTGGAATAGTTGTTGGATGAAAGATGTATGTAATATTAAGAAAATCAGGATATTATAAGAAATAGATTTCTTTGGAATAACTCTTGACAAGGTGAATGAATCGAAATCAAAAGAAATTAAACAGTAAACAATAAGCAGTAAAATCACACAAATGAAAAAGTTCGCATTACTAATCGGAACCGCAGCCCTGGTTTTTGCCAGCTGCACCAAGGAAATGCCTGGGACAGATCCTAACGCTCCCCAGGATGTAATCTTTACCAGCCCCCTGACGGACGGCGGCCTGAAGGGCCTCAAGACCGGTCCGCCTGCTCTCTGCACCAATCCGGATGCAGACTATGCGCTTGTTGCCATCGGTGACAAAACCTTCTACCCGGCCGTATTTACGGTTAACAACGTTCTCTACACCCAGGCAATCAAATTGGCTCCTGGAACTCATGTGCTTAGCACTTTTGCGCTGATTCATGATGTGAACCATGACACTCAGTTTAATGTTGATGGAACCCGGTCAAATTTCTCGGATGATGTGGTTGTAAGAGCCACTCCGCAGACAGGAAGCGATTTCGCTCCATTTGTAACCAGTCCGGTTTCTATAAACTTTACGGTTAACGCTTTCGAAAAAGTTGAAATCCCGGTTGAGGTTCTTTGCTTCGAGGAAGCCAAGTACACGAGCTTTGGATTTGCATGGTTCAAGCCTATTGAGACAACCGTTCGTGAAATGGTTTTCTTCGGTGACTTCTGCACCAAATTCTATCTGGATTACAGCACCAGCGACTATGGTAAGCAGGTTGGTGGGGTAAAAGTGGATATGCCTGCTATTTTCAGGATCGACGTACACATGAATGGCAACGCTACTCCGGCAAAAACCTATACCAACGGTACGGCAGCTGCTAATTGGGGAGTTGGTTCACCGGTTGTTGTGAAGTATTCTGACAAACCCGGCGTGGTTGACAATTACGAATTCAAACTCTACATCCTTGTTAAAGTAGGAACCGGCTTTGAATATAAGTATATGAACAGCTGGCTCTTTAAAGACAATGAACAGCTGGTTACCCAGAATGGAACCGGTCCGGGGCTTGACGGTGTATATGACTTCGTCCTTGGCAACTGCAACGCTCTGCAGGCTGACTTTGCCTTCGCTCCTTACATGAACCTGCCGGAAACATCGGACCTGGTTGTCGGAATGCCTGCAAATACCGGGAGGGAAAGTTATTTACTGATGAATTTGACCAACTTTAAGGTTGGTGGAGTTACCAGATCAGGTTTTGACCTTGAGACTGGCAGCCTGCCGGGTTTCTGTATCAATAAACAAATCAGCATTGGTGTCGGTACAACCTACAACGTTAATGTATACGGCACCTTACTAAGCTCAACGGTACTGCCGGCACAACTGGCAGCCATTGAATGGGACAAAATCAACTGGCTGGTAAATCACCTGGACCGCTTTGCCGGATATAAGTGGTATGATCTTCAGAATGCCCTGTGGAAACTGGAAAACCCTGCATACGCCGGAGAAGGCGATCCGGGTAACGGTGTTCCTGCAGTGAATTTTAACGATCCTTTGGCCATGGCCAGCAAGATGTTTGCTGCCGCTACAGCAAACGGCGACGGATATGTTCCGCTTCCGGGTGGCTGGGCAGCCGTTGCAACGGTTAACTCAGGTACAAACCTGATTCAGGCCCTCTTTACAATTGTTGACCCCTGATAAAAAACTTCTTACATAAAAGAAAAGAGACCGCCCAACAGCGGTCTTTTTTTGTCTGTAGTCTGGAGTCTGGAGTCCGCGGTCTGCGGTCTGCCGTCTGCCGTCCGCGGTCTTTTTTACACTTTCCGGCAGAAATTCCGGAATATGGAAGATTTGAAAATCGTCTTATGTTTATAATGATAAGAAAATCAGAGAGTTACAAGGAATATTTATGTTTGGTACGACTCTTGACTATTGATCACGAATGGATCTCAAAAGAAATCAAACAGTTAAACAGTAAAATTCACTTCAATGAAAAAATTTGCATTACTAATCGGAACCGCAGCCCTGGTTTTTGCCAGCTGCACCAAGGAAATGCCTGGGACAGATCCTAACGCTCCCCAGGATGTAATCTTTACCAGCCCCCTGACGGACGGCGGCCTGAAGGGCCTCAAGACCGGTCCGCCTGCTCTCTGCACCAATCCGGATGCAGACTATGCGCTTGTTGCCATCGGTGACAAAACCTTCTACCCGGCCGTATTTACGGTTAACAACGTTCTCTACACCCAGGCAATCAAATTGGCTCCTGGAACTCATGTGCTTAGCACTTTTGCGCTGATTCATGATGTGAACCATGACACTCAGTTTAATGTTGATGGAACCCGGTCAAATTTCTCGGATGATGTGGTTGTAAGAGCCACTCCGCAGACAGGAAGCGATTTCGCTCCATTTGTAACCAGTCCGGTTTCTATAAACTTTACGGTTAACGCTTTCGAAAAAGTTGAAATCCCGGTTGAGGTTCTTTGCTTCGAGGAAGCCAAGTACACGAGCTTTGGATTTGCATGGTTCAAGCCTATTGAGACAACCGTTCGTGAAATGGTTTTCTTCGGTGACTTCTGCACCAAATTCTATCTGGATTACAGCACCAGCGACTATGGTAAGCAGGTTGGTGGGGTAAAAGTGGATATGCCTGCTATTTTCAGGATCGACGTACACATGAATGGCAACGCTACTCCGGCAAAAACCTATACCAACGGTACGGCAGCTGCTAATTGGGGAGTTGGTTCACCGGTTGTTGTGAAGTATTCTGACAAACCCGGCGTGGTTGACAATTACGAATTCAAACTCTACATCCTTGTTAAAGTAGGAACCGGCTTTGAATATAAGTATATGAACAGCTGGCTCTTTAAAGACAATGAACAGCTGGTTACCCAGAATGGAACCGGTCCGGGGCTTGACGGTGTATATGACTTCGTCCTTGGCAACTGCAACGCTCTGCAGGCTGACTTTGCCTTCGCTCCTTACATGAACCTGCCAGGTACCGCCACTATGGTTGTTACCACCAACAACGATGCCATCCGCTTGAGCTATTTCAAAATGGCTTTATCCGGGATCGGAGCAGGTTTTGATATTCAAAACACAACTCCTACTACCACTGTGGATGCTTTCTGCAACGACCGCGAAGTTTACATTACCACCGGACAGTCCTATCCGATCAGTGTATACAGCACTCTGCTTCCTTCTTCGGCTCTGCCAGCAAGCATTCAAACCAAGGAATGGGACCGCGTGAACTGGTTAGCCAACCATCTGGGTCAGTTTGCAGGATATCTGTGGTCTGATTTCCAGCAGGTTCTTTGGAAACTGGATGATCCATCATGGACCGGTGCTGCCAATGGCGGAGTTCCCGCAGTAAACTTTGGTGATCCTACCAGTATGGCAAGTAAGATGTTGGCTGCTGCTATCGCTCGTGGCGACGGATATGTGCCGCTTCCTGGCGGATGGGCTGCCGTAGCTTGCGTTGCCGGACCAACAGTTCAGACCATCTTCACGATCGTTGACCCCTGATAAATAACTTATTACACACAAGAAAAGAGACCGCTAACAACGGTCTCTTTTTTTGTCCATAGTCTGGAGTCTGGAGTCGGGAGTATGCGGTCCGCGGTCTGCGGTCTGCGGTCTGCGGTCATTTCCCGATCAACACCCTCACATACCACCATGGATGCCTCAGTTTCTTCCGCTCATCCAGATCATAGATCATCTTCGTGATGGATTTTTTAAGGAATTTGTTTCCGGCAATGTGGTTCATCGCCATCCTGAATAACCAGGGATTGTTGAGCAGAGGCTGGATAGGCGCAACAAGCTTCATTTCTTTCCAGAGCTTGTTATACACAAACCTGTCGTAAGCAAGGTTGAATTCCTTGTCATACCGGTTGGCTTGCATGGCCTTTTCAATATGCTCAGCTGCTGCAAATCCCGACCATAAAGCATTGCCTACACCCTCACCGGTAAATGGATCCACCAGGGAGGCAGCGTCACCGGTGAGCAGAAACCGGTTTCCGCTTAATGGAACCTTTTTTGTGTGCAGTGGCAAATCCCAGGCGGCGACTCCAGATATGGGCCGCGCATGTGCAAATCGCTCTGCAAGTTGCGGATTCTCCGCCAAAGCGATTTCCAAAACTTTTTTCAGCGTAATCTTCTTTTTCTTAAGAATATCGGTCCTGATTCCGGCACCCACATTAGCCTGTCCATTGGGCAAGGGAAACACCCACAGGTATCCCGGCATGAATTTTTTTAAAAAATAGATATCCAGGTAATTCCCCGGATGCACACCCGCCACTCCATCATAGTATTGCCTGATGCCGGTGGCATGATTGCGAAGGTCCTTTTTTCTTGGGGCAAGATCACGGAAAAGCCGGGAGGCTGCACCGCAAGCGCCAATAACTATTTCAGCTTCAAACTGTTGATTCCCGGTGCTGTCCGACACCACAACCCGGTCCTCCAAAATATTCACCGATGAAACATCAACCCCCTCAATAAGCTCAATCAACCTATTCCCTTTTACCTCCTCCGCCAGCAGCCGGTCGAAATCCATTCTTCGGATCACATGCCCCGGCGGTTCATTAGGATATTTTGCCGACAGATAGGGTATGGGGAGACTTTTACCATTTGGGGCAAAAGACCTTACTCCGTAGGACGGCAACTGCTCAGGCAAATTCTGAAGCTTTTTCAGCAGATCGGGATCAATTCTTCGCAGCATGGTTAAGACCCAACCACTCAGCCCGTCACCGCAAATCTTGTCGCGCGGAAAGGTTCCTTTTTCAATCAGAATCGAAGGGATGCCCTTCTTTGCCAGAAACAGGGCGGTGGACATACCGGCAGGACCGGCACCCACAATTAATACTCTTTCCATGCTTTTATTGAAATATCTTCCATGTCTAACTTGCAAAAGGCCATAATAAAGGCCGAGGCCAGCCGTGCGTTGGTGATCAGGGGTACATTAAAGTCGATGGCATTGCGGCGCACGGTATAGTCATTTTTCAATTCTCCCTGTGAAAGGTTTTTTGGAATATTAATGACCAGATCGATCAGCCCGTTCCTGATATAATCGGTTACATTGGGATGTGCGGCCTCATCGGGCCAATGAAGAATGGTGGCCTTGATCCCATTGCCGCGCAGGAAATCACCCGTGCCACGGGTTGCGAAAATCTCATAATTCTTATCGGCCAGCAAATGGCATGCTTCCAGCAGATATACCTTGTCCTTGATCGGGCCTGTAGAGAGCAGAATATTCTTTTTGGGAATCCGGTAGCCAACCGATAACATGGATTTCAGAATCGCATCGTAATAATCCTCCCCAATGCAGCCCACCTCTCCCGTGGACGACATATCCACGCCAAGAACAGGATCCGCTTTCTGGAGCCTTGAAAAAGAAAACTGAGAAGCTTTTACCCCGATATAATCCAGGTCGAAAATGGATTTGTGCGGCTTTTGGACAGGAACGCCCAGCATCACCTGGGTTGCCAGCTCTATAAAATTGGTTTTCAGCACCTTGGATACGAACGGTAAAGAGCGCGAAGCCCGAAGGTTACACTCAATTACCTTAATGTCGTTATCCTTGGCCAGGAACTGAATATTAAACGGGCCCGTGATGTTCAGCTCTTTAGCGATCTGCCGGCTGATTTTCTTGATTCTCCTTACCGTTTCAAAATAGAGCTTCTGTGGGGGGAAGATCATGGTGGCATCCCCGGAATGCACCCCCGCAAACTCCACGTGCTCACTGATGGCGTAGGCAAAAAGATCCCCGTGGTTGGCAACGGCATCGATCTCGATCTCTTTGGCCTGTTCGATAAAATCGGTAACCACAACCGGGTGCTGCTTCGACACCTTTACGGCCATGTGCAGGTAATTGTCGAGTTCCTCCTTGTTGGAAACCACGTTCATGGCAGCTCCCGAAAGAACATAGGAAGGCCGGATCAAAACCGGAAAACCGATCCTGTCGGTGAAATCATGAATGTCTTCAATGCTTACAAGCTCTTGCCACTCAGGCTGATCAATATCCAGTGTATCGAGCATCATGGAGAACTTGTGCCGGTCCTCGGCCCGGTCAATGGAAACCGGTGAGGTTCCCAGAATAGGTACTTTATGCTCATGGAGCCTCAGCGCGAGGTTGTTCGGAATCTGACCGCCCATGGAAACTACAACGCCCATCGGCTTTTCAAGATCCAGAATATCCATCACCCTTTCAAATGATAACTCATCGAAATAGAGGCGGTCACTGATATCATAATCTGTGGAAACGGTTTCAGGATTGTAATTAATCATGATGCCCCTGAACCCCTCCTTCCGGATGGTCTGGAGACCGTTTACACTGCACCAGTCAAATTCAACGGAGCTGCCTATCCTGTAGGCTCCGGATCCCAGCATTACAACGGTATTGAGGCTTTCTTCAAAAGCCACATCATGCGCTGAGGAAGAGTAGGTGAGGTACAGATAGTTGGTTTGAGCAGGGTATTCGGCTGCAAGTGTGTCGATTTGCCTTACGTAGGGGACGATCCCTGCCTTCTTGCGGTACTGTCTGACATGGAACATGTCAGATTCAATCTGATCCACAGGGCTTTTCAGCACAAACCGGCTGAGCTGAAAATCGGAGAACCCTTTCATCTTGGCCTCGCGTAAAAGCTGAAGAGGCAAGGATTCAATTTTTTCATGTTTGTTAAGGAGATTTCGCAGTTCCACAATATTATTCAGCTTTACCAGAAACCATAGGTCGATGCCGGTAAGCGCATGAATCTCCTCAACTGCCATTCCGTGTTCCAGGGCTTGTGCGATGACAAAAATCCTCAGGTCGGTAGGAGTCTGAAGCTCCTGTTTAATATCTGCAAAGTTAAGTCCCCGGTTCCCGACGAAGCCATGCATGCCCTGGCCAATCATCCGGAGGCCTTTCTGTATAGCCTCCTCAAAGGTGCGGCCGATGGCCATCACTTCCCCCACGCTCTTCATACTCGACCCGATCTCATGCGATACTCCTTCGAATTTATCGAGGTCCCAGCGCGGGATCTTAACCACGATATAATCAAGAGCCGGCTCGAAACAGGCAGTTGTTGTGCGTGTTACGCTGTTTTTTAGTTCGTGGAGACCATATCCCAAACCGAGCTTGGCCGCCACAAAGGCCAGCGGATAGCCGGTCGCCTTGGACGCGAGCGCAGAGGAACGGCTGAGCCGGGCATTCACCTCGATCACCCGGTAATCTTCCGAATCCGGATCAAGAGCGTACTGAACGTTACATTCCCCTACAATTTTAATATGCCGGATAATCCGGATTGAAAGGGCCCGGAGTTTATGGTATTCTGCGTTGGTAAGGGTCTGCGAAGGTGCTACCACGATGCTCTCACCGGTATGGATCCCAAGCGGATCGAAATTCTCCATGTTACACACCGTGATGCAGTTGTCATAGCGGTCGCGAACCACCTCATATTCAACTTCTTTCCATCCTTTAAGCGATTTTTCGACCAGAATCTGGGGAGCCATGGTCAGGGACTTGGTCGCCAGCTTCTCCAGTTCATCGGGATTATTGCAAAATCCGCTTCCCAGACCGCCCAAACTGTAAGCCGACCGGATAATCACCGGATAGCCGAGCCATGCTGCAGCATCCCGGGCTTCGTCCAATGTGCTTACCGCTTTGCTTTGAATGGTTTTAACATCAATCTCGTTCAGCCGCTGCACAAACAGGTCGCGGTCTTCGGTATCAATGATGGCTTTAACCTGCGTCCCGAGCACTTCAACTCCGTATTGCTCAAGGATACCGCTTTTGTGCAGGGCTACCCCGCAGTTGAGCGCCGTTTGGCCTCCAAAAGCAAGCAGGATCCCTTCGGGCCTCTCCTTGCGGATGACTTTTTCAACAAAGTACGGTGTGACCGGAAGGAAATAGATCTGGTCCGCTATTCCTTCCGAGGTTTGAACTGTAGCTATATTGGGGTTCACCAGAACCGTCTCGATCCCTTCTTCGCGCAGGGCTTTCAGCGCCTGGGAGCCTGAATAGTCGAACTCGCCCGCTTCCCCGATCTTTAATGCACCGGATCCCAATACGAGAACCTTGCTGATCTTTTTGTTTGTTTTTGGCATAAATCCTAGCTCCTGTGCTTTTCAATTCTGGAAATGAAATCATCGAAAAGAAACTCAGTATCGGTGGGACCGCTGCTGGCCTCTGGATGGAACTGTGAGGAAAAAAATGGCTTGCTTTTGTGGCGGATCCCTTCGTTTGTCTGGTCGTTCAGGTTGGTGAACAGGGGCTCCCACTCCTCAGGCAGGGAATGGTCATCGAGCGCAAACCCATGATTCTGTGAGGTTATGTAAGCCTTGTTGGTTCCGTGTTGCAAAACCGGCTGGTTATGGCTCCGGTGACCGTACTTCAGCTTGTAGGTATCGCCGCCGGCGGCCAGTCCCATCAGCTGGTTGCCCAGGCAGATTCCGAAAAC
Source organism: uncultured Porphyromonadaceae bacterium (assembly GCA_964416825.1). GTDB lineage: Bacteria > Bacteroidota > Bacteroidia > Bacteroidales > UBA12481 > UBA12481. The sequence goes on from CAYQFT010000013.1 coordinate 15,815, forward strand.
CGGCACCTCTTTTTGGAGGGCTTTCCTGATATTACTGATCGTTATCTGGCACATTTTAGGATCACCCGGACCGTTGGAAATAAACAAACCGTCATAATCCACCGATTCCGGGTCAAAATCCCAGGGAACCCGGATCACTTCGGTATCCCGACGGAGCAGGCAACGGATGATGTTGTTCTTAACCCCGCAGTCAATCAGGAGAATCTTATGCTTGCCATGTCCATACCGGATAACCTCCTTGGTGCTCACCTCGTCAACCAGGTTGACCTTGTTCGGATCGTAGAAAGGAATGTCGCTCTCATCGAACAGGATCTTACCCAGCATGGCACCTTTCTCGCGCAGGTGCTTGGTGAGGGTGCGCGTGTCGATGCCGAAAACACCCGGGATTCCCGATTCTGTAAGCCAATCTGCCAGGCTTTGGTCTGCGTTCCAGTGGCTGAAATTGAAAGAATAATCGGAGATCACCAATCCGCTGATATGGATTATCTCAGACTCAAAAAACTTAAGCATTCCATGTTCCCGCTGCTTTCCGGGTACGCCGTAGTTACCGATCAGCGGATAGGTCAGCACCAGGATCTGCCCGCGGTAGGAGGGATCGGTGATGCTTTCAGGATAGCCGGCCATGGCCGTGTTGAACACAACCTCGCCTGCAACGGGTTTCTCTGCGCCGAATGACCAGCCGCGAAATTCAGTGCCATCTTCCAATACCAGTTTTACCGGCCTGCTGGCCGGATGAAGTACGTGATTTTCAGTCATTGTCAGGTATTTCGTCGGAATAGTAGGTTTGTACTTTTTCTCTCAGGTTATACGATGAACTCATGGTCTCCCCGTAGGCGCCGGCGTGCCGTATGGCAATCAGGTCGCCCCGGTGGGTTTCGGCTAAAGTTACTGCTTTCCCGAAACAATCCGATGACTCGCAGATCGGACCCACTACGTCGTAAAGCTCGGAATTCCCGGCAGAAGTGAGGTTTTCAATAGGGTGAACAGCCTGATACAGAGCCGGCCTGATCAGTTCAGTCATCCCGGCATCCAGGATGGCAAAATTGGTTTTTATTCCTTTTTTAACAAACAGCACCCTCGATATAAGGCTGCCGCACTGTGCTACCAGTGCCCTGCCGGGTTCAAAATGAACGCGCTGACCGGGCTGAAGCCGCAAATGATTATGAAATATGGAGAAATAGGTTTTAAAATCCGGATCTGCACTGTTGCCATTTGAATAATCTATCCCGAGTCCGCCCCCCATATCGAGAATTTCCGGAAACAACTTTTGATTGATAAACCATTCGCTGATCTCATTAACCCGGTTGCACAGCCCTTTAAATACATCCATACTGGTTATCTGTGATCCGATATGAAAGTGAAGGCCCTTGAATTTCAGGTATCCCGAAGCGCGGATTACTTCCACCACCGTGTCCCACTCCCAGGCATTAATGCCGAATTTGTTTTCCTCAATACCGGTGGTGATATAACGATGCGTCCTTGCATCGACATTGGGATTAATGCGGATCGATATGGGTGCTGTGATATTCAGGCTCTTGGCTATCTCATTGGTTACCTGCAGTTCCTGAATTGATTCACAATTGAAACAGCCGATCCTGCTCTCCAGTCCCAACCGGATCTCCCAATCAGCCTTGCCAACCCCGGCAAAATATATCCTGTCCGGCGCAAAACCACAGGAAAGAGCCTTCTGAATCTCATAGCCGCTGACACAATCTGCACCAAAACCCTGTGCTTCAATCAGCTTCAGAATCCTGTCATTTGCATTGGCCTTTAAAGCATAGTGAACCGGGTAACCATAGGAGGCCGAGATACCGGATACCTTTTCCAGGATTTTTCCCAACCGCTCCAGATCATAATAGTAGAAAGGAGTCTGAAGATTCCGGAAACTGTTCAGTGGAAAGGTTGTTTTCATAGATCCCTGAAAAGGTGGTCACTGAGTGAATTCAGGGCTTCAATCTTGTGTTCCGAGGCAATGAGAACCGATATATTGTTGTTGCTGGATCCGTAAGATATCATCCTGACCGGAATCTCTTTCAGAGCCTCCAGCACCTGTACAGCCATTCCCCTGCTTTCTGCGATCATGTCTCCAACCACACAGATGATGGTCTGGTTTTCAATGACTTCAACAGTACCATAAGATTCCAGATCCTTGCGGATTTCCTGGAGTTTATCGGTTTGGTCAATGGTCATGGACACCGAAACCTCAGAGGTGGCAATCATGTCGATAGAGGTCCGGTGGCTCTCGAATATTTCAAACACTTTCCGGAGAAATCCGAAGGCCAGCAGCATGCGGTCCGACTGCACCCGGATTGATGTAATGCCGTCCTTTGCTGCAACAGCCTTGAGGCCCGACCCGGTCGCGTTTGCGGTGATCAGGGTTCCCGGAGAATCCGGATCCATGGTGTTCTTTAGCCTCACCGGAATATTCTTGTCCTGAGCCGGCCGAACACTCGTCGGATGTAAAATCTTGGCACCGAAATAGGCAAGCTCTGCCGCCTCCCCGAATGAGAGGTGGTCGATCCTCTGAGTGCGCGAAACAAATCTTGGATCATTATTGTGAAAACCGTCAATGTCAGTCCAGATCTGTATTTCATCAGACTCAACCGCAGCACCGATGATCGATGCGGAATAATCCGATCCGCCCCTTTTCAGGTTATCGATTTCCCCGTAAGCATTCCGGCAAATAAATCCCTGAGTAATAAATAAATTGCAATCCGGATGAAGCGAAAGCTCCCGGTTAATATTTTCACGGATGTAATAATTATCCGGCTCCTGGTCCTTGTCAATGCGCATGAAATTCAGGGCCGGCAGCAGCACGCATTCCCGGCCGGTCTCTTTCAGATGATAATACATCAGTGCGGTTGAGATCAACTCACCCTGTGCCAGAACCGCTTTTTCCTCAAATTGTGTGAAAAGGTCCTGATTGAAATCGTTAAGATAGTCGAAATGGCTGTCAATCAGGCTTTTGCCAGCTTCCTTGTATTCCTCGCTGGTATAAAGTTCATCAACAACCCGGTAGTAGTCGGATCGAAGCTTTTCAATGAATAATTTTGCATTATCAGCGTCCTTTTCGTATAAATATTCAGAATAACGCACCAGGTCATTGGTGGTGCCGGTCATGGCGGAAAGGACTACGATTTTGGGTTCAGTGTCCGATATAAGAAGGGCTACTTCCCGGATTCTCTGTGGGTTACCAACTGAGGTCCCCCCGAATTTCATTACTCTCATTTAAAACAGTTGTTAGCTTCGTTATCTGAATCAGTCTCTTGGAGCTAAAATCCGGGGCACAAAGATACATAAAAAACTTAAATTTGTCGGTTTCTAAGTCCAACTCATGGGTAAACGCCTGCTGCCGCTTTTTATAATTGTCCTGATCATTGTGCCGATCGGATTGGTTTTCCTTTTGTCGAAAAACAAGGAGATCAAGCTCTATCAATCTACGGCCATCAATGTGATTCCCATGGATGCATACTGGATGATTGAGGCCCGTTCCGTTCCTGATCTTTTCAGGGCGTTTTCTCAATCAGACCCACTTTTCCCATCCATGATGCTTTTCAGGAACGCTAAACCCTACCTGGAAGCTTTGCGAAACATGGATAGCCTTTTGTCACGCAGCAGCCGCTTTCAATCAGCCTGGAATGACAGCCCAGTCGTGGTTTCCCTGCACCAGCTGGGTAAGAACAATTTCCAGTTCCTGCTGGTCATGGAAACCCGGGAATCCCCGGGCGTAAAGGCAATGGGGGATCTGTTTTCCGAGGTCTGCGGCCGGCCCGGACAATGGTCGGAAAGATTTTATAACGGGCAGGCCATTCACCGGATCAGTTTTGGGGTTGATGCGCTGATTCAAGGGGTCTCCCTTGCTGAAACTGACGGTTTTCTGATCCTGAGCCCATCTCCCGTTCTCCTCGAAAACGCCGTCCGTCAAAAAGCCGGTGGAGCCGGATTCTCTGATACCCGTCAATACCGTCAACTTTCGGTAACCCGCAATGAGGATGCTCTTGCCAATGTTTACATAAACCTGAAAACCCTCCCTCAATGGCTGGGATCCTTGATGAACCCGGATGTTAAACGCATGCTCGATGGCTTTAACCGCTACGGCGACTGGGCTGTGATGGATCTTAACCTGAGAAATGATGCCCTTTGGCTAACGGGATTTGCACTTGAAGGAGACACACTGAACTCCTATCTGAATATTTTCAAAAGCCAGCTGCCCCTCAAACTGGCAGAAGAGCAAACCCTGCCCGCCAACACGGCCGCCTTTTATACCATAGGCATAGAAAAGCCAGACCTGTATTTCAGAGATCTTTCGGATTATCTGGCAGGAGGAGAGCAGGGTAGGCGACGGCAGTCCTATCTCGACCTGGCCGTTAAAACGGTTCGTGAGGACATTATTCAATCCTGGACCGAACTGGGTATTTCAGAATTGACGATTGCTTACCTGACAGGTTCAGCAGATGATTCTGTCTATCCTGTGGCTATGGTTACAACCCGAAACCGAAATCAGACACTGGATAAGCTTCTTAATTGGCTGGATCAGTCAGGCGGCACAAAAAATAACAAAAACCGGTCGCAGCGAAAGATATACCGCGTGGATGCTGAGCATGAATATGCCATTTATCCAATGCCTTGCATGAATACTCCGGAAATCCTCGGCGGAGGTTTTTTTGCCAATGTGAAGGGGGAGTATTTCTCTTTTATCGGGAATACACTTGTTTTGGCCGATAATATAAAAACGGTTGAGGAAGTGCTTCATTTTCATACAATCGGCAGAACCTTGGCTACGGACCCGTTTTACCTGTCGGTGTCGGACCTGATTACAACACGAGCCAATGCAACCTTTTACGCGGTGCCTCATAAAATCAGGCCCTTGCTAATCAGTGTTTTAAGCTCGAAGGCTACCGCTTCCCTCGTGTCAGATGAGGATTTTCTCGGTAATACCGGTGCGGTCTGCCTTCAATTTCATAACCGCGACGGGATATTTCTCCACAGCCTGTTTGCCCGCTTCACCGGCCTTGAGCTCGACAAACCCCAGACGATATGGGAATCCCGGCTTGACGCCCCGGTTTCCGGAAAGCCAGCGCTGGTCAGGAATCATTCGACTGATGCAATCGAAATAGTGGTTCAGGATCAGATCGGGAACCTTTATCTGCTGAACTCATCGGGACGAATTCTTTGGAAAAAACCGATTGGTGAGCAAATCAACTCTGAGATTTTCCAGGTTGATCTCATGAAGAACGGCAGACTCCAGTTCCTGTTTTCAACACCCTCTGCGATCCATGCACTCGATCGAACCGGAAACTATCTTACAAAATACCCGGTAGCGCTCAAATCGGAGTCAACCAATGGTCTTTCGGTGATCGACTTCGACGGAACCCGTGATTTCCGGCTATTTATTGCCGGCTCTGACCATCAGGTCTATTGTTTGGATAAAAATGGGAATCAGGCTAAAGGCTGGGATTTCAAAGGTACCGACGGAACGGTAAGTCATGCAGTAAGCCATTACAAGATCAAGAGTAAGGATTACCTGGTTTTTGCCGACGACATGAAGCTTTATGTGCTGGACAGGAGGGGTGAGATAAAGGTAAAATACGAGAAATCGCTTGCTCTTTCTGAGAAAAATCCTGTCATTTTTGATGATCAACAATCCGGCAAAGGATCAAGGTTCCTCGCTACGGATGTCGATGGAACCCTATTCTCCTTTTATCTGGATGGCTCGGTTGAATCAGTGAAATTTGAAAACTTCGGCACCGATCACTATTTTATCTCCGACGATATCAACCAGGACGGGCTAAAAGAGTACATTTTCTTCGACCGCAACCGACTGGAGATTTACAAGCAAACTGGAGAAAAGCTTGTTTCAAGGCGTTATGAAGGCCAGATTTCTGCCAGGCCTGAAATATTCAGCACCGATAGCAAATCAAAAAGAATAGGCCTGGTTTTCTCAGGTAAAACTAATATCCTGCTGCTCCATGGCGACGGAACCATTTACCCGGGTTTTCCGCTTCGGGGCTCAACTCCATTCGAGATCGGTTCTTTCAATTCCCGAACCGGGTTTAGTAATCTGCTCGTAGGAAGCCAGGAACCTTATTTGTTTAATTACGCCATTAAATAAGCCACCATGATCCGGTTTTTACTGCTAGTATTCTTTATCTGGTTGATTTACAAGTTCATAAGAGGGTATCTGATCATTCGCTCCGCTGCCCGTTCTTACACACGGTCGCAGCAAACGGATCCTGAACCGGAAACCCCTGTTAAACAGCCTAATAAGCTCATCTCCAAAGATGAAGGCGAATATGTCGATTTTGAGGAGGTTAAACATTAGCGCCCCTGATTTGTGTTATTCATAAAGTTCATGCGATGGGTTGGATAAACGCATTCTTCGGGGAGTTTTACAGACTGATGAGTGAGATGGCTCCCTTCCTCCTGCTGGGTTTTCTTTTTGCGGGAATGCTGCGGGCCCTTTTCCCGACCGATGGTATTGCACGCTTCATGGGCCGCCGCAATTTCCGGTCGGTTCTTAATGCCGCTCTTCTGGGCGTTCCATTGCCACTTTGTTCATGCGGTGTAATTCCGACAGCTATTTCTTTTTACCGCAGCGGTGCCTCAAAAGGCGCCACCACTTCCTTTCTGATATCAACACCCCAAACCGGCGTGGATTCGATTCTCGCAACTTACGCAATGCTGGGCCTGCCCTTCGCAATCATCCGGGTGATCGTGGCATTCTTCACCGGTTTACTCGGCGGGACCGCCAGCCACTTGTTGGATCGTGACCAGGACGGAATGACTAAAGATTTAAAAGAGTTTCAACCGGAAAAACTGACATTCATCGGCAAAATCAGGCTGATCTTTACCTACGGATTTGGTGAACTCGTAGAGGATATCGTAAAATGGCTCCTGATTGGTCTGGCATTGGCAGCAGTGCTATCACTGGTTATTCCCGATTCGTTTTTTACCACATATATTGGAAATCAATGGATTGAAATGCTGATCGTCCTGTCCGCTTCCATCCCATTGTACATTTGTGCCACCGGCTCAATTCCGATGGCAGCAGTTCTCCTTCTGAATGGTATTTCACCGGGGGCAGCCCTGGTCTTCCTGATGGCCGGACCCGCCACCAATATCGCCACCATGATGGTCATAGGCAACTCAATGGGACGAAAAGCCTTCTTTATTTATCTTGGCTCCATCGTAAGCGGGGCTCTGTTATCAGGGTTCATCGTTAACACGTTCCTGCCAGCCGGTTGGTTTCAGGTTGGTCATCTCCATGCCCATCAGCATGACGGCACCTCCTGGATCACCGTGGCCTCGGCGATTCTATTGTCGGGACTCATGCTCCTGGCTATCTGGAAAAAATGGATTCAACCTCTGCTAAAAACTAAAACACCTGCTATGAGCACAACTGAAAATTCCTTCTTCACAACCCTTTCCGTTGGCGGCATGACGTGCAACCACTGCAAAGCCACCGTTGAGAAAAACATCTCTGCGATTGAGGGGGTCGATGAGGTGATGGTCGACCTGAACGCCGGTAGTGTCAAGGTCGGAGGCAACCATATTGATTTCGACCGAATTGTCCTCCGAATTAGGGAATTGGGTTATGAATACCAGGGTAAAATCTGATAGGTATGGAAAAATTACTTCACTTTCTCCGCGAGCTGGAACTGAACAACAATCGTGAGTGGTTTGCTGGTAAAAAATCAGAATACCAGGTTCTTAAAAAGGAATTTGAGGAATTCACCGGGAGGCTTATATTGGCTATTGGCCAGTTTGATCCCGGAATCCTGGGGCTTACGGCATCCGGCTCAGTGTTCAGGATCCACCGCGACACAAGGTTCTCCAATGATAAAACCCCATACAAGAATAACTTTGGGGCGCACCTTTCAACCGGCGGCAAAAACAGCGGCAATCCCGGCTACTATTTTCACGTCCAGCCCGGGGGAAGCTTCATATCGGCCGGAATTTACATGCCCTCTTCTGATAAACTGAAAGCCATCCGGAAGGAGATCTATAATTTTCCTGATGATTTCAGGCAATTGATAGAGGATCCGTTTTACAAAAAAAATCTCAGCCTGTTTGAAGAGGATAAGCTCAAGCGTCCGCCAACAGGATTTCCTGCGGATTTTGAGCTGATTGACTATCTGAAGTATAAGCATCTGGCTCCATGGATGACTGTTACGGATAATCTGCTCACTTCGCCCGAACTGTTCGACACCGTGGTTGGGACATATCGCAGGATGAAGGTGTTCAACGATTTCATCTACCGGGCGCTGGATGATCTCAACCCATAATATATTGTATATTGCCACCCAAAACCTCATTATGGCAACAGTAAAAAGCAAATATCTTGGGGAGCTCAGAACGGAGAATATGCATCTTCAATCTGGTGAGATCCTGATAACCGATGCGCCTCTCGACAACCAGGGGCTCGGCAGGACTTTTTCTCCCACTGACCTGGCAGCTACTGCATTGGGCGATTGCATCATGACAGTTATGGGCATTGCCGCCCGGGCCAGGGGTATCAATATTGATGGAACAACTTATGAGATTACCAAGGTCATGACCGATGGGCCCCGCCGGATAGGAGAGATTCACGTTACTTTTCAATTCCCCTCTGACCGGTACTCCGATACTGAGAAGAAAATCCTTGAGGCGGTCCATAAAACCTGTCCGGTTGCACTTAGCCTGCACCCCGAGATTAAGCAAGTAATAACTTATAACTGGTAACACAACGATTCAATGAAAACGATCAATAAAATAGTGCGGTTCTTTTTTTCGATGCAGTTTATGGGCATCATCGTGGTTCTGCTCGCGCTCAGTATGGCAGTTGCTACTTTTATTGAAAACCGTAACGGAACCATTGCCTCACAGGCATTGATTTATCAGTCATGGTGGTTCGAATTGGGGATATTGCTGGCCTTTGTGAACATTCTGGCCAACATCGTCAGGATGAAGCTTTACAACCTAAAAAAGCTGCCAATTTTTATTTTTCATGGTGCCTTTTTAGCTATCATTCTCGGAGCAGCCCTCACCCGCTATGTCGGCAAAGAGGGTATCATGCATATCCGCGAAGGCGAAAATACCGCGGATTATCTGAGTGCAGAAACTTTTTTCTACGTACAAGCCGCGAATAGTTCGGGGACCAGTGAAAAGTATCAAAAGGTTTACTTATCACCCGCCAGCAGCAAGGAGGTTAGGATGAAGCTGCGTTTGGGCGGGGACCATATCCGGGTCCGAAGCGTTAATTATGTTGAGGGCAAACAGATGCCAAAAGGAGACCAGATGGGATCCATGGGAGGCGACCATCCGGATGTTGCCCTGGTGCAGGTAAAGATCAACGGCAGTTCAGAAGAAGTTATGGTACGGGGAATCCAGCGGTCGGGGCTTATCAGCAATGAGTTTGAGATCGGTGGGGTCAAACTGGTTCTGGGTTTTGGATCACGGCCGATGACTTTGCCTTTCAGCCTCACTCTCAATGATTTTCAGCTTGACCGATATCCGGGTTCTAACAGCCCTTCATCTTTTGCCAGTGAGGTTACCCTGATTGATACGAAAAATCAGGTTACAAAACCCTATAGAATTTTTATGAATAACATATTGACGCACAGGGGCTATCGCTTTTATCAGTCCTCCTATGATATGGACGAAAAAGGGACTGTTCTTTCGGTAAACCATGATGGCTTGGGAACTGCGGTTACATATGCAGGATATTTCCTGATGATGGTCTTCATCATTCTTGCATTTTTTGCCCCGGGGAGCAGGTTTAAGCGATTGTTAAAAGAGAGCCGAAAAGGTGTCGTCGCATCGGTAGCTGTGGTTCTTCTGCTGCTGGTGTCGAACCTCTCACTTTCGGCCCAGAATTACCCAAAGGCCCCGGATGCAAGAGAGGCCCGTGAGTTCGGTAAGATCTGGGTTCTTGGCAGTGAAGGTCGTATCAAGCCAATCAGCTCCCTCTCACAGGATATGGTCAGGAAGGTTTTTGGCGAAAACAATGCTGCGGGCATGTCGGCTGAGCAGATCAGCCTCAGCATGCTCATCGAACCCGATGCGTGGGCTGGAATCCCCATGATTGAGGTAAAGAATTCTACCCTCGCAAACATGATTAACATCAGCGGCAAGAGGGCATCCTACAGCGACTTCTTCGCGAATGGGCGGTACATTTTGTCCGATATGGTGAATGCGGCGTATGTGAAGAAGCCTAATCAGCGTAACGGAGAGGATAAGAGCGTGATAAAAATCGATGAGGCTCTAAATATTGTTTACTTGGGCCTTACCGGCCAGCTTCTGCAGATTTTCCCCGATCCCATTGATTCCAAAGCTAAATGGCATGCTCCGGGCAATGCTCCGGCCGGCTTGTCTCAGCCGGATTCACTGATGATCCATGCTTCCTTTGCCGCTTACCTGGATGCAGTCCGCTCCGGAGATATGGCCCAGGCACTCATGCTTCGCCAGGGCATTCAGAAATTCCAGCAAAAATTTGGAGCCTCAATTATCCCGGCTGCCTCCAAGGCGAAATTCGAGGTACTGTACAACAAGACCTTAATCTTTGAGCGGCTTACCATCTTTTATGCACTCATAGGACTGCTTTTCCTGATCGTTCAGATCTGGTCGCTTTTCAAGGCAGTGAAATGGCATGGCCAGGCAAGCAAAGTATTTGGCTATCTGCTTTTTGCCGGTTGGCTTTTGCATACCTTCGGACTTGGAATTCGCTGGTATGTATCGGGACATGCTCCGATGAGCAACGGATACGAATCCATGATTTTTGTAGCATGGGGTACTCTTCTTGCGGGTTTCCTGGTGGCCAGAAGATCCTTGCTGCCATTGGCGCTCACAGGGGTGCTGGCTGCCCTTGCGCTTCTTGTTGCTCACATGAGCTGGATGAATCCGCAGATAACCCCTCTGGTTCCCGTTCTTAAATCGGTATGGCTGACCATCCACGTGGCTATTATCATGACCAGTTACTCATTCCTTGGGCTGGGCGCATTGATCGGGTTGATAACCATGATTCTGTTCATAACGAAAACAAAGAAGAACCAGACTCAGGTTAGCGGGCACATTCGTCATCTGACGCGGTTGAACCAGATCGTTCTGATCGCAGGGCTTTATCTGATCACTATCGGCTGCTTTCTTGGCGCCATCTGGGCTAACCAGTCATGGGGACGTTATTGGGGCTGGGATCCAAAGGAAACCTGGTGTCTGATAACCATCCTGGTTTATACGTTTGTCACCCACATGCACCACATCAAGGGATTCGATACGGATTTCTCCTTTAATTTCGGAGCACTGATGGGATTTGGCGCAGTGCTGATGACCTATTTCGGTGTTAACTATTTCCTTGGCGGCATGCATTCATACGCCGGTGGAGAAGCTCCTGCCATGCCGGTTGGGGTATACATTGCACTTATTCTTTTGGTAGCGCTCGTGTATGTTGCCTATTTCAACGAGCTCCGGTTTCAGCCTAAGAAGAAATAGTTGGAGGGGATACAGTAAAATAGGGCAGGAGGGCAAGAGGGCAAGAGGGCAAAAGGGCAAAAGGGCAGGAAGTAAAGGATAAAATAAGTAGGTATTAAATTACTAATGAAACTCTAATGAGTACTTAGTTTACTTATTATTTTTCACTTTCCTTTCTGCCCTTTTGCCCTCTTGCCCTACTGCCCTTATTTCCCCAGCCCCGATGATATTTAATCCTTAATGCACCGGACACTGAACCCGTAGGCATTGCCCAGGTTGATCCTGTAATAATCGTTCTTGTCCTTTTGAAGGGAGAAAACCCAGGCATTGTCACCTGATGCTTTCGTGGAAGTCCAGAAACTGGTTACAGCCTCAACATATTCATACCGGTTGTTGATGGATCTCTGTCCGGCGTAAAACAATCTGAAATCTGTGTCGCCTCCGACTTCAAGCCTCAGACGGGGTATGCCAGCCCCCAGAAAATCAAATAACTGCTGAAATTCAGATGTCGATGGGATATGCCAGCCAGTCGGGCAAATCCCCTTGGCTTTTTCAAGGATAGAATTGTTCATGGCATCTTTCCAGGTATATAGGCCGCCATACTTCGCACAATTAGCCACCTTGTTGCTGTAGCAGAATTTTGAAGCCGCGGTTTCGTTCAGGTTTTCCGACATCCACCATTGGCTGCCGATTTTTACGGTGCCATAGAACATGTTAGTCCTTTTATCAGCGATCAGGCCAGTTTCATTGGTGCCGCTGCTTACAGTAACGACGAGGCTTGTGGTGTCAGTCAGTCCGCCGGTGTCCATTACCTGCATTTTTATACGATATTGGCCTGCTGCCGGATATTTGTAGGTGATGGTTTTTTCCTTGGCATAATTGGTGTCCCACGTACCATCATTTTCAAAATCCCACCGGACCTTGAGCAGGTCGATATAGTCCTCCGGATCTGCTACCTTATCGGCATCAAAATAGAAGTTTGTGGTCAGGTTTCCATATTCATACCCGACAAAGAACGAGGCAGTCGGTTTCATATTGGAGTGTGCGATCCAGATCGTATCCTTTTTCTGGTCGAGAAGTCCCCACTGATCCCGAATTTCCAGTGTGACAAAATTCTGTCCTTCGGCAGGAAATTGGTAGTCGAAAATCGGGCTATCCAGGTATTCGGTATCAAAGTCATTATCCTTAGTGAAATTCCACCGATATTGGAAGGAGTTCGACGGATCGGCCGGATCGTGGCTGGAAGTGGCGTCAAAACGCACGGTATCTGCAGTTGACGGTTTCTCGGGAGACCAGGTAAAATCCGGAACCAGATTGGGATTGGCTAACGAAACGATGACTGACTTTCGCAGAGTTGCTGCAACATTTTGCGGATCCGTTACTTCAACGCCGATGTAATGAATTCCGGGGGTGTCGAACATTCGGCTCGACTTTATGTCCTGAGAATAAGGAGTCTCATAGACCCCGTCGCCATTCCAGTCCCAGCGAAAACGCAGGGTGTTCAGGCTATCCTCATCATCGTTGGATTTGGACGCATCGAAGAAAAACTCGGTTCGTAAATTACCTTCTGCCGGATTGATTGTAAAATGAGGCCTGGGCGCGCTGTTACCACGAGCTACCTGGATGGTGAGCAGGATCGTGTCGCTTAGGCCGGAATCATTCCTGATTTCCATTCGAGGACTATAGGTGCCCGGCTTGAAATATCGGTATGAAAACTTTTTGGCCCGGGAGAATCCGGTATCCCAGCTGTTATCATTGTCCCAATCCCACCGGATAAACAGCATCGTGTCCGCTTTATTGGTTGCCTCACTGCCGGTAGCATCGAAGTTAAAAACCGTGGTGGTTAGTCCGTTAGCTGGCGATACTACGAATTTCGCTACCGGCGGGGTTTTGATTATCTCCTCCTTCTTACAATTGGGAAAGAGTATCGAAATAGAAATCAGGACCAAAAAATGAAAAATATTGATCTTCTTCATGCTTAGCGGAATTGTGGAATAATGCGCGTGGTTTCCTTTTCTTTAATAATGGCATTACCGATGGCCCACTTGGAACCACCCTGCTCACCCGGAAATCCGGCGGCGGAGCAGGAATCGCCCTTGGCTACACAGACTATTCCAGCCTGATAATAGTAGGTTCCGGGTGCCAGTTCAAACTGATAGACCAATTTGCTGTTGTATACATTGGCAACGTCCAGAAAGTGGCCTTTATAGAGTTCTTCGGCGGTTTTTGCGATGCTGAGATCGGCCCGCAAAACACGATTGGGTGGCAGGTACGAGCCGGGTACACGAAACTCGATTTCAAGCGTGCCAACGATTTTCGGCTTGTCGTTATTCCCGTTATTGTTGTTGTTAGGATCAACCGGGTCATCGCACGAAGAAAAGAGAAAGAGCCCGGCTATTAAGGAAAAAAGGATTGACCTGGTCATAATTTAGTTGATTAATTCATTGGTACTGTCACGATCTCCGGTGTGATCCAAAAAGCCCAGCTCTTTGGTATACCGCCCGTAAGCCATGCTGTCAAGTGTAACGCTCGAAAGAAACAGGTTAGATACATTTACCTCCGCCATTGAGCTGAATAGCCCTAATCCATTGGTAACATTCGAATAGACAGGTTTTTCCATCAGTGCTCCTTCGGAAGGGGCGGTTGACTCCACATAGTACTTGAGCTCAACTCCACCGCTCAGAATCTGAAAATCGATGCCTTTCGCCTCCCGAACCATGCCATCCCTGGGAGCTATACTCTCTTCGAGTATATGCATAAACCGGGCTCCGGAAATATCCTTGCTAAGGTATTCGATGTTGGATCCCGGATTGGAAAATGCCTGGGGCCAGACCAATGTTTTTTCAGATGTTACCCCATTCAGGGTTTCCAGGTAATTAAACCGGATTACCACCTGATAAACCCCGGCCTTTTCAACCGGTTGCCAACGGCATGTGTAATTGGCACCTTCATACAGGCTTACTTTTCTGATGGGGAGGGGCATAGGATCGACAACCGTGAGAGATCCCAGGGTGGTGGTCTCTGCATACAGCACCTTTTCCTTGCTGCCAAGATAGATATACAGGCGGTAAAGCTGCTTGGGCTGAATGCGCGCTGACGCTTTATATAGTATGTGCTTTTCAGTTGGGAAGAACCCTGTGTCTTTCTTGATTTCCGTGGTCGGTTTAAACCTGATGGTCTCCTTAACTTCATTATTCTGCCAGCGTTCAAGGCTTACAACTATTTCCCCCGGGAAAATAATACTGTCGGGGTGCGGAGGAAACTCCAGTGCAGCCTGGTCGATGAGGTAGGTTTTCTGCACTCTCACATACTGGAATGAATCGGCGGTGTTCAGGATGCAGTATACAATCGGGGTGTCCAGGTTATCGGAGTTTATATCGATTTCTGTACTGCACGACTGTATTGCGGCAATAAAAAAGAGTGCCTGAATACCTGTTAGAATGGTTTTTTTCACGCTGTCAACTTCAAACATTAAGAATACCAATACGGTAAAACATCCGGCCTTTTCAGTTGGGGGGACCAAAAAGCCGCGTAAAAATACGACACTACCCGGCATAAACAAACTTTATGCCGGGATGTGAGCCTCATTTTCACATTTTTTAAGACTTCGGCAACCGCAAATGGTTTAATCGGCTGAGGGCAAGATATTAATCAGGGCGGCTTCGTCTTGCCTTTAATCTGACCACTGATTTTACACCGGATGCCAAAAGGTAAATAATCACCAGCGAGAAAATGATTGCTGCACCCGAGGGAATATTGAGTGCATAGGAGAGAATAAGGCCTATGACGGAACCGGCAAACCCGATCCCGATGGACAGAAAGATGATCCTTTTCAGGATGTTGGAGAAAAGAAGGGCTGTATTCTGGGGAATGGTTAGCAGGGAGAGAACCAGGATAATCCCGGCTACACGAATATAGACAACAGCTGTGAGCGCAACCATTCCGGCGAGGAGGTACTTGAACAGGCTTACAGGAGCACGGCTGGTACGGGCAAAATCCTCATCAAAGGTCATGTATTGAATTAGTCTGAAAAATGGGATAAAAAGAAGCAGTACCAGCGTCATGAGCCCTCCCATTACCAGCAGGTCGGCTCTTGAAACGCTCAGGATGTTGCCAAACAGATAACTCATCAGGTTTGGAGCATAACCGGGACTTAGCGAGATGAAAATTATTCCCAGGGCCATCCCCAGTGACCAGATCATGGCAATGACGGAATCTTCCCGGATCTTCTGGTACTTCGACAGGTATTCAACCCCGAGACCTGAAGCCAGCCCGAATAATGCAGCCCCCAGCAAGGGGTTGATGCCCAGAAAAAAGCCGAGCCCAAGCCCCCCAAAGGAGGCATGAGTGATGCCTCCCGTAATGAAAACCATCCGGCGGGAAACCACATAGGTTCCGATAATTCCCGCGGTAATGCTGCCAATCAGTGAGGCCAGCAGCGCATTCTGAATAAAGGTATAGGAGAGAAACTGGGCAATCATAACTGGTGGGTTTGCAGAACACGGTGCGGAACATGACCATGGGTGATCAGGTCGATCGGACAATTGTACGAGGCCAATAATTCTTCTGTCAGATGGTTGTCGGGGTGATAATGCAGATAATGGTTCACGCATGCAATGGTCTTCACAGAAGAGAGGATCTGGCCTACATCATGACTGACCAGAAGGATTGCAGTTTCAGCATTGATCTTCCCAAGCAGGTCATAGAGCTCATGCTCAAAACGATTGTCTACATAGGTAACCGGTTCATCCAGAATGAGCAGGTCGGGATTAGAAATCAAAGCTCTCCCGATAAAAACCCGCTGCATCTGGCCGCCGGATAATTCTCCGATACTCCTGCGCGAGAAAGGTTCCATTCCGACCTTTGCCAGAACTTCCTTTGCCTTGAGCTTATCTTCTTTTTTTACACGGGAAGTGAGCCGGCTGTTTTTTAATAACCCCGATAGAACAACTTCTTCAACCGATATCGGAAACCTGGCGTCAAAATTGTGGTATTGAGGAAGATACCCAATGTTGATTTTAGGGGGCATGATGACTGAACCCATCCATGGCTCCAGCAACCCCAGGATAATCCGGATCAGCGTGGATTTACCCCCGCCATTCGGCCCGATCATTCCGATAAAATCATTTCTGAAGATATCGAGATTCACCTCTTCAACCACAGCTTCCGTGCCATATCCAAAGGAAATATTCCGTAGTTCGATCAGCTTCTCCATCTTTTTCCTTACCGGTCCATTTCACTAAGTTTCTTAACAATTCGTTCCATCTCAGAGAGCCATTTATCTGACATCGGATCAATGGTCACAATCCTTGCCTTGATTTCACGTGCCAGGGTTTCCGCATTCTCCTGATCGTACTCCTTCTGAATGAAAATGGTAGTAATCCCTTCCTTGCCGGCAATCTCAACCAGCTCCCTGAAGTGAGAAGCCGAAGGCTCCTTTCCGGCAGTTTCCATAGAATACTGGGTCAGGTTGTAATCTCTTGCGACATAATTCAGGGCAGGATGAAATATGATAAAACTTCTGTTTTTCAGCGGATTGAGCGTTCTGCGAAATTGTTCATTCAGGGAATCGAGCCGCAGGTTCAATACGCTGAGGTTTTCCTGAATCAGGCTTGCCAGCGAGGGTTCAGCCTGAATCAGGCCTCTGGCTATGTGACCCGCAATCTTTTGAGCCTCCGGAACCGACAGCCAGTAGTGAGGATCAGGCCCATCGTGCGAATGTCCGCCGTCACCGCTTTCATGATCATGGCCGGCGTGGTCCCCGGCCTCAGCATCGTCAACCGTTATCAGGTTAAGGTTCTCAGAAAGGTCAACGACAGGCAGTTTCGGGTAATTTGATTTGATGCGTGGCAGCCAGGTTGACTCGAAACCCAGATACCCATTAACAAACAGGACTTTGGATTCTTCCATTTCCTGCAATTGCCGCGGAGCGGGTTCATAAGAGTGATGATCGGCCCCAGGCGGCACAAGAACATTAACCCGGAATTTATCCCCGGCAAGCTGCTCAACAAAATACTTGAACGGCAGGATGGTAACCGTTACAACCGGATGGTCTGTTTCAACGGCCGGCTTGGGTTTGCAACTTGCAAAGAGTAAAGAAGAAAGAAGAAAGATGAAAGATATATTCCTCATAATCAATTAAATGGTAATAGATTTTTTACTGCATCCTTGTTGAGTTCATTGACAACGTTGCTATATTCAGGGGTGTACATTGCCTCAATGCGGTCATGATAAACTTCCTGAATTTTATGCCGGACCATTTTCATGGTAGAGTTGATCATATGATTTTGTTCCGTAAACGGCTCATTGATAATCTGAAAAGTTGTCGGAACCCATTTTTCCGGGAATTGGTTCCGGTACTCAGCCGTATCCTTGAATTTATAGAAATCGAGCTTGATCGCCTTGATAAGTACCTCGGCATCAGAAATCTTGTTTTTCTCAACATACTTTTTCACCTTGCCAGCATCCAGGGTAATTACCGCACTGGTGTATTTTCTCATATCGTTATAAACCATGACCTGGTTTACCAGTTCCGATGAATTCTGGATAGCCTCCTCAATCCCCTCCGGCGAATACTTTTCACCATCCGCGGAGATCAGCAGCGCCTTTTCCCTGCCAATAACCACCAGGAATCCATCCGCATCATAATATCCCAGGTCTCCCGTAAACAACCAGCCATCCTTAATTGTTTTCGCGGTGGATTCCGGGTTTTTGTAATAGCCTCTCATGATGTTATCTCCCAGAATGACTATTTCACCCTTCTCGCCCTGGGCAGCTTCGGTTCCATCAGATTTAATGATTTTGCAGATCAGGTTCGGTATCACCTTGCCGGATGTACCCATTTTGTGCACTTCTGTCGTGTTGCCAGAAATGATGGGTGTGGCTTCACTCAGTCCGTAGCCCTGATAAACAGGAACCCCGATGGCATTGAAGAAAACCTGCTGCCGGATATCCAATAGCGCACCGCCCCCAACGCAGTACCGGATGTTGTTTCCGAAAATCTTTCTTACCTTTTTAAAAACCAGTGTTTCTGCCAGTACATAAGGAAGGTAATTAACCATTCTGATCAGTATTCCTGCTTTTCTGAATCCATCTCCTTCCATGCGGATCCGGGCGTTTAGTCCGGCCTGGAATATGCCATTGACGAATTTGCCTTTCGCAGCAACCCCATCTTTAATCTTGGTCATAAAATTGCCACTGATGGCAGGCACCGTTAATATGAAGTGCGGGTTGGCTTCGACGAGGTTTATCGGAATATTCTTGATGGTCTGCACCCCTCCGCCCCGGGCGTCAACGAAAAATAGGCTCAGGCCGCGTAGCAGGGCCGCATAAATCCCAACAGTGTGGGCGAATGAATGGTCAAGCGGTAGAATAATATAGAGCCGGTCTCCCTCGGTTACATTAAACATCTCCATCGCGTCGTTGCAATTGGAGAAATAGTTAAGGTGGGAGAGCATGATCCCTTTCGGATCACCTGTGGTTCCTGAGGTGTAGGAGATTGTAACAATATCATTCTCCTCCGTTTGTTCCTCGACTTTTTCCAGAAGGGGTTCAACTTCTTCCCAGCCGAACTTACCCGATTGTACCAGTTCCGAATATCGGACTATATCCTTTTCCGGATTGATGCCGAACTGTTTACAGTCAGCCTCAATACTGGTGATATCATCCTCGAGGTAAATAATTTTACGAGTATGCTCCATGGAACTCCAGATAGAGGCCACCTTCTCAAACGTGTTCTTGGAAACGACAATGGCTTTCGAGTCGGAGTGGTTCAGACGGAACAGTACTTCGTCGGGCATCAGCTTGATCGACAAGGGTACCGTGGTACAGCCGGCGAAAAGAATGCCATATTCACTGGTTATCCAGCGGTTACGGCCTTCTGCCAGGATTGAGATCTTGTCACCCTTTCCGATACCCAGCTGATGGATACCTGCGGCAAGGAACCTGGATTCATTCAATACGTTCGGGTAGGTCATGCCCACCCAGCCGGAATCACCCTTCTGGTTGGTATACGCGGTGGCCGGATATTTTACGGCACTTTCGCGAAGCATGCGGAGGACGGTACGTTTCATATTGTTGCTGGTTACTGGTTGCTGGTTACTGGTTGCTGGTTGCTGGTTGCTGGTTACCGGTTGCCGGTTACCCGTTGCCGGTTATTGGTTTCTGGTTTGTCAAGAGCGTTGTCATCCCCGCGAAAGCGGGGACCGGTTGCCCTGACCTGAATCTGATTTTCAACATTCAACACTCTGTGTTCGAATCTCTCAATTTCTACTTACTCCTTCAAATTTAAGTTGTAATAAAGTGTCCCTAGCAATTCTCCTTTGTAGTCGCCGCTGTATTCCCAAAACATCACTCCGGCCAGTTTTTTCATTTTCAGATATTCGGCCTTGAGCTTCAGGGATTCGGGATCATCGTAGGAAATAACCATGGAAGAGTCCTTTGAGTAAAGGAAGGGAGCCTTGGCATCATTATCCCAACAGCGATTGAATGATTTGTTTGTCAAATAGTTGACTTTAATATCCCTGTAAATTTTATAATTGCCAACCGATTTTGTCTGCTGATACATTCCGTTTGATTCTTCTGGAACCCCGGTCCAAAACCGCCCATAAAACGGAACACCGATAACCAGTTTGTCAGCCGGTATTCCGGCCTGGATATGCCGGTCCACCGCTATTTCCGTGCTGATATCGGAAGCACCTGGAATTTTTGATTTATACAGGTTGGTATGATGACCCGATTTCGGATGCAGGCCGCTATGAAAATCATAGGTCATGATATTGATGAAATCCAGGTACTTCTGGGCCTCTCCCATGTCCGTATGGTCGATGAATGCCTGATCAGCTCCGGTCGCCACGGTCAGAAGCAGATAGTCTGATTTTTTCCGGTTCAATTCCCGGCTTAGCCGGTCAAGATGTTCCCTCAGGGTTTTCAGCATCTGGGTAAAGTTCTGCTTATCCTCTGGCCTGAAGACATTTCCGCCTCCGGGTTGCCCCGGATACTCCCAGTCAATGTCGATGCCGTCGAACCCATATTCCTTTACCACCCGGCAACCGCTGGCTGCAAACCTTTGCCGGGATTCATTTGTAAGGGCCGCATCGGAAAACCCTTCCGCGCCCCAGCCACCAACGGAAAGGATAACCTTTACATCAGGGTTGATTTTTTTTAGCCCGATAATCCGCTCAACCGATTGTTTCGTTCTTTGCTGTTGCTCAGGATTCCGGGCGGGGAAGGTAATCTCACCCTCAACCACCTTGGCAAAAGCATAATTGATATGTGTGAGCATGCGGATCTGTGAATCCGGATATTCCGGTGCACGGGCCCCCATCATGTAAGCGATGATCTTATAGCCTGATATTTGGTCCTGCGTAAAACCCTTCAGCGATAGCAGCGCTAAAATCGCAATAAAGAAAAAACAGGAACGCAAGCGGGACAATTTCTTCATGGCAGATTCAGGAAAGAAGCTAAAAATACAATTATTCTCCCACAAAAAAAGCGAAGGACGATCGGCAAGATCGTCCTTCG
>CAYQFT010000014.1:0-36642 GCA_964416825.1 uncultured Porphyromonadaceae bacterium
AATCGACCTATTCGCTATGGCTCGTACTGCCTTTGGTGGTACTTGCCTTTTTTATCAGCTGGTTGCTCTATTTCAGGAAGAAATCAGACCCGGCTTTGCCCCGGTATGTAAAGTGGATTCTTGGATGCATCAGATTCATCAGCCTCACACTGATCGGTCTTTTAGCAATCTCTCCCTGGATTCGAACCACCCGGAGCATTTCTGAAAAGCCTGTTTTTCTGATCATCAGGGACAATAGCCGCTCCCTTACACCTTTGAATGATCCCGAAACTGCAATTGCTTTCAGAAATGATATACTGGCCGGGATTTCAGACAAGCTAAGTTCCGGCTTTGCGCTCAGGGAGTATCTGTTTGGTGAAAAAACGCGACCCGGTAATCAATGGAATTACGAGGATGACTTGACAAATCCGGAAGACCTCTTTAATTATTTACGGAGCCTGGGACAAGTTGAAAATATTGGAGGCTTGCTGATTGTTACCGATGGTGTGGTAACCCGTGGTAAAGGATTTCAGGATGCATCAAGGCTTTTTACTGCGCCTGTGTATTTCCTCGGAATTGGAGATTCAACCCTGCATCCGGATATCCGGGTAGATGAAGTAATTGCCAATGAATGGGTTAGAAAAAACAGCCTCTTTCAGGTAAGGGTTTATTTTCATGTTGACAAAGGGATGGAACCTGGTGCTGAGATTAGCATCCGGGATCGAAACCGGGTGATCGCGTCAAAACCGGTTGCTTTGTCTGGTAATGGCGTAGAGTTTATTGATTTTGAAATCCAGGCTCCCGACCAGGGTACCTTATTTCTGGAAGCCTCCATTTCTGGCGGCCTGTCGGACAAGAATACCGATAATAATTCTCGTTTTTTTCAGGTCAATGTGATCGGCCGGGATGCGCGGATTCTGGCAGTTTACTCTGCCCCGCATCCCGATATAAATTCCCTTGCCCTGGCTTTATCTGGCTCTCCGCAGATCCGGTTTGACAGACAATCCGTTTCCGATTTTACTGAAATCCCTGCTGAGTGCGACCTGATCGTTCTCCACAATCTTCCGTCAATCAAGAGCCCAGTCGCTAATTTACTGAATGACGCTTTGTTACGGCAGATCCCGGTTTTATTAATTGTGGGCAGCCAAACCTTTCCGAATGCTTTAAATGTACTGGATGGTGCAGCCCTGATTTCTGGTCACCGCAGGTCACCAGAAGCAATTAGTGGCACTGTATCAGGCTTATTCTCAGGATTTGTTCTTCCCGACCGACTAAGCGAGCATGTTGAGAACTGGCCTCCGCTTGAGGTTGCTTTTGAGTCCTATTCAGGAGGCAGTGGTAGCGAAGTCCTTTTTAAACAGAAGATTAGGAACATTGAAATGAATGATCCTCTTATATACGTTTCAAAATCCAGGGGTGGAAAAATCGGGATTATTGCAGGCGAGGGGATCTGGCGCTGGCGGCTCCATGATTATCTTGAGTATGGCGACCACGTCGTATTTGACGACTTGTTTACCAGATTGGTTCAATACCTGATAAATGATGAGGCGGCAGATCGATTCACTATTGACATTGATGAGAGTCTGACCGAGTTTTCGCCCATCAGAATTAATGCCAGGCTGAGGAATGCTTCACGGGAGTTGGTCAATGAACCAGATGTAAAACTTACTTTATCTGACTCTTCGGGGCAGAAATCGGAATACAGGATGAATAGAGTGAACAATTTCTATGAAATAACCCTCACAGGCTTTTTCAGTGGTGAGTTCCAATATGTGGCGGAAACTCAACTGGGTATTGAAAAATTCAAACGGGAAGGAAAGATTGTTATACAGAAGAAGAGAGTTGAACAATTGTCACCTGCTGCGGATTTTCAATCGTTGCGCACGGTCTCCAAACAGACGGGTGGCAGGTTCTTTTCTGAAAAACAGGGAGATTTATTGGTTCAAGAGATTGCCGGTCTGAAACCGGATGTTTTGCCTGCTCGTACTGAGAATAAGTGGTATGACCTGATAAACCTGAAATGGATACTAGGAATTCTGATTCTGTTATTTTCCTTGGAATGGTTTTTGCGCCGTTGGTTTGGAACCCGATAAATAACTTTATAACGATGAAAAGGTGTCTCATTTTTTTGTCAGCTTGTTTGTTAACCCTGCCTTCCTGTCAGATCAGAACGGTGACGGTTGATCTTTATGCGCCGGGAAAAATTGAGTATCCTCCAGATCTGAAAACCCTTCTGGTCACCTCCAGATATGTGCCGGCAACCGGTGTATATGAAGACGTTCAATGGGGAGGTTACGAGTCAGTTGACAGTGCCAAGTGGAAGCTAAGCGAAGCTCTTGTCGATTCTCTGGGTAAGAATTTAATTCAGGGAAACCACTTCCTGGTAAAGGTGCGTCACAATCCGAGAATGCTGAAAAACAATACGTCACATTTTCCGGAACCTCAGCCTTGGGAAGGAATGGCTGAGCTAATTCAAAAAGAATTTGTTCAGGGAGTTCTTGTGCTGGAAGGCTTCGATTATGGCTCCGGCAGCGCCTCCGTTCTGCAGGTCCCTGGAGGATTTCAGGCCAGCCGGAAGGATTCGGTAACCATGGCCATAAGGGTTTATGAGCCCCTGAAAAGGCGCCTCGTGGAGGATTCCATATTTTGTTTTGCAACGACTTTTGATGCAAAAGGTGCAACAAGGGAAGAAGCCCTGCAAGCCCTCGCAGGAGGTTCCCCTCAAGGCCTTGCGGCTGTCGGCTCCGCAGCCGCTGAATATGCCAGTCTCGTTTTGCCATCTAAGTACACGGAAAAAAGATGGTTATACCGTAAAGGGGACAGTCTGCTGCTGGTTGCCGACACGGCTATCCTAAAGGGAAACTGGAATCGTGCCGAAGGAAAGTGGAGCTATCTTGCTTATCGAAGTAAGGATTCAACGGTTCAGGCATTAGGATCCTACAATATGGCGCTGGCCTGCGAGAGGGATGGCCGGCTGAATCAGGCACTTGGCTTTGCCCGGCGTTCTGAGCGACTAAAACCAGATCGCAAAACCCGGGAATACATTGCCATACTTGAAAAGAAAATGAGTGCTTACCAGGAAAGTATAAAAATGGGATACATTAAACGTAATTGGTAAACAATGAAATGGTACCTGACATCCTTAATTCTGGTGCCTTTGTTTTTCCTGACAAGTTGCTACCCAGCGTTTAAACTTGATCTTGACGGACTGGAGCCGGCTGAAATTACTATTCCTTCGGGTATAAGAACCATAAGCGTTTTGTCGCGTGTGGATGTGGACAGTCTTTATAAAGCCGGCAAGCTTCAAAGCGGTAAAAAGACAAGTTTTGAGCGCGACAGCTCGATCGTTAAGCAGGGAGTTGTAGGTTGTATGGATGCATTGATTGCCAGTCCGCGGTTTGAGGTATATGATCCCATCATCACACGGTCCCTGGTAGGGGATTATTCCGATGGAAGCCGGTTGCTGCCGTGGCCTGTTATCCAGTCTGTTGCAGGCATTCCCCCGATTGATGCTGTTTTGTCACTGGAATACAGTGAATTCAAGGACTCGGTCATTACAAGGAGCGACGATGGCTGGATGTATTACCAGTTGGTTGTTTATGTAAAAACTTACTGGAGACTCTATCGCCTTGCCCAGTATTCTGTATCCGACTACCTGTTTTCCGATACACTTCATGCCAATATTGGCGAGGATCCGGGTATTGTAATCAGTTCGGTCAACAGGTTGTCAATTTTCAAGGAAGCCATGTACCTGGCCGGCAAAAATACCGGACGGCGATTGGCACCATACTGGACCGAGCTTGAGCGTGTTTACTTCCCTTACGGAAATGAAGAATTTGCTCTTGCTTCAAAATATATGCGTGATGGCGAATGGAAAGCTGCAGCCGAAATATGGAATCGCTATACTCAGGTACGCAGCAAACCGATCGCTGCGAGGGCCGGCTTCAATATGGCTGTAACCTGCGAAATGGCCGGAAATATTCCGCTGGCGATGGAATGGCTTAATCAATCCGAGAAAAAGGGTATGGATTCCTATTTCATTACTGATTATCGGGATAAACTAAAGGAAAGGCTTCCTAAAACTTTAAAGCTGAATCAACAAATGGCCATAGAGGAGTAAGCATGACACCCATTCTGATTCTTATTCTTACTATAATAATCGCTGGTTTCCTGGTCGATTTAATTATCGATTTGCTGAACATCTCTGCACTTAAAACCGAATTACCCGTTGTCCTGGCCGGTGAATACAGTACGGAGAGTTATTCCAGAAGTCAGCTATACCAAAGGGAAGCCAGTAAATTTGGACTGCTTGTGTCCAGCATGAGCTTTGTCGTTATTATCCTGATGTTTATTCTGGGCGGTTTTACCTGGGTTCATGAATGGGTTGCAAAAGTTACGGATAATGACATTTTCTCTGCACTGCTCTTCTTTGGTACCCTGATGCTCGGATCCGGTATCTTGTCCCTTCCCTTTGACATCTGGTCCACCTTTGTTATTGAAGAGAAATACGGATTTAACAAAACCACAGCTCGCACATTTGTTCTGGATAAAATAAAATCACTTGCACTCCTGCTGGTCCTCGGGGTACCCCTTGCTGCGTTCATTATCTGGATTTATAGGATAACAGGTCAGTCTTTCTGGCTCTGGACATGGCTCGTACTATCGGTTTTCAGCCTTTTCCTGAGCTTTTTTTATTCAACCCTGATAGTTCCTTTGTTCAACAAGCAGAAGCCGCTGGATGAGGGGCCTTTGAGGTCGGCAATTGAGTTGCTGGCTGCCCGGGCAGATTTTCCGCTTAAAAACATTTTCGTGATTGACGGATCGAAGCGGTCCTCCAAATCGAATGCCTATTTTGCAGGCTTCGGAAGCAAGCGCCGGATTGTCCTTTATGATACCCTTATACGCGATCTTGAAGAAAACCAGATACTTGCGGTATTGGCTCATGAGATCGGGCATTACCGGAAAAAGCACATCCTCTTCAGCATGCTGCTATCTGTTTTTCAAACCGGACTGATGTTGTTTCTGTTTTCTCTTGTGGTTGGAAATCCGATCTTCTCACAGGCTTTGAATATCTCCGAACCCACATTTCATATCGGACTTCTGGTTTTTGGAATCCTGTTCAGTCCGGTATCGGAATTAACCGGACTCCTGTTTAATAAGACCTCCCGCTCCTTTGAGTACCAGGCAGATGCTTTTGCAGAGAAGCTGGGTTTCGGCGATGACCTTGCTTCAGGATTAATCCGCCTCAGCGAAAAAAATCTCAGCAACCTGACGCCACATCCTGCCTATGTTTTTGTACATTACTCTCACCCTACGCTGCTGCAGAGGATTGCTAGATTAGAAAGAGACGTAGAGACTTTAAGACGATAAGACTGTGAGACCGAGAGACCAAGAGACCACAAAGCAAAGATAATGAACCGGAACCAGCAACCAGTAACCAGTAACCAGCAACCTTCCTCCGAAATCATCACCATTGGCGACGAGATTCTTATCGGCCAGACGATTGACACGAATTCGGCCTGGATAGGCGAAAGGCTTTCGATGCTTGGGCTTCCGGTATCGCGGATTATCTCCATTTCTGATAATCCGGATGAGATTTGCTCAGCTTTGACTGACTCTATGTCGCGCGCTCAGGTTGTTCTTATAACCGGAGGATTGGGGCCAACCAATGACGACCTTACCAAGGTTACCCTGGCTAAGTTTTTCAATTCCCGGCTTGTAGTTGATTCTGATGTTTTAGCTGATATTGAGAAGCTCTGGGGCAGCCGGAATATGCCGCTCAGCCCCGTCAACCGCGATCAGGCGCTCGTCCCCCATAATTGCTCGGTTATCAGAAACCCGAATGGGACGGCTCCGGGAATGTGGTTTGAATCGGCCGGGACAGTTGTGGTCTCAATGCCGGGGGTTCCATACGAGATGAAAGGAATGATGGAGCAGGGGATACTTCCGAAACTTGCAGCTTTTTTCAATGCGCCTCCGGTGATTCATAAAACCATTATGACAACCGGAATCGGGGAATCAAGTCTGGCTGCAATCATTGAAAAATGGGAATCCTCAATCCCTGAGAATTACTCACTGGCATACCTGCCATCGCCCGGCGTGGTGAAACTCAGGATCACGGGCCGCGGGAAGAATACTGAAACGATTAAAGAGATGATAGCAGGTCTTACCCGACAATTGTGCGCCATTATCCCTGAATGGGTGTACGGTTTTGATGATTTGTCGATAGAGGAAGTTTTGGCCGAATTGCTTCTTGTTAAACAACTTACAGTTTGCACGGCCGAAAGTTGTACAGGCGGATTGATCGCATCCCGCATTACTCAGATTCCGGGAAGTTCAGCCTATTATAAAGGCTCAGTTGTGGCCTATTCTAATGATGTTAAAGTTTCACACCTCCATGTACTGGAATCCTCTCTGGAACGCTTTGGTGCAGTAAGTTCCGAAGTTGTAGCAGAGATGGCGTCCCATGCAAGGAGCATTTTTAATACAGATTATTCCATTGCTGTTTCCGGAATCGCAGGACCTGATGGCGGGACCAAAGAGAAGCCTGTGGGAACTGTCTGGATTGCGGTTAGCGGACCCAATGGTACTGAGTCGGAACGATTTTCCATGGGCGGGCACCGGGGCAGGAATATCCTGAAAGCCTCACAGGCTGCCTTGAATATGCTTCGTCTGAGACTTTTGAAAGATGCAACAGGTAGCTAAAAGATCTTTTAACACGCATCCGTTTAAAACATTAGTCCATTTTTTTGGTAAACCACTTGATTATTTGAATAAAAATCCCGTAATTTGCGATCCAAAATTCTAAGAGCATGTCGAAGCTTTGTCAAATAACCGGTAAGATGATGATGGTGGGAAACAGCGTTTCCCATTCAAACCGGAGAGTTAAGCGTCGTTTCTATCCGAACCTGTTTACCAGGAAGTTTTATCTGGAAGAAGAGAAGCGCTGGATTGTGCTGAAAGTATCAGCCGCCGGGATCAGGAATATTAACAAAAAAGGATTGCTTGCCTGCCTCAGAGAAGCGCAGGAACAAGGTCTGATCACTAATTACTAGCAGGAGGACTTGAACCATGGCTAAAAAAAGTAAAGGCAACCGGATTCAGGTCATTCTTGAGTGCACCGAACACAAGACTTCGGGCGTTCCTGGGACCTCAAGGTATATAACAACCAAAAACCGTAAGAATACCCCAGACCGCATGGAAATGCGGAAATTCAACCCGGTTTTGAAGAAAGTGACTGTTCACAGGGAAATTAAATAATTGACAGTATGGCAAAGAAAGTAGTTGCAACAATGCAGACAGGCAAGGGAAGACACTATGCCAAAGTCATCAAGATGGTGAAATCACCAAAAACCGGAGCTTATAGCTTTAAGGAAGAAGTCGTGCATAACGATCATGTTAAAGATTTCTTCAGCATTAAATAAGCAGACCAGAATTTAAAAAATTACCGGAGCTTTCTTCACCTGTGAGGAAAGCTCTTTGTGTTTAAAACCCCTTACTCATGGGAATCTTTAAATGGTTTACCGACGATAAAAAGAAAAACCTTGATCAGGGTCTGGCCAAGACCAAGGAAAATGTTTTCCAGAAGCTTTCCCGGGTCATTGCCGGCAAAAGCAAGGTTGACGATGAGGTGCTCGACGATCTGGAGGAGATGCTCATCTCATCGGATGTCGGCGTTACAACGACTCTTCGGATAATTGAACGCATTGAGGCACGCGTTTCCCGGGATAAATTCATGAACACCGACGAACTCGACAAGATCCTGCGCGAAGAGATCTCTTCCCTCCTGGCTGAAAATAATAGTGCCGACCAGGATGAGTTGCCGTTTCCGGTAGCCTCCGGTCCCTATGTGATCATGGTCGTTGGAGTCAACGGTGTCGGGAAGACTACCACCATTGGAAAACTAGCTTATCAGTATAAAGCTGCGGGCAAGAAAGTGATCCTGGGTGCAGCGGACACCTTCAGGGCAGCAGCAATCGAACAACTCGAGATATGGTCGCAGCGGGCAGGAGTACCCCTTATAAAGCAAAAAATGGGATCCGACCCGGCCTCGGTTTCTTACGATACCGTCAAATCTGCGGTTGCTCAGCAAGCCGACGTGGTCATCATAGATACAGCCGGCCGCCTTCATAATAAGATTAACCTGATGAATGAGCTGACCAAGATCCGTAATGTCATGAAGAAAGTCATCCCTGAAGCACCACATGAGGTTCTCCTCGTTCTTGACGGTTCTACAGGGCAAAATGCATTCGAACAGGCCAAACAGTTTACCGCTGCTACGGAAGTAACAGCACTTGCCCTTACCAAGCTAGACGGTACCGCTAAAGGCGGTGTGGTCATCGGAATCAGCGACCAGTTCAAGATTCCGGTACGTTATATCGGCATAGGAGAGAAAATCGAAGATCTCCAACTATTCAACAAAACCGCCTTCGTCGAATCCCTTTTTGGAGAAAATAAGTGACCAGTGACCGGTGACCAGTTACCAGTAAAGCAAGGATCCTATTGAGAGTAGATATAATCAACCTGGGTTGTTCCAAGAATCTGGTAGATTCGGAAAAGCTTATGAGCCAGTTGCTGGCCCAGGGAATTCGGACCAGGCTTGATCCGGTCAGGGTAAACGCCGATGTGCTGATAATCAATACTTGCGGCTTTATCCTGGATGCTAAGGAGGAATCAATTCAGACCATACTCGATGCCATTGAATCCAAGAAAAATGGCAGAATACGCTATATCTATGCAATGGGCTGCCTCATACAAAGATACCGGAACGAGCTGGTTCCGGAAATGCCGGAGGTGGATGCCTGGTTTGGAGTTGAGCAGATGAATGACATTTTATCTTCTCTCAAACTGGTGTTTAACCCGGAAATTCTGAACCAGCGGCAGGTTTCAACGCCCAGCCATTACGCTTATCTGAAAATATCCGAAGGATGCAGCCGGAAATGCTCATTTTGCGCGATTCCTTCCATCCGTGGAAAACATGTTTCAAGAAAGATGGAGGATATTATTCAGGAAGCCCTATATCTGTCGGAACATGGAACACGCGAACTGCTTCTTATCGCTCAGGACCTTTCTTACTATGGCCGCGATCTCTACAAGAAAAGCATGCTGGTGCCGCTCCTGCAGGAATTGGTGAAACTGAAAAAGATTAAATGGATCCGGCTTCATTACGCCTATCCGGAGAGCTTTCCGGAAGGACTCATCGACCTGATGGCCGCGGAAACCAAGATCTGCAATTACCTCGACATACCGTTTCAGCATATCAGTGATCCCATGCTGAAGAGAATGAACAGAGGTTATACCCGTGAAGATACCTATAAAATAATCAGGGAAATCCGCTCAAAGATTCCGGATGCGGCGATCCGTACTTCACTGATTGTGGGCCATCCCGGTGAAACCGAACAGGAATTTCTTGAACTGCTTGATTTCGTTCGGGATTCGCGTTTTGAACGCCTGGGTGTGTTCACCTATTCCACCGAAGAGGGTACCCGTTCGGGTGATCTTTTTGCGGATGAAATCTCTGAAGAGGTAAAACAGGAGCGTTTTTCGGCAATCATGGATCTCCAGAAAGACATTTCTGCCCAAATAAATAGTGCCCGGATCGGTAAGGTTGAAACGGTGGTAATTGACCGCAAGGAGGGTGATTATTTCGTTGGAAGATCCCAGTACGACTCCCCCGAGGTGGACCAGGAGGTACTAATAACCTCACCGGATAAAAACCTCCGCACAGGCAGCTTTTACCAGATCGAAATAACCTCTTCTGATGATTACGACCTCTACGGCATGCTCCAAAAATCGTAAATTGTAAACCGTAAATCGTAAATCGTAAATCTTTAATCGTATGTTTTCCTGCGACATCCAACAACGAATCCGATACGGTGAGACTGACCAGATGGGTTATGTGTATTACGGCAGGTATGCGGAATTCTATGAAATCGGCCGCACGGAACTGATCAGGCATCTGGGATTTACCTACCGGGGGCTTGAGGAGCAGGGGATCATGCTGCCCGTTGTGAGTATGAGCATTCGCTATATCCGTCCTGCAGGGTACGATGACCTGGTAACCATCAGGACAACACTGAGAAAGCTTCCCACTGCGCGCATTACTTTTTTTTATGAGATATTTAGTGAATCCGGCGACCTGCTGAACGAAGCAGAATGTCACCTGGTTTTTACTGATATGCAAACCCGGAAGCCAAGAAGGCCTCCGGCAGATTTGATGGCTGCCCTGGAGCCCCATTTCGTTTAGTTTGAAAACGCCACGCATTTACTCTATGCAAAGATTTTTGTTGTTTCCTGTTTTCTTCCTATTTGCCATTTCCGGATTCTCGCAGCGATATACCATCAGTGGAACTCTGGAGGATCGGACTACAGGCGAAAAGCTGATCAGCGCAAACGTTTATGACCCCGTGTCTCTGAAAGGTACCACCTCCAATACTTACGGGTTCTACAGCCTGACTTTTCCTGCCGGAACCATAAAACTGACTGTCTCCTATGTGGGTTATGAGGCAGTTACCCATGAATTCCGACTCCTGAGGGATACTCTGATCAATATCCGTCTGAACCCGGTAATTAACCTGGATGAAGTGGTTATTTCCGGAGCTCGCGCCAAATCTGTTGTTCAAAGTACCCAGATGAGCATGACGGAATTATCATCCAAAACGATCAAGAGCCTTCCGGTTATGTTTGGTGAGGCTGATATTCTGAAAGCATTGCAATTACTGCCGGGCGTAAAAGGCGGCAGCGAGGGCACCAGCGGAATCTACGTCAGGGGTGGGGGACCTGACCAGAATCTGATTCTTCTCGATGGAGTGCCGGTTTACAATGCCAGCCACCTGTTTGGCTTCTTTTCCGTTTTCAATCCCGATGCAATCCAAACGGTTAAGCTGATCACCGGCGGTTTTCCGGCCCGATACGGAGGCCGGCTCTCATCGGTACTGGATATCAGGATGAAAGAGGGTAACAATAAGAAATTTGCCGCCGAAGGCAGTGTTGGCATCATATCGAGCAAACTGACCCTGGAGGGTCCGATTATCAAGGATAAAACCTCATTCATTGTGTCAGGGCGAAGAACTTATGTGGATTTTCTGGCACAACCGTTGATCCGGTGGCAGGCAGGCGATGATTTTGAGAACTTCAGAGCCGGTTATTATTTCTATGATTTTAATGCCAAAATCAATCATAAATTCTCTGACAGAAGCCGGCTCTATTTAAGCCTCTATTCGGGGCAGGACAAGGCCTATCTGAGCACTGTTGAAAAGGGCGAGAAATATCGCTGGGAAAACGCGGCCGGACTGGGATGGGGAAACCTGACCGGGGCACTCCGGTGGAACTATGTTCTCGGTCCTAAATTGTTCAGCAACACCACAATAACCTATAGCAAGTATAATTTCCTGACCACCATGCTGGACCAGGAAGAAGAGAATAATGAATTATCCCACAAATATGCATTTGGATATGACTCTGGAATCAACGATTGGGCCGGAAAAGTTGACTTTGACTATCTCCCGGATCCAAACCACAGCATCCGATTCGGAGTCAATTATATATATCATACATTCAAACCGGGAGTCACTGTTTTCAGTCTGGAAGAACAGGCCATGGAGCAGGCAATCGATACCACTTTTGGGAATAAAGATATTTATGCCCATGAATGGGCGGCATATGCTGAAGATGACTGGGCTGTCACATCGAGGCTGAAAGCAAACATTGGCCTCCATTTCAGTGGATTCAATGTCAAAGATTCGACTTATACTTCTTTGCAGCCAAGGATTTCAATGCGGTATCTGCTCAGCGAGAGGGTATCGGTCAAAGCTGCCTATACCCATATGACCCAGTATATCCACCTTCTTACCAACTCAACCATTGGGCTTCCAACAGATTTGTGGCTTCCGGTCACCGATACCATCAAACCCCTGAAGGCCATTCAGTACGCGTTAGGATTTGCCTATGAACCTACCGATGACATTGAGATTAGTGTTGAGGGATATTATAAATCCATGAAAAACCTTATAGAATATAAGGAAGGGGCCAGCTTTTTTTCACTTGAAGACGACTGGCAGGATAAGGTTGAGATGGGTGAAGGAAGGGCTTTTGGCGTTGAAATACTTGCCCGGAAGGAATTTGGAAAAACGAGCGGCTGGATAGGGTATACTCTTTCCTGGTCAGATCGCCGTTTTGAAAACATCAGTTTCGGGGAGTGGTTTCCTTACCGATATGACCGAAGGCATGATATATCCATTGTTTTCAATCAAAAAATCAATGATCATATCGACCTTGGACTCACCTGGGTATACGGAACCGGAAATGCAGTGACACTTCCGCTTGAAAAGTATGCCTCCATGCAAAGTTTCTGGTATAACCCCGGCTATTTTAGCAGCATCGAATACTTCGCCGGAAGGAATTCTTACAGGATGCCAGCCTATCACAGGCTCGATATCGGAATAAATTTTAAGAAGGAGACTAAATGGGGTGAACGGACCTGGTCTTTCGGTGCCTATAATTTATACAATCGAAAGAATCCGTTTTTCCTGCTGTTCGACAAGGAGTATGTGGAAAATGGACCGAGCAAGCCCGTGCTGAAGCAGTACTCCCTTTTCCCGATCATCCCCTCCATCAGTTTTAGTTTCAGGATCAAATAGTCAGACCGTTATGAAAGCCAATCCGTATATTTTTTTTCTATCAGGCCTTCTGGTTATTGCCTTGATTAGTTGCGAGCTGATCCTCGATGTAGAGGTACCCGATGCGGAACGCAAAATAGTGGTCAATGGCCTGATCAGCACAGATCAGCCGGTGGTGGTCCACCTTTCAAAAAGCCTGAGCGTTCTGGAGGATGATCAGTTTCTTCTTCTCGATAATGCCGATGTCCGCCTTTTCCAAAATGAAAATCCCCTGGGAAAATTGATCCCAGACAGTTTTGGGTATTACCATTTACCTGATTTTATTCCACAGACAGGCGTAACATACAAACTTTCAGTTGATTATCCGGGAATGACGTCCGTTTCCTCTGAGGCTCTCATTCCGCAAGTGGTACCGATCAGTTCCTGGGATTCCTCAACCGTTGTGGACGAGTGGGGAAGTGAAGTACTCAACCTGAATGTGCTGTTTGATGATCCGGCAGAACAGGCTAATCTTTACGGTTTAGCCGTGTCCATGACTTACAAGGAGTTTGATTACATAACAATGGAACCCACCGGCACATGGATTACCCAGGCTTCATTTGTTTATGCGGGTAATGACCAGTTCCTGCAGGATGAATCACATTACTTTGGCGGAAAGTTGTATTTCGACGATAAGATTTTCAATGGACAGACTAAAACCATGAAAGTTAGCCTTTATGAGTATCAATGGATCCTTTCCGACACCATCAGGATTGATATTCATCTGGAACAGATCGACCCGTCATTTTATAAATATGTGGTCAGCAATGAGGCGTATCAATCGGCCCATAATAATCCCTTTGCCGAACCTGTTCAGGTTTTTACCAATGTTTCAGGGGGATTCGGAATATTCTCGGGTTATTCCTTCAGTTCGCGGACATTGTTGCTTACGGGTAAGGGCCTGAAACAATAATTTCATCATTATCTTGTAACGGGAATCGGATTGATTCGTCTTCAGGATAATGACGGCACAAGAATTCAATGAAAAGGTTGTTCCGCTTAACAAGCAGCTTTACAGGTATGCCTTCCGGTACCTGGAAAATCAGGATGATTCCAAGGATGCCGTTCAGGAGGTCTTTGTAAAATTGTGGAATATGAGGGCTGATCTGCAAGGCGTTAATAGTATCGAGGCCTTTGCTGTGAGGATCATGAGGAACTACTGTCTTGACAGGATCAAAATGAAAAAAACGGTTAGTCTGGATCTTTCGGACCTCTTTAAGAATCGTTCCTCAGAGGAACTTCAGCCGGATAAGAGCCTGGAGATCAATGATTCTGTAAGATTGGTAAAAAGAATTATCAGTGAAATGCCTGAGCCTCAAAAATCGGTCATCACCCTCAGGGATATTGAAGGCTATTCAAATGAAGAAATTGCCGGGGCATTGCGGATTGCCGACGGAACGGTCAGGGTGATCCTGTCGCGCGGCCGGAATAAAATCCGTGAAATGCTGGCAAAACAATATGGCTATGAATACGAACGAAATAAGAATCTTGTTGCAGAAATACTATGATGGTTGGAGCACTCCTGAAGAGGAACTCCTTCTTGAATCGTATTTTCTCGATGGTCGGACGGATCCGGAATTCGCTGCTGACGAGCAGTATTTCCGTGAAATAAGGGACCTTCGCCTGCAGGTAATCGAGGTACCCGAGGATCTGGAGCAATCGGTCCTGAACCGACTTGAATCCATTCAGAATCAGTTGCCCGGGAAATCCCGCAGGATACTTTACTTAGTGATGAGTTCGGCTGCTTCCGTTTTGATCCTGGTATCCTCCGTCCTCTTCCTGAACCGGAGAGACTTGGTGAGTGAACTGAGCGATCCTCAGCTGGCCTATACGGAATCCATGAATGCACTTGAAAAAATCTCCGGATACCTGAATAAGGGTACAGCCGGACTATCAAACCTTGGGAAGTTGAGTGAGGCTGTGGAGCCGCTCAAAAATCTGAACTCTATCCATCGGGCCACCCAGGAACTCTCGGTTTTGTCAAAGCTGGGCAATGCCCTGAGTGCAACAAAGGAAATTGCAATAGACAAGTAATCCAACTACCATGAAAAGACTATGTGTAATTATTTTGGCGGTTCTGATACCCCTGTTTAGTCATGCCCAAAATAAGGCAATTGATCAGTTGTTTCAGAAATATTCAGGCAAGGAAGGGTTCTCATCGGTGGTGATTACCAAAAATATGTTTCAACTGTTTGCCAATGTTGACAATCCTGATAATGATGACTTTTTAAAAACGGTCAAGAACCTGGACTTTATCAAGATTCTGTCGTCCAAGGGTGGGGTCGATGGAAAGTCATTTTATCAGGAGATTCTTTCTGCAATCCCGGCAAAGGACTATAAAGAACTGATGGTGATGCAGGAAGCGGACAAACAGGTTAAGTTTCTGACCCTTGAAAAGGATGGAGTGATTAAGGAGCTATTGATGGTATCCGGCGGGAAGGAGGAGAGCAATTTAATCTGGATGGCAGGAATCATTGATATGAAAACCGTAGCCAAGATTGCCCAGAGCGTCAATATTGAAGGGATGGATAGCCTTGAAAAAGCCGGTAAAAAGTAAAAGACCCAAACCAAGCAAGCATATAATCCAATCGTGAAGGCCCTGCTTCGGCAGGGTTTTCTATTTTTGCAACGTGAAAATGACCATTCTGAAAACATTTGCTCTGTTTTTGACTCTCCTCGCCGTTGATTCTTCCTCCCTGCAGGCACAGTACTATATTGTGGGCACCGACCCTTCCGCCATCAAGTGGCGAAAGATGCTGACACATAAACAAACCCTGATTTATCCAGACTATTACACCGTTAAGGCTCACCGTTTTGAAAGTATCCTCGCAAATCTGGAGATACCCGTTACTGCCTCGATGCAAGCCAGAATCAAGCCTTTTCCGATTATAGTTCATCCCGAAGCTTCTTTCTCCAATGGATTCACAATTTTGGCTCCCAGAAGAATAGAGTTATATCCCAAACACCCAGTTGCAGGAGAGATTGGCGACTTTCCCTCGCAATTGCTCATTCATGAGTACCGGCATATGGCTCAGATGGACCGGCTTAACACCGGCTTCACGCGTGCAGCCTCAATTATTCTGGGTGAACAGGCGCAGTCTTTAGTTTTGGGGCTGCACATCCCGATGTGGTTTCTGGAAGGAGATGCGGTGCTTACTGAGACACTGCTCAGTGATGCAGGACGTGGGAGAATAGCCTCCTTT
This sequence comes from uncultured Porphyromonadaceae bacterium, assembly GCA_964416825.1. Classification (GTDB taxonomy): domain Bacteria; phylum Bacteroidota; class Bacteroidia; order Bacteroidales; family UBA12481; genus UBA12481. Next base: position 15,839 of record CAYQFT010000014.1, read on the forward strand.
TCTTTGCCACTCAGGTCAAAGCTAATCAGCGGTCAGATTCCTGCATGGGATCGGATGTCTCTAGGAACCTATAAGGATAATCTGCCCAACGAATATCTGTTTGGCTATTACATGGCTGCCAGGGGAAGAATGCTCTCCTATCCTTTGGTGTGGTCTGATAATCTCAGAATGATCGGAAATAATCCCTTCCGGATCCCGGGGTTTTCAAGGCTTCTTCAGAAAAAGACAGGTTTGACTTCCCGCAAGCTCTACAAGGAAACAATGTATTGGCTGCAGGATTATTGGACCCGGACAGCTTCCGATAATCAGCGTGCTTTGTCGCTCAAGGAATTTCAGCAGGATACCACCGATTATTATTCATATATCAAGCCGTTTGCAGGTCCTGATCGTTCCATAATCTGTCTGAAAAAATCCCTCGGCGCATTGCCGGTTTTTGTACGGATTGATTCTGCCGGCCATGAAGAGGCACTGGTCAAACCAGGGGCCATTGAGGATGCGGGGTTCTCTGTTCATCAGGGGAAAATAATCTGGGCAGAGCACAATCCCACTATCCGCTGGGGGAACAGGACCGTCTCGGATCTGTTTATCTGGCAGGAAAATGGCAAACAGACGAAGCGTTTGACCCGAAATCAACGACTGTTTTCACCTGTGTTCAGCCAGGATGGCAATTATGTGGCCTGCATCACGGAACAAACAGATGGTGAATCATTTATCGTTATTCTTAAAGCATCGGATTTTTCCGAGATTCAGAGGATCCCGGAACATGAGGCGAGTTACTTTACATCGATAGGATGGGGAATTGATAACTCAGAAATTCTTGCCATAACCACCGGTCCAAATGGCAGAAGATTGGTCAGGATTGATCGTAAAACCGGCATCGAAGAACTTATAATAGATGGGGGATTTGCTGAGATTTCTCATCCCGTATATGATAATGGCCAGATTTACTTTATCGGCCCGATGGGGTCCGCATCGGGTGTATACCGGATCAATTCCGGGAATGGTTCCGTTGAGAAAGCAGTAAGTCACCGATATGGCATTAACTATCTGACAACATCTGACAATCGCCTGTATCTTTCGGTCCATTCTCCTAATGGATACCGTCCGGCAGCAATGGACATTGACTCAATTCAGGCTGTTGCATCCCCGCCGGTTTTCAGGCTGCAGGAGCCGGTGACCCGGGTGATAACCCGTGAAAAAGGAGAAGAATCTGTTATTTTTTCGGAATATGCAGCTGCCAAAACGGTCTCTCAGCCATACCGGAAGGCCAGCCATCTATTCAGATTTCATAGCTGGGCTCCGGCCTATATCGACCCGGATTCCTACAGCATTAATCCCGGCGCCGTCGTGATGTCGCAAAATGACCTGAGCACTCTGGTGGCACAAGCCGGTTATCAGTATAATAAGCCGCACCAATCACATAGTGCAGTGGCTTCGGTGACCTATACCGGATTCCTTCCGGTTGTTGACGCTGAATTTAGGAGAGAATATCGCCATCCGGAAAGCGACAGTAGCGGAATCGAAAGGCCTTTGGAGTTGTTCTCCAATAAATCCAAGGTGCAGATGTATGTGCCGCTCAATTTCTCCTCAGGCATCTGGTCGCGAAGGATTGTCCCTGCTCTGACTTTTCTGCATAACAATGCACCGGGTTGGGATATCGCCAGCCTCCCTTCTGCTGCCGCCGGCGGCTCTGTTCAGCTTGCGGTATTACGAAAGGTGAGCTATCGCGATCTCTATTCAGGCCTTGGCTTCTCAATCGGAGTAAATGTTTCCAGAACTTTAAACCCGGCCTTTCAGGGATGGAATACTTCGGCCAGGGTTTTGGGTTACCTCCCCGGCGGACTTCGTAACAGCAGCCTCAGGATTCTGAATTCTTACACAAACCTTAGCTATCCCACTCTGGTCGATAATCCTTACCCCGACTTTCCCCGCGGCCAGCTTGCAAAAAACCAGACCCGATATTATTCATTCAAGGCTGATTTTTCGGTTCCGTTAGCCTACCCCGACTGGAGTCTGAGCTGGCTTCTTTACATCAAAAGAATCAGAACCAATCTGTTTTTCGACGGAGGATATTTTTTTGATAAAAAGGAGTGGTTGCTTACTTCCGGTATTGATCTTTTGGCCGACTTTAATCTTCTTCGTGCAGGCCTGGATCTGGAATCCGGAATTCGTGTGTTTTATTTCCCTCAAACGTCCAGTTTTGGTGCTGAGTTCCTGTACGGATTTAAAATCAAGTGATTATCCCCGGTGTAATTCGAGCAGGGTGATTTCCGGCCAGATGCCCACGCGGCCCGGAAAGGCAAGAAATCCGAGTCCCCTGTTGACATATAGATATTGTTCACCGTTGCGGTAAAGGCCGGCCCATTGCTTATAGATCAATTGTGAAGGGCTGAATTTAAAATTCCCGATCTCAATTCCCATCTGAAAACCATGTGTGTGGCCTGCCAGAGTCAGGCTGATGCGATTGTCGCCAATAATGCCGTTCGACCAATGGTCAGGGTTATGGGAAAGAAGGAGTGTAAAAGCCTGATCAGGGATGTTAAGCATTGCTTTCGAAAGATCTCCGTATTGCTTGAAAGGGGGAAGTCCCCAGTTCTCTACCCCGGCCAGGTAGATCTGCTCGCCATTTCTTTCGATCACGCGGTGTTCATTCATCAGCATCTGAAAGCCCATCTCCTCCTGCTGCCTGATTATACTGTTGAGGTTGGCCTTTTTCTCCTCTTTAGAAGTCCATTCCGAATAGTCCCCGTAATCATGATTGCCCAGCACGGAGAATTTGCCGATCCGGGCTTCCATTCGTGCCCATAAGTCAACCCAGCCTTCCATCTCCGTGGCGAAATTATTTACCATGTCGCCTGTGAAAACAAGAATATCGGGCTTGATATCCCTGATTATGTCGACAACCTCTTCCAGTTTATCCTTATGGCCATAAAACCCACCCAGGTGGGCATCAGACAGCTGGACGATCCGGAGCCCTTCGAAGGAGGCTGGGAGGTTTTTAAAATGAATGGCAGAATGACGTACGGTAAAACGGAAGCGGCCCCAGCCAATTCCCTGAATTGCCCCCAGAAAGGGTATTGCCGCCATAATAACTCCCGATTTGCGGATAAACTCACGGCGGGATGAAGTACTCTCTTCCGGTGGAAGGGGTTGTCTGAACTTTTTCTTTGGGCGGATTTTCATGGCAAGGTGCCGGAGATCGTGAAACAATTCAAAGAAAACGTAGACAAACTTGAAAAGAAACTGAACTATAAAAACCCCGCTGACCCTCATGAATATCCTGTACCGCGCAGGATCTGACGGCTGCTGCTCATAATACAGGTAAAGGCTGATCAGTGAGATCAGTAATAACGTGCTGAAAACAATATATCCTATGAAAGCGGATTTCCTGACAAGGGCACTCTTACCTTTCAGCAGAGCGGAAATTCCTTTCAGCACATAAAGATCCACTATTAAAAGAAAAGGAATAATAAAAATAACGGTTTGAAAGGACCTCATTTACTCGCTGCTCAAGTGGAACAATTATTCAATTCTTTTCGTTAGAGATAACAAACAGTTACCTGTAATGTTTCGGGGTGCAAAAGTAGATAAAGTTCTTTGATTCTCAATGAGTTCTTAGTACTGAAAGGAGACTTGATGGAAAACATTCTTCGGCAATACCTTGACAGTCGGCTAAGTAAAGAGATGACGGCTGATAAAAATGGGCCTGTATTAACCATTTCAAGAGAATATGGGTGCCCAAGCAAGATTTTGGCTGACATGCTGGTTCAGCGAATCAATGATCCCGGACCGGGATTAAATAAACCGGATAAGCCGTGGAGATGGATTGGAAAAGAGTTGCTTGAGCAATCGGCAATGCTTCTGAGGGTAAAGCCGGAAGCCATTTCCCATGTGTATAAATATGAGGAAAGAAGTCTGGTAGAGGATATTCTGGCGGCTACCCGGAAAGATGGGAGCTATCGTTCCGACCGGGCTATCCGGAATTCCATCGGTAAGGTCATCCGTTCTTTCGGAGAATCGGGGCATGTCATTCTGGTAGGTAGGGGTGGGGTAGCTGTAACCCGCCAAATTCCGCTTTCGTTTCATGTCAGGCTGATTGCTCCGTTAGAATGGCGTATCAGTCGCATAAGCGAAAGTGCTAAAATCAGCCAGGAAGAAGCAATAAAAACAATTGGAATTCAGGATGAAAACCGGAAGAAATTTCTCGAATTTTTTCTCGGTCATGAATTTGGAATTCACGATTTCGATGCTGTTTTCAACTGCGGAACACTAAAACTCGAAGAGATTGTGGAATCAATTCTGAGTCTGATGAGGGCCAGGAAGTTAATCTGACTTAGATCCTCGTCACAGCTGAGTCAGGAACCCAGGCTTCATTTCCATCCGGAAGGCGTATCCGGGACCAACCTCCGACTGTTTCAGTAATTCTGACCTTTAAACCCTCATGTATCACAAAAAGGTCCGTCCCACTGGCATCCGGAGAACTCTTGGCTGTTAAAGTAGGGGCGAACACAATGGCATATTTGCGGTGATTGAGAGTGCGGTTTGAAATAGTTCCAAATGCCAGGGAGAGGCCGATGAAGAAAATCAAGACAGATCCCAAGGTTATTCCTGTTTTACGTAATCTTTTGCCTTGTGTGGCATACAGGGCAATGGCTATGGCTGCCAGAATGAGAAATGACAGCAGTCCTATTATACCCCATGTGTCAGGTTTTAAAAGAGATGCAATCGAATCGAACCATGAACGGAGAAAGAAAACTTTTAAGGGATTTATTTGATCGACAACAAGCTGATTCGCCAGGTTCAGATTAAAAAGAATATCCTCATCCCTTGGATTAAGGAGCCGGGCACGTTCATAATAGAGAATGGCCGAAGGTATCTGTCCAAGTTTATAATAACTGTTTCCGAGATTGTAATATAGAGTGGAAGAGCCAAAGCCGGAAGATTCTACCTTCCGGTATTCATTCAGTGCACCCTGAAAATCATTTTGCAGATAAAGCTGGTTCGCCTGTTCAAGGTGTCCCTGCACCTGTTCAGACTGCCCAAGTGCCGGGGATGCCAGTATAAGCGCTAAGAGTGCAGTAATTTTAAATAGTTTAACCATGTACTACCTCCTGTATGACTTTTCAATAAGGACGATGAATTCCTCTGCTTTTTGCAGCAGGTGCTGAAAATCGCCTTCACCTGTGCCTGGCGCGTAACGCAGGTACTCTGCTGAATCTATGGTTTCAATTAATCCGGAAATAGTATTTTGTTCAACTCCTTTGCTGAACAGTAAGTCCGTGATACTATCGCGATTGAGTTCTGAGAGGTTCAGATTAAACTTGTTACCGATATAGCCCCACAGACTCTTCAGCAATGCCTCGAGAAAGCGATCGCTCTGATTGGCATTCAGGTAGTGCCGGGCTTCTGCCAACTGCTTTCTGCTGACAGCTATGGCCTTCCTGAAACGCATTCCTTCAATGTCGCTTTCATTCTTGAATTTATTCCGGATATAGCCGACCATTAATATGAAAAGCAGGAATATAGCCAGATAACTGAGCCAAAAACCCATTGAGCCGAAGAATGGCTGATGAATCTTTTGGAGAGCAGGATTATCTGTCTTAATGAATCGGATATCCTGGCCAATTATCCGGATATCTTCTTTCCCCGGTGTGCTAATAATGGTAGCTTCAGAGTCATTAACCCCTTTCTTAACGGTTAATTTCATCGCTTCATGGACGAATTCCCTGTAATCGCCTGCTGCCGGGTCAAAATAGGAAAATGTCCAGGCAGGAATTTCAAAATCACCGGCATGACGGGGTACAATTACATATTCGAAGGTCTTTGAGCCCATGATCCCATTATTGCCTGGTTCAATATTATCCGTGATTTTGGGATCATATAATTCGAGGTCAGCTGGAAATTGGAACGGCGGAAGCTCTAATAACTTAATATTGCCACTCCCTTTAACCACAACTTTTAAGGTAACCGCCTCATTTGTACTTACCTCATTCTTATCGAGCCCGGCTTGAACAGAATACTTACCAACCGCACCTGTAAAACCTGCCGGAGGGTTCGGCGGGAATGGTTTAACTGTGATCTCAACCCTTGGACTTGAGATCTTTTTACTAAGGGTCTCATAAGATCCGAAAAAACTGTCACCGAACATGTCTCCGAATGGAGATCTCTGATTCTTCCGCGCTGCGTTAATCATGCACTCTATCTCAAACGGATCGATGGATATCTTGCCGGTTTGCTGAGGTATCAGAACCGAACGCCGAAGAACACCGACGTTGTAAAGTTTGCCTTGATAATTGATCCGTTCCAGGTTAACCTGAGCAGGGGTAGGAATTTCCTGATTCCAGAAACCCGCAAAATCGGGCATTTTAATCTCCCCGAACCGGGCAAGGTTAACACGGGAATAAATTCGTATGGTTGCGATGATCTGTTCTCCTTTATACACATTGGACCGGTCAACTTCCACTTTGACAAATAAATCTTCGCCCGACAGGCCATCATTTGAATTACCTGCCTGCCCGTCCGCTTGCTGTCCGCCAGATGCCCCGGACTTAAGAACTTCTATTTTGACAGGATTGCATGAATAATTCTTGCCATTCACAACGGAAGAAGCGCCTGGTATTGTAAATACTCCTTCCTGTGTTGCCTGAAGGGTGTAATTGTAGGTGTACCTTACCGATTGGGTTACCTGGCTATTGATTATCTGTGTGCTCATGCTGGATGAAAGCATGGGTCCGTTAAAAAGGAATCCCTCTATCTTGGGGCCGTTGAAGCTTTCTGCCTTCGCATTAATTGTATAAGCTAACCTGAATACCTCACCGGCTGTTACCACCTTCGGGGCTTCAACCGTGAGCTGAACGGGTTCCTGCGTAAAGGCTTTCTGTATGAGTCCTGGCCCAAGCAGAAGTGAAATGAATAGCAGTTTTTTAGACAAAATTTTCATTACCAATCCTTTAAGCTACGAGTTCTGACGGCTGCGGCCTTTTCCTTCTTAACTTTTTCCTGCACCTTTTTCTCATCATTGGCCAGAGCTTCGAGCAACCTTTTTGCATCCTCTTTTGACATTTTAACAGGCTGTGATTTTTGCTGATCCTTTTGATCCTTTTGATCCTTTTGATCCTTTTGATCCTTTTGATCCTGCTGATCCTGTTGGTCTTTCTGGTCTTGTTGGTCTTTCTGATCACCATCCTTTTTTTCACCATTCTGATCCTGCTGTTGCTGTTGCTGCTGCTGTTGCTGCTTTTTCAGGTTTTGGGCAAAGGCCAGATTGTATTTGGTGTCAAGATCAGCAGGATTGCGCCTGAGCGCTTCTTTATAGGAACTGATGCTCTCATCGATTTTACCTGCCTGGAGTTGTGCATTCCCCAGGTTATGAAAAGCCTTGGAAGAGAAGATCTTGTTGGTTTCGCGTTCCGCCATCGCTTCAAATTGTCCGCCAGCCTCATCAAACTTCTCCTGGCGGTATAAAGCGTCACCCAGATTAAAGGTTGCCTTTGGATTCTGAGGTTCATTAGACAGTGCTTTTCTGTAGGCAGTCTCTGAATCCGCATATTTCTCGCCGGCGTAATGACGGTTACCCTGGCGAATATCTTTCCGTGCCGCCTGTCCCGAAAGACAAGCTGAAAGACTTAAAAAGAATAGTATAAACGTTATTTCTTTCATTTGCCTGACTTCACCTTTTCAAATAGACCGAAATTTCTTAGCCAACGACTCTTCCGGGTTGAAACAAAGGTATCGATTAGCAGGAGCAGCAATGCAAATCCTGCATAATAAACAAATTGCTCTTCATATTCGGAATAGACCTTCATCTGGATTTCCTGTTTTTCCATTTTGTTCATTTCATCCAGGACAGTGTTCAATCCGGTACGTGAGGCGTTGGCCCTCACGTAAACTCCTCCGGCTGCGGCTGACATATTGCGCAAAAGGTCTTCATTCAGTTTGCTGATTATCACATTACCCTCGTAGTCCTTTCGAAATTCCTTGAATCCATTGGCCCCAATAACAGGTATCGGAACGCCTTGCGGGGAGCCAATGCCTATGGTATGTACCCGGATACCAGCCGCAAAGGCTTCTTTAGCAGCTTCTTCTGCACCCTCTTCGTGATTCTCGCCGTCCGTGATAATGACAATGGCCCGGCTTTTGTCTACCTCGGGGGAAAAGGAACGCATTCCCATATTAATGGCGGCTCCAAGGGCAGTACCTTGTTTAGGAATAATCTGGGTGCTGATCGAATTAAGAAAGAGTTTTGCAGCTGAGTAATCCGTAGTCACCGGCATCTGAACATACGCATCCCCGGCGAAAACAATAAGCCCGATTTTATCATTCTCAAGCCTGTCGATGAGCCGGCTGATGGCCATTTTGGCGTTTTCCAGCCGGTTAGGCTGGATGTCTTCGGCAAGCATCGAATTGGATACATCCAGGGCAATCACTATTTCAACCCCTTTCCTTTTTACCTCCGATAATTTTGTTCCGAACTGAGGCCTTGCAATGGCAATTATCATCAAGCCAAGGCTAACGATAACAATTGAGAATTTCAGGACAGTCCGAACCCCGGAAACTTCCGGGACAAGTCGGGCTAACAGATTATCGTCTGCCCAGGACCTTAGTTTTCGGGTATAGAGGGCTCTGACTATATAGAACACAAATATTAGAACCGGAATGGCGAGCAATCCAATCAACAAAGTGTTATCCGCAAATCTGAAAGCGCCGTTCATCATACTATTCCGGATTCTTTTTAAGGACTGTCAGACGTATAATTATCTCTACCAAAAGCAATGCAAGGGCGATCCATAAAAACCGCTGGTATTCCTCGGTTTTTGTGCTGATCTCCTTCACATCGATTCTGGATTTTTCCATCTTATCGATTTCCTGGTAAATCTCCCTAAGCTTCTCATTGTTGGTTGCTCTGAAATACTTACCTCCGGTCATGCTGGCAATCTCCTGCAAAACACCTTCATCGATTTCAACCTTGACATTCTGATATTGTATTCCGAAAGGGGTTTTGAACGGGTAGGGGGCAGTTCCGAGAGAGCCAACTCCAACGGTATATACCCTGATCCCATAGGTTTTAGCGATGTCCGCTGCACTTACAGGTGCGATTTCACCGCGATTGTTCATTCCATCGGTGAGAAGGATTACGACCTTGCTCTTTGCCTCTGAGTCTTTCAGCCTGCTAACACTGTTCGCCAAGCCAAGTCCGATAGCAGTGCCATCTTCAATGATTCCGCTCTGGATCCCCTGGAAAAGGTTCAGCAATACTGCGTGATCGGTTGTCAAAGGGCACTGAGTGAATGACTCCCCGCTAAAAACAACCAGCCCCATGCGATCATCCGGCCTGCCTGATATGAACTCGGTTGCTACAGATTTGGAGGCTTCCAGCCGATTCGGCTTAAAATCCTCGGCCAGCATGCTCCCGGAGATATCTAATGCTATCACAATATCGATTCCCTCCGTTGTAATATTCTCCCATGAATTGGATGACTGCGGTCTGGCAACAACGATGATCAGCAGAGCAACCGTTGCCGTTCTGAGAAGGATTGGCAGGTGGAGCATATATTGCTTCCAGGTAAACGGGGACCCGGCGAACGGCTGCAGTCCAGAGGTCTGCACAGTGGGGTGATTTTTGCGGCCTTTAAGAAAATACCAGACAAGAATTGCCGGCACAAATAATAACAGATAGAGTAAATCGGTATAAGCAAAATGGATTCCGCTCATGATTTGTCCTCCTTGGCTGCTTCGTCACCAGCATCATTGACAGGTTTCCGAAGATTAACAACAGGTTTCGTTCGCAGCACAAAATCATAGGCCGATTTTTGACTTGATTCATGCTCATCAGCCTCTGGATTCCATTTTGCAAATTTTACCAGGTCGGCCAACTGAAGGAGATTGAACAATTCAGTGTTGATGTTTTCCGGGAGTTTACCGGCCTTTCTGAAATCCCGCATGATTTCATCAGTCGTTTGCTCCATGGCCGGAAATAAAAATCTGAGTTCTATATATCTTCTTACAATATCGGTAAGTCGGCTGTAATACAATTTTACTTTTCCCTGTTGCCAGAGTTTCTCTCTCACCAACTCATCCAACTCGCCAAGAGCCCAGATATGTGCCGGAACGGGCGGAATCTCAGGCTTGGGTTCAGCCTCCAGCTGCTTTCTTCTTTTACGAATATACCTGATATATAATATAAGTATGAGGCAAATGAGCAGGCCTACCACGATATATGGCACCACTTCCATTAACGTGACCGGAATTTCAAAAGGGGCCTTTATATCTGTTATTCCCTTTGTGGTATCAATAGGAATGCCCAGGACTTCTATTGCAAGGGCTGTTGTTTTGAGACTGTCTGAGCCATCTGCGAACCTGAAAACGAATGGTGGAATTACATAGAAACCCGTATCAAAAGCTGTAAGAACAATTCTTTGCCTGAGTTTCCACGTTTGGTTGGTATGGGAAACCGTGTCGGGCCGGGATGTCGAAAGGACCTCTATTTTGCCGGCGATAGAATCTCCGGCTGATGGGAAATTAATGATCTGTTTGGTCGACTGATCCAGCTCCAGCCAAAGATTGACCTGATCGCCGATCAACATTCTGGTTGTGTCAATCCGGGCGGTAACCTTATGTACCTGGGCAATTGATGGTTGCCATAGCCCCACCATCAGCGCTGCCACAACAAAAAAGAATATTTTCAATGTCCCTGCCTTCATCTTCGACCTCTCTTTTCGAATAGCCTCATCAATGGAGTGACATAATCCTCAGAAGTCTTGAGGGTTACATAGTCGATGCCACTTCTTTTAAAAGATGTGGTAAGCTGTATCTGTATGTTTTGCCACCAACTGTAAAAATGGTCGCGGACCTTTCGGCTGGAAGTATCTATCCACCGGGTTTCTCCTGTTTCTGGATCAAGCATTCTAAGTAACCCGGCGTCAGGCAGGTTGATTTCTCCATCATCAATAGTCTGAAGAACAACGAGATCATGCTTTCGATTTGCGAGTCTAAGGGAATCAGAAACGGCCACGGTTTCTTCTGTGGATCCAACCATGAAATCGGAGATGACAAAAACTGTCGACCTCTTTTTATTTGCGTGAGTAAAAAATCGAATGGCTTCTGGAATATTGGTCCCTTTGCCAATCGGGTTAAAATCCAAAAGTTCAAGTATAATCCTTAAAATATGCTTGGTTCCTTTCTTGGGAGGGATGAATTTTTCAACCCGGTCTGAAAAGAGTATAACCCCGATTTTATCATTGTTTTGAATCGCCGAGAATGCTAAAACTGCGGCCAGTTCAGTCATCAGCTCACGCTTAAAGCGGCTTCGTGTGCCAAATTCATTGGAACCGGACACATCCACAAGTAACATAACAGTAAGCTCCCGTTCCTCGTCAAATACCTTAATAAAGGGACGGTTAAACCGGGCTGTAACGTTCCAGTCAATATTTCTGATCGGATCTCCGTATTGGTATTCCCGAACTTCGCTAAAGGCCATACCCTGGCCTTTAAAAGCGCTGTGGTATTGACCTGCAAAAACCTGCTGCGACAAACCTCTCGTCTTTATCTCAATCCGTCTGACTTTATCAATTAACTCCGCCGCTATCATGAATCTTTCTTCTTTCTTCTTTCTTCTTTCGCCTTGTCTACGGCACTTCCACCTGGTTCAAAATGCCGGTAATTATATCATCGGCTTTTACATCCTCGGCCTCCGCTTCGTATGTAAGTCCGATGCGGTGCCTCAATACATCATGACAAACAGCCCTGACATCTTCGGGGACAACATAGCCTCTTCGTTTGATAAAGGCAAAGGCTTTAGAGGCCTGGGCCAGGCAAATACTTGCTCTGGGGCTGCCGCCAAAGGATATGAATCGCTTGTATTCGGGCAGCTTGTATTCTTCAGGCTGACGGGTAGCAAATACGAGATCAACGATATATTTCTCGATTTTTTCGTCCATATAGACCTCTTTTACCACCTCTCTTGCACGAATGATGGCATCCGGGCCCATTATTTTATTTGCTGTGGGAAATTCCCGTGCCATATTTTGCCGTATTATCAAACTTTCCTCTTCCTTATTGGGATAGCTGATAACAACCTTGAGCATGAACCGGTCCACCTGAGCTTCAGGAAGAGGATAGGTGCCCTCCTGCTCAATAGGATTTTGGGTTGCCAGAACTAAAAATGGTTCCTGAAGTGGATAGGTGTGAACCCCCAGTGTCACCTGACGTTCCTGCATGGCTTCCAGGAGTGCGCTCTGAACCTTTGCGGGTGCCCTGTTGATTTCATCAGCTAAAATGAAATTGCTGAAAATGGGGCCTTTCCTTACAACGAAATCTTCGTTCTTCTGACTATAAATCTGCGTTCCAATCAGGTCAGCCGGCAATAGGTCAGGCGTAAACTGTATTCGTGAAAATCCGGCATCAATGGTGCTTGCAAGGGTTCGGATAGCCAGGGTTTTTGCCAGGCCCGGAACACCCTCAAGCAGTAGGTGGCCGTTGGATAATAAACCTATTAATAAACTGTCAATCAAATGTTTTTGTCCAACGATGACCTTATTCATTTCAAGGGTAATCATTTCAACGAATCCACTTTCCTGCTGGATCTTCTCATTAATGAGCCGGATGTCGATAGTGTTCATGTTTTGAAGCTTTTTAACGCCCCGAAAGTAGCAGAAAGGAGTATTAATTTTTTGATATTTTTGTTAACGTATGTTAACCTCAGGCGACACTAAATATCGGTATTTCATTGAAATGGCATTCGTCGGGACCGCCTATTGCGGCTGGCAGGTTCAACCCGGCAGTCCGACAGTTCAGGGATACCTCAACGGATGCTTGTCAAGCCTGCTTAAGGAACCTGTAAACCTTACGGGTTGCGGACGCACGGACACGGGAGTGCACGCCTCACATTTTGTTGCTCATTTTGATACTCTGAATCAAGTACCTGACACAGAGCAATTGACTTATCGTCTCCGGAGGTTTCTCAATTCCACCGTCAGGGTGGATCGGATTGTTCAGGTGGATATTGACCTTCATGCCCGATTTAGTGCGGTATCACGCACCTATCATTACCTGATTGATACAAATGGCGGGCCTTTCCACGCTTCTTATTCCTGGAATCGAACCAAAAAACTGGATGTTAAGTTGATGAATGAGGGTGCAGTATACCTGCTCGGAAAGCAGGATTTTACCAGCCTGAGTAAATTACATACGGATGTAAAAACGAACATCTGCACTGTGGCAGAAGCGTCCTGGTCAGAAATCTCCGGGTTTCTTGTTTTTCGAATTCAGGCTGACAGGTTTCTTCGAAATATGGTAAGGGCGGCTGTCGGGACCTTAGTCGAAGTAGGGCAGGGCAAAATTGAGCCAGCCAGGGTTAAGACTATTTTAGAAGGGCAAAATCGGTCCTTTGCAGGCACTTCGGTTCCAGCTTGCGGATTGTTCCTGACAAAGGTTGAATATCCAGAGGATGCATATAAAGCAGAGCCAGTCGCTCCGTTTCACTCCCTGATACCTGTGGATTGATCACTGCGTCCAGATTCGCCAGGACGCTTCTGCCTGCTCATGCAACATTAGGAGCCCATTCTGAATCTTTGCGCCATGCAGAAGGCCCTCTTTAAGGAAGCCAGTAATATCGGGATTATATATCAGGTCAAACATGAAATGACCAGATGTAAGCTCACCAAACGCCACCGGAAGCCTGTTTTCTACGTGAGGATACATACCCACAGGAGTGCAATTGATCAACAGCTTATGCTCCTGGATCATAGAGCTTTTAAGTTCGTGGTATGAAATAGTTGCAGGACTGCTATGTCTTGAAATCTGGAGGTAGGGGATACTCCGCCTTGCGAGCTCATGGATTACGGCCTTAGAGGATCCCCCCGTTCCAAATACGATCGCCTTTATATCTGATGGTAAGTCCCATTGATTCAGTGTATTACCAACACCGATCCGGTCCGTATTGTAGCCGGTTAAACGGGTAGATCCCTTATGGCGCACAATTTTGACCACATTGACAGCTCCAATACTGGTTGCTTCAGACTCAATTTCATCGAGAAAACTTAAAACCGCCTCTTTAAATGGGATGGTAACATTAAACCCGATGAGGTTCTCGTTATTTTTCACCAGCAACGGAAGTCCGGAGATATTCTCCATCTCGAAGTTCTGATACTCGAGATTATTTATTCCCAGCTTGATAAATTTTTCCGAGAAATATCTCTGCGAAAAAGAGTGGGTAAGGGGGTAACCGATCAGACCCAGAAGCTTTCGCTTGCTACTCATGTTTTCAGTTATGCCCGTTATGCTCAATACGAAGCAGGTCGTTTATGATTTTAACCGGGTTGAAAGTGGTCAGTGGTACCTCAACAAAAACAGTATTCCAGTTTGCCATAGATCCATTCCATAGACCTGGGAGCTCCTGAGCCTTGATCTGCTTGCCGTCCAATGATTTCTGGCTGATGAATCCAGTGTCCGGATCGGTGAATTGGGTCAGATCGAACTTTTCTCCCTTATAGTTTCGTGTAGAACAGACCAGATCAACTGGATTGAAATGGGTGGAGTTCTGCAGTATGGCCTCTTGTTCCGGATCATTTCTGTCAATCTGGGAAGCTTCGACAATCTGAAGTGAAATGGTTCCGTCAGGATGCTTAACCCAGAAAGGTCCGCCTCCGGGTTCCCCCTCATTTTCAACCATGCCGCATACACGGATCGGCCTGTTAAGTTTGCTGCGTAAAAACTCGATCTTCTGGTCCTTTTTCCAGTTTTCACTTTCCTCAGGTGGAATTACCCTGAGTTTCTGCTCAAGAAAAGTCCACATGGAATCAATTACCTTCATTGAAGGTGGGGTCGAATGATCCAGTCCGTGCAGGAAAGCAAAAACCTGTTCCTGGTAAGAAATAAGTTTGCCCGCCAGCAATTGCTTGTATTTGGTTGTGTCCTCCTTGTAGCGGTCATGACAAACATTATCAATGTTCTTTATGATAATGAGGTCTGCCTCAATATCAGCAAGATTCATCAGCAGAGCACCGTGTCCTCCCGGTCTGAAAACCAGTTTGCCGCTCTCATCCCTGACAGGGGCGTTCTCTTCATCAACGGCAATAACATCAGTAGATGGATGCTGGATGCTGTAGCTTATGTCATAAGAAACACTGTATTTCTCCTCGTATGCTTTCTTAAGATCTGCGAAATGCTCCTTCATCAGATCTACATGTTGCGGGAGGGAAGTGAAATGTATGAGGCAGCTTTTTTCGCCGGTTCTCGCATACTGGGCTCCTTCGACCAGATGCTCCGCATAGGCAGTCCTGACCTCGCCATGATAATCATGAAAAGGAATCAGGGCTTTTGGCATGCTTCCATAGTTGAGCCCTTTATCTGTCAGCAAAGCATTAAGTATCTTTTCATACCGGCTCTCCTCCATGATTGTCTCGAAATCAAGGCCCCTTTGTTCTAATGAATCAAGAAGAGTCTGGAAAAAGGCAAAGTCATGGATGTTTTCAAAGAAATAATACACCGAGTCCGGCCCTTTATCCCTTAAAAGATCCAGTTGGTCTTCACTGGTTCCCCGGTATAAGCTTCTGAACTCAAAAAGGTGCTTGAACATTCTTGAGGCAGCGCCTGAAGCAGGAACGAATTTTACAATCTTGTGGGTTTTGGAGTATGTTGTATAGAGTTCGATCAATTCCTCAATGCGCCTTGGAGGAATTTGCTGGATGCCATGTTTGGATGTTGCAGCAGCAACGAGTTTAATGGGTGGAAAGCCTTTGTGAAAATTTAACAACTGGTTCTCCACTGTCTCCCTGGTCATTCCCCTGTCAGCAATCTGACGCAGGTCATCTGTTGTGAGTTTGTTTTCCATAATTCTTCGTATTGCCCTTCCGAAATTGAGCCACCAAATTACAAAAATATGCAATGGAATTCAGAAAGTTAATTTTGCCCGGCACCGTTGTCCGAGTCAGCGATCTGCCAGGTTAAGGTAAATACCAGACGCACAGTCTCCTGCATTTGATCATACAGGATCTTGTCCCAGGTATCTGCAGGTTTATGGTAATCAGGATGCAAACCATTAAAGAAATAGGCTACCGGCACCTTGACGGACTCAAAAGACACATGGTCAGACCCACTCAGTGATTGCCTGGAAGTTGAGCGGAATTGATATTCAGGCTTTAGGTCGGTCTTGAGTAAGTCCATAGCTGCTTGCCCTGCCTGGTGCAACCACCCGTTTTCATCGCCTGACAGGTACAGGTATACATACTTCTGCTCATCCGTGTGGGTGCCATCCCTGCGTCCGATCATGTCCATGTTGATCGCGGCATGTGTATTAGCTAACGGAACAATTGGATTCTTTGTATAGGCCTGACTTCCAAGTAGTCCCATCTCCTCTCCGGAAACAGGCAGGAATAGAATGGAACGGCGGGGTCGGTATCCTGATTCTGCAGCCTTTGTAAAAGCTTCTGCAACTTCAAGGATTCCTATTGTTCCGGAGGCATTGTCGTCAGCACCGTAGCGTATGCCCGCTGAACTTTTTCCCAGGTGGTCATAATGGGCAGTCACAATGACAAACTGATCCTTGAGGTCAGTGCCCTCAATAATCCCGGCAACATTTTCTGCAATAACGGATTCCGGATATTTTACGGCTTTCATTTTAATCCGGCCCGACCAGCGCGGATAGGTCTTCTTGCCTGCATTCAATTCCTCGATGGCAGTTGTAAGTTGCTCCCGCGTTATTCCCATGATCCTGGCTCCGGCATCAACGGTGGAGTAAACATAACTTCGGGTTTGTGAACCTTGCGGATTCTGAAGTGACAATGACATCATGCCGGTTTGGCCATAAATAGCAGCCGACCGGATCATTCTCCCGGCAATCTCGTCGGAGGGATCAATGCGAACCGCTGAGACTGCACCTCTGGAAAAAGCAATCGAGTCCTTATTGCTGGCGAACTTTCCAAAACCCGAAACCGGATTCCCTGTTGATATATAATTACCGTTTTTATCCTTGGGCTCTCCTGTTATGTAGATTACAACTTTTCCCCTGACATCAAGATCTTTATAATTGGAATAATTTGGGTGGTCGATACCGAATTCGGCAAAAACAAAATCATAATCGCCGTTCACCTCCGGAACAGCGCCCTGAATCAGCAGATCCCGTTCTGAACGAATGGTGTCTGTTCCCTGAATAAAGTAGTACTGTTCCCATCCTGAGCGATAAAGGCGATACTCCTGTATATAAGGGTTCCCTGCAGTTCCCGGATTGACAAGCCCAAGCCTTTTGAACTCCCCTGCCAGATAATCAGCAGCTTTGGTAATTCCGGGTTCACCGGTCTTTCGGCCTTCCAAAGAGTCACTTGCAAGTACCAGCATGTGCCGGCGAATGTCCTGAACAGTAATGGTTTCAATTGCAGCGGCAAGATTCTGGGCCGAAAGCGTTGCTCCCCCCAACAACATAATCAAAACGAATATGGACTTTCTCATAAGACGAAGTTTCAGTTCGATGCCAAATTTAATTAAGAAAATTTAAGAAATAATTATCGAAAAACAATATAAATATTTTGTTATTCGATAAATAGTTGTAAATTTGATTCAAAATTCCTGGAAATGAAAACTGAACCAGTCAACAAAGGGAAGCGACCGAACCCTGATTCTTACGGTGCCCGTCTCTTGGGGATGATTGTCATGCTGATAATTATTCTGTACACGGTCAGCTTGATGGTTGAAAAGCTAAGATTCTAATTTTGAATACTTTAACCTTTCTATATCGCATAGCGGGTCGGATCCGCTAATTATCAGATTATGCCAATACAAACCAACCTGGATCGGGTTATGGCAGCCAGAAGGATTAGTTTAAACGAACTCTCCGGAAAGGTCAATATCACTCAGGCAAACCTGTCAAACCTCAAAAGAGGCAAGGCAAGGGCAATCAGGTTTTCGACACTGGAGGCTTTGTGCGAGACGTTAAGATGTCAGCCTGCCGACCTGCTTGAGTATTCTCCCGATCTTTACCTGTGGAAGGAGAAGCCGATTGATCTAATCGGCATCCTGAAGAGGAAAGCCAAATTGTAGAGTATTGGTAGTAAGAGTATGAATGGCCGGGTTTCCGGCCATTCGTATTTTGATCAGTTACGCCAGAGGTAGCTGGCCTTGAAAAAGAATCCGCGTTTCATTTCCAGCCAGTCGGTCCCGGGCTGGTAAGCCTGTCCAGTCCAGACCGAACGGTCATACAGAGAACCATACCCCAGATGTACAACGGTCCCGGGAATATAGGTGAAGGAAATCAGAAAATCTGTAGCTACGTTTTTTTCAAAAGAATTGTATTCAACAATAGCCCTTATAAAAAGCTTGCTGTTAATCTGATAGGTGTTTCTACTGCGAAGAATCAGGTAGGAAAACTCTTTCTTTCCACCGGATAGCTGGTAAAAATCTGAATACGTAAGGATCAGGTCAGACTGGAACTTTTCCAGTGGCTGGTAGTTGAAGGAAAATGTGCCAGTATTGCCAAATCCGGTATAAGGATTCTCTACATATCGGGTTAAGAGTCCCACCCGGTATTCAGTCTCAAAGCGAAGCGATTTGAAAATCTGGGTTCCCCCAAAAACCAGAAAACAATGCGTATTTAGTCTTTTGCCCCGATATACTTCATTGCACGGATTTATAAAGGTCATCAGTTGAGTGGATCTCGGTCCTGATGCAGAAAGGCCAAATCCAAAGTCAAGCTCCGTAAGACCAGAGGGGATATCCTTGTTGATAATGCCAAAAAAACTAGGACCGATCTTGTTAAAGAATCCCTTATTGGGATAAAAGGAATAGCTGTAATTCAGCCCCAATTTGTTGATCCCGGCCCTACGGAGAAATCCGCTTTCAGGGTTAAAATCAGTCCCAACATGGTACAATTCAACGCTGGCAGACAAACGGTCCGTATTCTTTGCCAACATCAGGGTTCCCATCCAGTCATTATGGGCAGTTGTGTCCGGCTTTGCTTTCGATGAGGAACCCAAAAGATTCCATTCCAGCGTGGTGGATTTGTCAAGCCGGTATCGACCATCGATTCCTGCGACCCTGTTAAAATTGTTAAGCCCTTCTTTATCAGTCAGTATTGTGCCTAAATAGGTGTCGCCGGTAAAGGTATGGCGGTAACGGCCAATAAGATAATTAGTAAAAACCCGTGTGGAATCGGTGTTTTTGTCGGGCTCATCAAGAGAATAAAGTAAGGCAATCCGGTCATTTGGTGATACTTTTCCGGTCAGCTTCAATCCGACTAAAGGATTAACGATCTGGCGGGTGTGAAAAGCATGCTGGAGAGATCCATATTCACTGATTCCGGCAATGTCAAAATATTCTTTCCCCTCCTGGAAGAACGGCCTTTTTTCTCGGTAATAGAGAGCATATCGCTGGTTCTCCTGGATCTGACCGGCATCAGATTCAATCTGGCTAAAATCAGGGTTAATGGTCATGTCGAGGGTCAACTGGGAGGTGATGCCCAATTTTCCGGTTAAACTGAGAAGAGGCTGGTTTTGAGTGAGTGACAAGGTTCCTTCACGTTGCTCCCTGATCCTTGAGTAGGTGAAGGCAGGTAAAAGCTCAACCAGTGTGTAATGCCTGATATCGGTGAATGAGAATCCCTGGGTCTGCGTCAGAAAATTCATTCCACTCTCTGCTTTCAGAGCTGGCCAGCACGACTGCTGTGACAAGCGCTGTATTCGTCTTTCAAAAATGAACCCCATGGTTACCGGCTCGGTTTTTTGGTAGCGAAGACTTTTAAAGGGAACATAGATCTCAACCGTGTATCCGGTTTCCGTAATGACTCCTTTGGAATAGAAGACATAATCAGCCCCGGTGTCCTCGTGGTTTGAACCCGACCGGCCATCCTCCTGAATTCCGAGAGGATTAACATAGAGGGTTACCAGGCTTTGCTGGTCAAAATAGGGATCAAGGTTGATGCAAACCCAATCTTCCTTTTTAATCTGATCTCTGGCTGAAATTGTTGCCTTGATCTTATCCGGCTCAGGATCCCTGCAATCGAATGCAACATAAAATCCGTTGGCATCGCTGGTGATCCTGGCTGTTGTGCTGAATGCGCATTTCCCACCAAATTCAGGCGTATAGGAGGTAAACTCCTGATACTTCTCAACCTGTTCCCAGACGGCATCGTCAAGAATGCCATCAATAACAGGAGGCTGGTCGGTTTTTATAACCGGGATCACCCCCTGGGCAAAAAGGCTTACACAGGCAAATAAAATAATGAATATCAGGGCGGTACACCTTTTCATGATGTTTTCATAGGTGGGAACCAATCTATCCAAATTAGTTACAATCTGCAAGGATGAAAATCATGTAATGTAATGGCTAGAGGAAGAATACTGCAACACCGGCTACTGCAACCAATGATCCCACGATATCACGCCAATTCACCTTTTCCTTCAAAAGAAAGATAGCGGGTGGAATCAGCAGAACCGGTGTAAGGGCCATTATCGTGCTTGCAATTCCGGTGGTAGTATATTTTATTGCCATCAGGGAAAAAGAGACACCAAGAAAGGGTCCGAAAAATGACCCGGAGGTAATGAATCCTACTGTAGAGGTGCGCTGAAAGACGGGCTTCAGCAGAGACCATTTGTTGAGAAGGGTAAAGAGAACCAGAAACCCGATAAATCCCGCAATTACCCGGATTTGAGAAGACACGAAAGGGTCTCCTGTTTTCATTCCGTACTTACTGAATACCAGTCCGATAGCCTGACCGGCAGCTGCTCCAAGTCCGAAAAGCAAACCTCTTGACGAGTAATGAAAATTGAATTTGTTGCCGGGCTTCCTGAGCACTACCATCACGATCCCAGCCAGGGTAA
>CAYQFT010000015.1:0-35962 GCA_964416825.1 uncultured Porphyromonadaceae bacterium
CGTCGTCCGTCGTCCGTCGTCCGTCGTCCGTCGTCCGTCGTCCGTCGTCCGTCATCGGTCGTCTGTCGTAAATAAATACCCCTTCCCCTTCAGCGTCTGTATCTGTATCCCCGGATCTTCTTTCAGGTATTCACGAAGTTTCCGGATATACACATCGAGGTTGCGCGAATTAAAAAACGAATCATCGCCCCATACCGATAACAGGAGTTCCTTCCGGTCGGTTACCCGGTTGGGTGCGGATGCCAGTATGCTGAGGACCTGCATGTCCCTTTGCGACAGCCTGATAATCCCCGAGGGAGCATGCAATTCATACCGCCGGGGATAGAAACAGTATTTTCCGATGTGGATCTCCTCCCTGTTTTCGGGGGGCAGCTGACCCAGCCCGGTCCGAAGCTGCAGCTGGTTGTGTATCCTGGCGACCAGTTCATCCATGCTGAAAGGCTTGCGTATATAATCAGTTCCCCCGGCATGAAACCCTTTCACCAGGTCGGAAGTCTCAGTTTTGGCTGTCAGGAAAATGATCGGCAGGGCAGGGTGGAGGGCCCGAATCTGGCGGCAGAGCGTATACCCGTCGATGTTCGGCAGCATGATGTCGACCACACAGATATCGGGACTGAACCGGCTGAACAGATTCATTACCGCGGCACCATCCATTTCCCACAGGACCTCGAACCCCTCTGATTCCAGGGATTCAGAAACGATCTTGCCCAGAAACTGCTCGTCTTCAATATATAAAACCTTGACCTTCATCTATTTACTGGAAAGCACAGAGTGAATATGCAGCCTTTATCCTGATTTTTGACACTAATGGATCCCCCATGCTGCTTCATCACCAATTGAGCAAAGGTAAGTCCAAGACCATATCCCTTGATATTGTGCCTGTTGTTTCCCGGAATCCGGAAAAATTTTTCGAAAATCCTGGAGTGATATTCGCGGGGTATGCCCGGCCCGTTGTCGGCCACCGAAAGATAGGTACAGTCGTTGGCAGTGTGAATCCTGACGCAGACGTCAGCATCCGGCGCGGCATATTTGAGGCTGTTGTCTATCAGGTTAACAAGAACACTGCTGATATACAGCTTGTCGCCTGAGATCATGCATTCAGCATCATCCTTTTCGAACTCCATCCGTGCGCCTTCTGACTCAGCCCGGAGCTCAAACCCTTTGAGTACCTCTTCAACCAACTCTTTCAGGTTGAGGGTTTCGGGGTGGGGTATCCCGTTCTTCTCCTCCAGGAGCGACTGGTCGAGAACCCGCGTGACCAGCTTCTCCAACCGGTTCATCTCCATAGAAGCCATGCTCAGGTATTCTGCAGTTTTGGCCGGATCCATCAGCCGGTCGGGTCGCTGGAGAGCCTCAAGGGCAACCTTGACTGTTGCTACGGGAGTCTTGAGTTCATGGCTGATATTGCCGACAAACTCATTTCGGAGTGCATTCAGGACCAACTGCTTTTTCAGGCTCAGAAAAGTGATTACAAAAGCGGATCCCGTCAGAAGCAACAATATCAGGCTAAAGGCAATTTGCCCTGAAATTTTCTTGATGATCAGAGGGTTGAAGTGGCCAATCTGTGCCACTGGAAAGCTGGCCCAATCAGGTCCCTGCAGGAGAATGGCTCTTTTTTTCTCTGTTTGGACCAGTGAATCTGGCTGGCCGATCCAGGTGTAAGTAACGGGAATCCCTTTACGGGAAAGACGCTCGGCGAATACGGTTTTAAAAAGGATGGTATCGGGTTCTCCGGCAAACATAGCATGACTTTGGGTGTCAGAAGGAATGGAGTCCGATGTCTGTGCAACAAAAAGCTTAACCGACCTGAGTAGTATATCTTCTTTTCGGTTCACACGGATTTCAATGTCGCCCGATTCCGGAGGTCTGAAGCGGACGGAGTCTGGCAAACTTATGGTCACCATAGCGCTGGTGTGGATCAGTGTGTCATTCGAGGACCGATGTTTGAAACGGATGGCGGGATTCACGACTTTATTGACCAGAAGGCTGTCGAAAACTTGTCCCTGGGATTCAACGTATTGACCAATAAGCTCTTGGGTTAATGCTTGTTTTTCCTCACGGTACTGGTAGATGAGCCATTGGACAACAAAGCCGCTGAGCAATAATTGACTACATATCAGTAATAATCGCAGCCAGACAATTTTTTTATTGTTTTTCATATGATTATCCTGCTGCAAATTTACCCTCACATTTCTAATACTTTACAGCCATTAACCTTAATTAACCTTAATTTATAAGTGGTTAACCATCCGGCTTTACCCCGATGCCTACTTTTGAATCGAAATTAACTGAGAAAAAAATGAAAACAACTGTATTGATTTTAGCCGGAATTGCAATGTTTCATATTGCTTCCGCACAAAATGAGGTAAAAACGGCCGTTGCCGGAACTGTTAAATATGAGGAAAAAGCCAAGCTTGAGATAAAGCTGGAGGGTGACGGCGCTCAATTTGCCAACATGCTTCCTAAGGAGCGCAAATCGAACAAGGTACTAGTCTTCAATCAGGATGCTGCCCTGTATACCAATGATAAGGCGACAACTGAAGATGAGAGCATGGCCCTAGAGGGGGAAGGCGGTATGATGCAGATCCGCATGATGGAACCCGATAATAAGTTGTTCACGGACCTGAAAAACAAGAAACAGATTGAACAGCGTGAGTTTATGACCCGCATGTTCCTGATCGAAAGCCAGATGGGGACTTCTCCGTGGAAACTAACCGGCAATGAGAAGA
Organism: uncultured Porphyromonadaceae bacterium; assembly: GCA_964416825.1. GTDB lineage: Bacteria > Bacteroidota > Bacteroidia > Bacteroidales > UBA12481 > UBA12481. Next base: position 2,730 of record CAYQFT010000015.1, read on the forward strand.
CTATTCTGGGGTTTACCTGCCAGGAGGCAACCATGGAGAAGGACAGTGTGAAAACGGTCGCATGGTTCACACCGAGCATCCCGGTTTCGGCGGGTCCGTCTACCTACAATAACCTTCCGGGACTGGTTCTTCAGGTCGATATTAAGGATGGTACCCGGGTGATTACTGCTACTTCTGTGGATCAGGAGGTTGTGGATGTTGCCAAACTGGTCAAACCCAAAGAGGGGAAAAAAGTTTCAGAAGCAGAATTCAAAGCCATCGTGGACGAGAAGATGAAGGAGATGGGCGTTGAGCACGGTCAGGCCGGCCATGCTGAAGGGGCTACCATGATGATCCGGATATCGAAATAATTTTCTTGATATGCGTAACTATCTGTTTCTGTTGTTGGCATGTTGTTCATTGTCAGCTTTCTCGCAAACCAATGTTCTTCAGGGCGACGTGCTTGGTGATAAAGGGGTTCCACTTGCGTCGGCAACGGTTGTGCTTCTGAACCCTACGGATTCAACCATGGAGTTTTTCGGAATAACGAATGACAAGGGGCATTTCGAGCTGAAGGACCTTAAAAACGGAAAATACCTCATGCACGTGGCGTACCTGGGCTATCAGACCCAGTATAAAAACGTTGCAATCCCCCTGCAAGGAGATGGGTATTTTGGAGCCATTGTTCTGAATCCGAAACCTGTTTCCCTCAAGGAGGTTCAGGTTGTGGGTGAATACATCCCGCTGCAGATAAAAAATGATACCATTGAATTCAATGCAAAAGCCTTCAAAACGCGTCCGGATGCGAACGTGGAAGAACTGCTGAAGAAGCTGCCGGGCATTGAGATTGACCGGGCAGGAAACATCAAGGCTCTGGGAAAGGATGTCAGGAAGGTTCTGGTTGACGGGAAAGAGTTTTTTGGCAATGATCCCAAGGTAGCCACCAAGAATTTGCCTGCAGATGCGATCAATAAGGTACAGGTCTATGACAAGCGTTCTGAGGAATCTGATTTTACGGGAATTGACGACGGAACCCGGGATAAAACCGTCAACCTGATTCTGAAGGACGACATGAAAAAAGGCATCTTTGGGGATGTCACCGCCGGAGCCGGAACGGATTATCATTACCTGGGAAGTGGCAAGGCGTATAAGTTTTCCGATAAGTCGCAGGTTGCTTTGCTCGGCATGATGAACAATATCAATCAGTTCGGATTTTCATTCGGTGATTATATGAGCTTCGGGGGCGGCCTCGATGGGATGTCGCACGGTGGGGGGCGGATTGTGATTGGAGGTGATAACAGTTTTCCCATCAATTTCGGAACGCCTGTCTCGGGACTTACGGCCTCTGCGGCCGGGGGTGCGAATTACTCCTATTCCTGGGGCAAGGAGAGCCGGGTTTTTGCTTCCTACATGGCCAATGGATCGAACAAGAAGCTGAGTGAATCCACCAAAACCTGGAATTACACGGATCAGGGATCATTTTTCCAGCAGCAGCAAACCAACCAGGTTGCGCGTGACACTTCGCACCGGATTAACTTTGGGTTACGCTACCGGATCGATTCCACCCAGAATATCATCGTAAATGGCAACTTCAGTCTCTCATCGGGATTTAATCCGATGAACTCGCAGAGCTCCAGCTTTCTTAACGACCTGCTGGCGAATACACTGGCCCGCACCAGTACCTCTGAATCGGGTAGCCTTTCGGCAAGCGCCAGCGGATCCTATCTGAAGAAATTCAACCGTAACCGGTCCGTTCTCAGGGCATCGGGAAACTTTAACCTCAGCAACAGCGAATCCGCCAGCCGGTATGTTAACACCATTGCCTATGGCAGCGGTCAGGAGGTGGCCGACAGCCGATATCAGAATATTGCCAATAAAAACCTGAGCTATTCAGGCGGGATCTCATTGAACCAGCGATTGGCGTCGCGCGTTTATCTCGAACCGGAAATTAAGGCAGGAAACAGCCTGGAAAATTACCGGAGAAGCATGGGAATACCCCTTGAGACCGATGTGCAAATCGACTCCCTCAGTCCTGATTTTACGAAGAACTATCAGTACCTCCGACCCGAACTGAGTCTGAAAAGAAATACCGACAAGGTTCAGTTCACGGCGGCTGTCGGTCTTGAACTCGGTAAGCTTTCATCGAATCTTTTAGACCGTGACCCTGTGGAAACCAGCCTGGCTTACCTAACCCCCCGTGTTTCCTGGGAAAATGAGTACAAAACCGGCCGCAGGCTCTCGATATTCTACCAGTCAAATGTTAACACCCCCTCGATAAGCCAGCTCATGCCGGTTGTGGACAATACCAACCCGCTTTCGCTGATGTTCGGCAACCAGAACCTGAAGCCGGAATATAGCCAGAACCTTAATTTCCATTGGCTTATCTTCGATCAGTTCTCCTTCACCTCCCTGTTTACCAGTCTGAATGCCGGTTATACCCGCAACAAAATCAACTGGTCACGTACCATTGATCAGAATCTGGTCCAGACCATGCAGCTGGTCAATGTGGATGATGATTTCAATGCCAGCGCCAATGTCGATTTCAGTACTGCGGTACGTAAGCTCGGGGTTAAGGTAAATACCTCGGTCCGCGAAAGCTATAACCGTGGAATCAGTCTTGTTAACGGGATCGAGAATATAAACACCAATCTCAGTCACCGGGTTTCAATAACCGTGGATAACCGGAAAAAAGTAAAATGGGATGTAAATGCCGGAGGAGCCCTCACCCTAACGGATACCTGGTACTCGATTCAGGAATCATTAAACAACCGGTATGTTGATTTTTCGTGGTTCGGGGAAGTCCGTTACACGCCAAATGATCACTGGCATTTTAATGTGACAGCCGATATTACCAACTATACCGCCAGGAGTTTTGACAAGGCGATCAGCATTCCCCTGATCGGCGCGGAGGTTAGCTATACTTTCCTCAAGAACAACCGGGGGATACTGACTCTCCAGGGAGTCGACCTGCTGAATAAAAACACCGGGCTACAGCGGATCAGTGAAATGAATTATCTTCTTGAACGTCAATCTAATATAATCGGACGGTATGTGCTGCTATCATTCAAATACAGGCTGAATAAGCTGGGCAGCAACCAATCCATGTTTGATATCAAGATTAAAAGATAAATTTTTCACATAGTGCGAGATCAAAAAAGAGCCCGGGCTGTCAGTCCGGGCTCTTTTTGGATATGATAAATATGTTGATTACTTTAAGTAACTGTTTTAAAGTCACTCCTACCTGACTAAGCAATGACCTCAACGAGAAAGACAATCCGGATTCTTGCCATTGAAGATAATCCGCTTGATAGCAAGGTTTTACTCCAGTCGTTAAAGGCCATTGATGACTATAATCCTGAAGTCATTATAAAGTCCACCCTGTCTGAAGGTATATTTCTGCTCGAACACGATGTGTTTGACCTGGTTTTCCTCGATCTTTTTTTGTCTGACAGCCAGGGGATCGAAACGGTTAAGGCAATCCTGAACGGTAAGGCGGCAGCCCCGGTGGTGGTTTTATCAGGAATGGAGGATATTGACCTTGCCCTCGAAGCTATTCGGCTTGGTGCCAAGGATTACATCCGCAAGGTCCAGATCAGTCCATCGGTGCTGTCAAAGGTGATCACCTATGCCCTTGAAAAGGTTGTTCAGGAAAACGAAAAAAAACTGATTCTTGATATTCTTGCTCTGATGAATTGGACCGGTGATTTCACCAGTACAGTCAGCAAAATACTGGAGGTCATCAGGCGGGACATCGGGGTTGAAGGCATTGGAATGCGATTTCGCGATGGAATTGATTTCCCGTTCCTGGTAACTTCGGGTTTATCTGAGGCATTTCTGAATATTGAGAATTCACTCTGCCGGTTTGATGCTGGCGGTAGCCTGGTTTGTGATGAAAAAGGGTGTGGAGTCCTTGAATGTGTCTGCGGGATGGTCATTCAGGGCAAAACCGATCCGCTCCGGCCGTTTTTTACCGAGGGTGGAAGCTTTATTGCCAATTCAGCAGATGAATTCGAGAAAGAAACGGCTGCTCTGGGTGAGAAAGCCTCGATTCGGAATACCTGTTTTAGCATGGGCTTTGAATCGGTCGCGATTATCCCGATCCGGATTGACCATGAAATCATCGGCTCACTGCAGCTGAATGACAGCCGCAAAAACAGGTTTACAGCCGACATGACATCCGTTCTTGAGAAAATTGTGGGGCATATTGGCATGGCGCTCAAGAGGAATGCTGCCGAGCAGGCACTCAAGGAGAGCGAGGAAAGGCTTCATACAATACTGGAAAACATTCAGGCCGGGGTAGTAATTGTTAATCCTCAAACTCACAGAATTGTATATGTGAACCGAAATGCACTGGTCCTGACCGGCCGGGAAGCGGAGGAAGTCATGGGCAGTTCCTGTTTCGACTTTATTTGCCCAAACCCTCCTGGAAGTTGCCCGATTACCGATATGGGGAAACAATTTGTTTATAGAGAATGCGAAATTCTTCATAAATCGGGGCGGTGTATTCCGGTTATTAAGACTGTGGCTCCTGTTCAGGTTAATAATTCATCCTTGCTTCTTGAAACCTTTATCGATATCACCCACCAGAAGGACATCGAGAACAAACTGGTTAAAGAAAAAGAGCATGCCGAGGAGTCGGACCGGCTGAAATCGGCCTTCATCAACAACATCAGCCATGAAGTAAGAACCCCGCTGAATGGTATACTGGGGTTTTCAACGATGCTGATCGAGGATGGTTTGCTGAATGATGAGGGAAAAGAATTCACTCAGGTCATTGAGTCCTGTTCCGAACAGCTCCTGAGGATCATGACCGACATCATGGATTATTCGCTGATCGAGTCATCGGGGTTGATGTATGAGATAACAGAAATTCCGGTTAAACCGGTCCTGGATCACAGCCTTGGGTTCATCCGGAATCTTATAGCCCATAGCAGGAAACCGCTGGAAGTCATACTTCAAGTCCCCCCAACCGCTGGAACAGACAAACTTTGGGCTGACTCCAAAAGACTGCAGCAGGTTATGATAAACCTCCTTGACAACGCGCACAAGTTTACTGCTTACGGACAGATTGAATTTGGATACCGGATTCATAATCAGGAGTATACCTTCTTTGTAAAAGACACCGGAATCGGCATAGCTCCGGAAAAATTAACCCTGATATTTGAAAAATTCAGGCAGGTGGATGATGATACATCACGCAAATACGGAGGCACCGGCCTGGGGTTACCCATCTGCCGGGGTATTGTCACCCTCCTGGGCGGATCCATGTGGGTCGAATCCGTTCCCGGTTCCGGGTCCGGATTCTATTTTACGGTTCCAGGTTAACTCCGGTTACCAGTTGCCGGTTGCCAGTTGCCGGTTAACGCACAGATGTCATTCCGGTGAAAACCGGAATCTCCAAGTTGAGTGTGAGTGTCCGTGTGAGTGTGTGTGTGCGGAGATCCTGACTTCCGTCAGGATGACAGTTCTGGCCGAACCGGTAACTGGCAACCGGTAACTGGTAACCAGTATTCTGTAACTTTTGGAAAGCTCCCTGCTTTACACTACCTTTGCGGCCAAATTAATAAATTGGCTATCAGGTTCTTTGATCTGGCGCTTTAGTAGATAAAATCATGAGTTTATTTGAAGATTTCGGTTTGCGTCAGGAGATTCTGAGAGCAATCGGTGACATGGGCTTTGAACAGCCTACCCCTATTCAGGAACAAACAATCCCATTTTTGCTGGGTGATGGCGGCGACCTTGTTGCATTGGCCCAGACCGGTACCGGCAAGACGGCGGGATTCGGTTTGCCGATCCTGGAAAAAATCAATCTGAACGAGAATGCGATTCAGGCCCTTGTGCTATGTCCAACCCGGGAACTCTGCATGCAGATTACCAATGACATGCAGAAGTTTTCACAGTATATGCCCGGCTTCAGGATTTTGGCCGTTTATGGCGGAGCAAGCATCCAGCCCCAGATTCAGGCCCTTAAGAAGGGAGTTCATATGGTAGTGGCTACACCTGGACGGGCGATGGACCTACTCAACCGCAGGCTCCTTAAGGTGCAGTCGGTTAAATGGCTGGTCATGGACGAAGCGGATGAGATGCTCTCCATGGGGTTTAAGGACGACCTTGATGCAATTTTGGCCGACACACCAAAAACAAAGCAGACTCTGCTGTTTTCAGCTACCATGGCCGGTGAAATCCGGGAGATTTCACGCAAGTACATGACTAATCCCCAGGAAATCTCGGTAGGTAAGAAGAATGCAGGAGCAGAGAATGTCTCGCATGAATATTATATGGTCCACGCAAAAGACCGGTATAATGCCCTGAAAAGAATTGTTGACGTCTCGCCAAATATCTATGGCATTATTTTTTGCCGCACCCGTATTGAAACTCAGGATGTGGCCGATAAGCTGATGGGCGAGGGCTATAATGCCGATGTCCTTCACGGAGACCTTTCCCAGGCGCAGCGCGATTTTGTGATGAGCCGGTTTCGTCAGAAGCATGTTCAGCTGCTGGTAGCAACCGATGTGGCAGCCAGGGGCCTCGATGTTAATGACCTCACCCACATTATTAACTACAATCTGCCCGATGAGCTGGAACTCTATATTCATCGAAGCGGGAGAACCGGCAGGGCTGGGAAAATGGGGATATCCATCGCCATTATCCATACCCGCGAGAGTTCCAGGCTGGAGCAGCTTGAGCGGATCCTGAAGAAGAAGTTTACCCGCAAGCCGGTTCCTAATGGCCGGGAAATATGTGAAAAACAGCTGTTTAACCTGATCGACAAGGTTGAACAGGTAGAGGTTAATGAAGCTGAGATTGAACAGTACCTTCCGGATATCTTCAAGCGGTTAAGCTGGACGGATCATGATGACCTGATCAAGCGTTTTGTATCGGTGGAATTCAATCGTTTCCTTTCCTTCTATGAGAATGCGAAGGATCTGAATGCCGATATACACGAACCCAAGAGAGGCGCGATGCGCGAGGATGGAGCCAAAAAGCGGAAACCCTCATGGACTCTGTACTATATTAACCTGGGTACGAAATTTAACCTGAACCCGGCAAGCCTTATCGGGCTGATCAATGATGTGACCGGAACCAAGGAGATCCGGATCGGAAAGATCGATCTCCAGAAGAATTTCTCCTTCTTCGAGGCTGACAGTGCCTATGAGAAGGAGATCCTTGAAGCACTGAACGGTGCTCAGTGGGGCGGAGTACGTGTAGTGGCTGAAAAGAAGATGCCGAAACCGTTAACAAAGCGTTAACGAATAACCGGCGTTTTTTCACACTATTTAACATTTCCTGCTGTAACGTTTGTGCGTTTATTCTGTCTTATACACAGAACATACTGCAAGGAGTAAGTGTTTGTTTTCGAAACAGTCCCGAAGACCCGGTTTGCAAGGCCGGGTTTTCTTTTTCTATCAGGTCCAACTTTATATCTGACTGATCTTGTGAGCCTGAACAAAACGAAGCTCCGACCAGCTTACTGCATCTCCCAGATGGTCCTTGATTGCTCCGATATTGCTTGTCTCCAGTTCTTTAGCAGCTTTTTCAATTAAGGCAATCTTCTCTTCACTGACTAATTTCCTGACCGGTATCTTGCCATCGGCCACGAATATGATCAGATGGCCTTCAATGGTTGACCTTGCAAACCCCCGTTCGGCGGCAATCTCTTCCACACTCTTGCCTTCAGAAAACAGTTTAAAAGTGATTTCCTTGGTGTTCGTCCTGGCTTCTGCCCTGAATTTCTGATCCTTGCTGCTTGTTTTGTCCTTTTTTGGAACCTTGACTGCGGCCATGCTATTGGCCAATCGGATGGCCCGGTCACGCTCCTTGTTGAAATCCGACAGAATTTCCGATTCGCTGGAAAGCTCCCGGTTCTGCTGCACCGACTGAACCAGCGCATCAGCCTTGTTGATCATCTGAAGCTGCTTGAAGAAGATCTGCTCCAGAATTTTAAGCTCATTCTGATAGGTTTTGCTTTTCGGATGCCCTTTTACCACCGCAATGTGGTCAAAAACCCGCTGTGAGAATCCGGTCAGCTGCTCGCCGAAATACTTCTTGGCAGCTTTAATCCGTTCACTCAGTTGAATCAGGTAATCATCAGAACGGATGCTGATAATCCGCTGAATCTGGTTTATGAAGCGGTCGGCAGTCTCCTTTACCGGAATCAGGTCAGATTTAAGCTGATAAGCCCACGGCTTAAAAAGCTGTTTTGCTGATCGCTTCTCATCTTTGGAATAAGTTTCGCAGTAATACTGGACCTTGTTTAACATCGGGCCAAAACTGAAGGCATCAATAGAAGACTCTTTAACATACCTCTGTGTCTCCATTTCAAGGGTTTCATCGATTCCCTTCTCAGATTTTTTACTGCTTACATAGGTTTCAAGCGATTGGTCCTGCTCAGGGCCATACTGAGGAACCCGGGAAGTAAGTACCAGTCCTTCGAGCGTCACCAGCCTGGAAAGTGCTACATATATCTGCCCCGGAGCGAACGCGCCGGCTACATCAATAATCGCTTTTTCAAAGGTCAGGCCCTGACTTTTATGCACCGTGATTGCCCACGCCAGCTTTAGTGGATAATGAGAAAACGTACCGGTAACCGTTTCCAGGATCTCATTCGTTTCCCCGGAAAGGGCAAATTTCTTGTTTTCCCAGGTATACCTTGTAACTATTGCCGAAGGAGAGCCATCGGGGAATTCCACTTCAATCCGGTCTTCCTCAAGGCTTGCAATGGTTCCGATTTTACCATTGAAAAATTGCTGCTCGCCCGAAGGATCATTCTTGATAAACATCACCTGGGCACCCTCTTTAAGGTTGAGCTGGAATTCTACCGGATACTGCGAATCAGTGAATTCGCCCTCGATTTCGGCATCGAATGAGACCACTGCAGCAGGTAATGCGTCGAGGGCTTCCTTGTTGATTTTGTCGGCTTTCCAGTTATGGGTAGTCAAAAGAATATATCCGGGATTCTCCTTTAATTGAAAACCCGGATCATAGCGGGTATTCAGCAGGTTGATGTCTTCGCTGGTAACGCAGTGATCGCGGAAGTGATTCAATAAATTGATGAAGAAATCATCCACCTGGCGGTAAACGGTCTGCAGTTCGATATAAACCGGGGGATTGTTCCTCAGTGCCAGCGCATCGAAAAAAAAGGATGTGATATAATGGTTCTTAAGGTATGACCATTCGTCCTCCTTCACAACCGGAGGCAGCTGGTACAGGTCGCCGATAAACAGGATCTGGACTCCGCCGAAGGGTTTGTTCTTTGCTCTTCGTACCAGCCTCAGTGTGAGGTCGATTGCATCGAGGAGATCCGCACGGAGCATGCTAACCTCGTCAATGATAAGTAGTTCCATCTCCTGGAGCATCCTTCTCCGGTTCTGGTGCATCTGCAGCCGGCTCGAAAGTGAGGCAGGTGTATTTAATTGGGTAGTTATCGATTCATTCTCTGGCAACTTGTTTGTGGGCAGAAATGCTCCAAAAGGCAGCTGCAATAGGGAATGGAGGGTAACCCCTCCGGCATTGATGGCCGCTATACCCGTGGGAGCGGCAACAATCGTGTTTTTATGCGTGTATTCCCGTATAGCCCTCAGAAAGGTGGTTTTTCCCGTTCCTGCCTTTCCGGTCAGAAAGACATGACGGTTGGTGTTGTTGATAAACCGCGAGGCCCAGAGGGCTGCGCTTTCGGTGGATTGTTCCATGTTACCAGATAATTGCCACTTTGCCCATTGATTTCCTGGATTCCAGCCAATCATGGGCTTCCCCGATCTGATCCGCCGGGAAAGTTTTGTCCAGCCTGGGGTTCAGTACACCTGTCCTGGCCAGTTCAACCGACCGGCTGAGCATTTTTTTCATGATCAGGGGCCGGTTGTCGGCAATTCTGAGCATGTTGACCCCGATCATCGCCTGGGATTTGACCACCAGCGGTATCGGACTATGAAAACCGAAACCCAGTCCAAGCTTGATTGTGTCCCATTTGCTTGTTTTCGATCCTTTGTTCTGATCAGCAGCTCCATAACTGATGATCCGCCCGCAGGGCCCCAGGAGCTTTAGTCCCTGCTTGTAGCGCTTGCCGCCCAGATTGTCAAAAACCACATCGAGTTTGGTGTTCATGCCCTTGATCACTTCAAAAAAATTCTGCTTCATATAGTCGATGGGGTGGTCAACCCCGATCTCAAACAGATAATCAAGCTTGGCGGTGGATGCGGTCCCGAAAACCTCACATTCGTAATGTTTCGCGATCTGAACCAGAAGCCTTCCCACGCCGCCGGAGGCAGCCTGAATGAGCACTTTTTCACCGGGATACAGGTGCGTAGCCTCTTCGGTAAGATATACGGCCGTGCAGGCCTGCGTTCCCAGGGCAGTAGCCCGGGCATAGTCCCAGCCTTCGGGCATCGGAGTAACCGCATCAGCCGGAGTCGCAACATATTCGGCATATCCGCCGAAGCGGGTAAAACCCAAAACCGGCTGCCCGATAGTTAGGTTTTTTACCTCCTTTCCGATCTGGTCAATGGTCCCGGCCACATCGTAACCCAATACCGCGGGCAACGGAGGAGCATCCTTATACAGACCCCGGCGGGCCATCACATCAGCGAAATTGAGCCCGGAGGCATGAACCCGGATCACCACATCGTGATCACCGGCCACAGGTTTTTCCGTCTCACGGATCTCAAAAGCATTCTTGCTTTCGCCAAATTTCACCAGATAAATAGCTTTCATGGGATGGGTAGAATTTTTGGTAAAGATAGTAGGTTACTGGTTACTGGTTGCTGGTTACTGGTTAAAGCCAGTTGCCAGTTGCCAGTTGCCGGTTGCTGGTTATTTCGCCAGAACCGTCATTCAAGCGAAAGCTGGAATCCCTGGCCTCAGGTACCACCTATCATATTATATATATATGCAACCAAGAGTCTGGAATGGAGAAAAACCGGAAAATATTTTTCGTAATTATCATCGGGATCAATGCGTCTTACCTTTGCGAATTGGAAAGCCAGAATTTCTAACTTAAAACCAAACCATGCAAATCAGGATTTTATACCGGTTATTGTTTATTCTGATATATAGCAATAGTCTCACCCTATCTGCTCAATCCAGGGGAGATGCAGGATGGTCGATGTTCCGGGGCCCGAATGGATCAGGGGTCTGCGAATCAGGTCCGGTTCCTCTGGAGATCGCCCTCGATAAGAACATGATCTGGAGGCATGAGCTACCTTCCGGGCACTCATCGCCGGTAATAACCGGTAACCTGATTCTGGTTAGTGCAATAGATCAGGATAAATTATTCACCATCTGCCTGAACCGTTCAACGGGCGAAGAACTCTGGAGGGTGGAAGCACCCAGGGTGCGTCATGAGCGAATAGACGGACGAAACAATCCGGCCTCACCATCCCCGGTGACCGATGGCAAATCGGTTTACCTATTCTTTACGGATTTTGGCCTGATATCGTATGATCTGAAAGGAAAGGAACTCTGGCGATTTCCGCTGGGTCCGTTCAATAATATTTACGGTATGGCTTCATCTCCCATACTGGCAGGCGATAATGTCATTCTGGTCTGTGATCAGAATACCCATTCCTTTATCATTGCGGTTAACAGGAAGACCGGAAAACAAGCATGGAGAACCGAGAGGCCCGAGGCTATGAGCGGACACTGTACGCCGATCCTGTATCAGCCAGAAAATGGGGAACTTCAGGTAATCGTGCCTGGCTCCTTCAACCTTACGGCTTACTCGGGGCGCTCAGGCGAGCGGATTTGGTGGGTCAGCGGGCTCTCCTTCGAGATGAAATCCACGCCGGTGATTTCTGAAGGGATGGTTTTTATCAACGGGTATGCCTCCCCAATGAACCAGCCTGAGAATATTGTCCACCTTCCCCTTTTCAGCGTTGCTCTGGCTGGCTTTGACCTGGACAAGAACGGATTGATCACTCCTGCCGAGCTGCCAAAGAATCAGATGTACGAGCTTGCCCCATTCATGGACCTGAGCCAGGATGGTCAGCTGAATGAACAGGAGTGGAACAATTTCAAGGCCTCGATGGCCAGTGTCAATGCCATGCTGGGAATTAAACTCGGAGGATCCGGCGATATGACACAGGCCAGTACAGTTTGGGCTTACCATAAAAATGTTCCCCAGCTTCCTTCGCCCTTACTATATAATGGTGTGCTATTCATGCTCAGCGATAATGGATTAGTGACCACTTTCAAGCCTCAGTCGGGCGAAGTCATAGCCACTGGAAGGCTTACCGGTGGAGGGTCCTCATTTTATGCCTCGCCCGTGGCCACCGACGGAAAAGTATTCTTCGTCAGCAGGACGGGCAAAATTACAGTGCTTGGGACCACCGGGACGCTGGATATTCTGGCCCAGACCGACCTGAAAGAAGAGTGTAACGCCACTCCGGCCATTTCCGATGGCAGGATCTACCTTAGGACGACGAAGGCGATGTATTGTTTTGGGAGGTGAAGCCGGTTGCCGGTTGCCAGTTGCCGGTTGCCGGTTAACGCCGGTTGCCGGTTGCCAGTTGCCGGTTGCCGGTTAGGCCAGAACTGTCATCCCGGCGAAGGCCGGGATCTCCTGCCTCGGAGCATTTGTCAGGAGATTCTGGTTTTCACCAGAATGACAGTTCTGGCCTAACTGGTAACCGGTAACTGGTAACCGGTAACTGGTAACCCCTGCTTTTCGCCATGCTATTTCCCCCCATTTACCGGCATTTCTGAAATCGCATTCCCGGAACGCACAGGCCAATAACCGGCAACCGGCAACCGGTAACCGGCAACCAGGGGTTATTCACCGGTAATCCGTTAACAGGGCATTAACCATAAAGTGCCTAATCTTCACATAGTTTAACAATATGCCATGTAACAGAATCGTAATCGGACCGTCTTATTAGTAGAAACAAAAATTAAAAAATAACGGAGGAAATAAAATGAAATCAAATGCTTTAATCAAACTGATGGTGGTTGCCCTGCTCACGATTGCAATGGTTGCTCCTGCACAAGCCAATGACCGTCTAAAAGACCGTAATCATAAGAAATCGGTTGTTCTCAACATGGACAAACCGATTATCGATTATCTGGCCAAGATTTTGGGTGACCAGATGGAAGCCGACGATGTTTACCGGGTACAGCGCTTCCTGGGTAAAATCGATCACGTAACGATCTCCTTCACGGATGAAGATGCCGAAGATTATGTTCTGGTTTTCAAAGAACTTAATGACCAACAACTCGAAGCATGGATGTTTGAAGAGGGGTATCTCACCGAAGCGGTTGAAAGCCTGCCGGTTGAGCCTTGGATGACAGACCTTTCCTATCTGCAGTAGCAATCCTTCGACGCGATATATCTTCACGGGTTCAACCGTGGAGCCAGAGAGCCGGACAGAAATGCCGGCTCTTTTTCTTTACTTTTATCCGAAAATATTCTTTATATGGAAAGAAGAGAATTCATCTCGAAAGGCACCGTTGGGCTGGCCGGAATAACTGTGGCAGGGCTCCCCGCTTTCAGCAAAGGGATATTGGAGGGTATCGGCAGATCTGTAATATATGTTGGAACCTATACTGACAAGCGTGCTGAAGGAATCAACCTGTGCGATTTTGGTCCTTCAACCGGCAGCCTTTCTGCCCGGATGGATGCAATTGCCGCAGAGAATCCTTCCTTTCTGGCTTTGTCGCCAGATGGAAATCTGCTCTTTGCCGTAAAAGAAGTTTCTGATTTCCGCGGTACATCGGGCGGTGCAGTCAGCGCATGGAAAATCGACAAGGGATCCGGCAGCCTGACTTTCATAAACAGTCAGCCCAGTTTGGGCGCAGATCCCTGCCACCTTACGGTAAGCCTTAACGGCAAATTTGTCCTGGTTGCCAATTACACGGGAGGAAACGTTGCTGTCCTTCCGGTCGCCCAGGGCGGTACTCTGGGAGAAGCCGTATGCGTTAAACAGCATTCCGGACAGGGCCCGAACACCAGCCGGCAGGAAAAACCACATGCCCATTCCATCAATCTTTCGCCCGATAACCAATATGCCTACGCTTGCGATCTGGGTATTGACAAAATCATGATTTACCGGTTCGATGCCGAATCCGGTCAGCTTACTTCCGCATCCGTACCCTTCTTCCAGACCGCACCAGGTGCCGGACCCCGGCATTTTTGTTTTTCTCCTGATGGACGGCATGCTTTTGTCATCAACGAGCTCAATTCAACCATTACGGCCCTGAGTTTCGAATCTTCGAGCGGTTCTCTGAGAGAAATCCAGACACTGTCGACGCTTCCCAATGATTTCAAAGGGGAGAATACCTGTGCCGATGTTCATGTCCATCCCAATGGCAGGTTTTTATATGGATCAAACCGGGGACATGACAGCATTGCCGTTTTCAGCCTTGATCAGAAAACAGGGGCGCTCAGCCCTGCCGGTCATCAGCCGGTTGGCGGAATAACCCCCCGCAACTTCCTCATCGTTCCCTCCGGTGAATACTTGCTTGTTGCCAACCAAAACTCCAATACCATTAACGTATATAAAATCAATCCAGCAAACGGAATGCTCACCCCAACAGGTCAGTCAGCGGAAGTGCCGCAGCCGGTGTGTGTTGTAGTGACCGATGACCGATGACCGACGACCGATGACCGATGACCGATGACCGATGACCGACGACCGTAGACCGCAGAACTCCCGACTCCCGACTCCCGACTCCCGACTCCCAACTTACAGTCTCTAAGTCTTACAGTCTTAAAGTCTTCTCGCCGAGACGCGGTTGTTGCCAAAACCGAAGCATTTGTCAAATACTTCCTCAAATAGGTACGAATTTGCTAAAACCTTCGTATATTGGTAACAGAACCGTACTCAACATTTTAGATTTCTTTTTATGAAAGCGAGGAGAACAGATATCCTGCTAATCCTGAAACTCAGGATCGGGATAAAAAAAGTAGAGAGGCTGATTTTGGGAAGCCTCTTGCGGAAGGGAAGATCTTACCCCGGCGACATTATCATGGACCTTAGAATTGCTCAGGCTCCCGGGGTGAAATCAATCCAGGACCTTACCCACAAAGGGTATATTCTCAGGGAGGAAGGATCAGGTTTTATCCGGATAAACCCGGATTTGAGGAAAGCAGTGAAAATTGTATCTGCCTGATCAGGGCTAACCCTCCCGGATTTCGTACCTTTATCCGTTCAGTTGGCGAGTTTATTGTCACTTCTTAACGGATAAAGGTTTTTTTATGCAAAAAAATATCATTTTACTGCTGGCTGCGCTGGCATTGAATATACAGTCATTCAGCCAGATAGCCGAATCAAAAGCCCCTCAGGGCAACCATTCCTTTACCGGTTATTACAATATTACCGATATCGGATTATTGGTGGGGTCTCCTGAAAATGCCCACGTTGCCCCGTTCTCCTTTATGACCATCAACGGCTGGCATTTAACGGAACAATTGTCGGCCGGATTGGGTTTAGGAGTTGAATTTCTTTCCGGCAGTTATATGCCGCTATTTTTAGATCTCCGTTATTATGTCAGAAACAGCAGTTTTTCACCTTTCTTTATGCTGGACTGCGGTTATTCGCTTGCGCTGGATGATGATTACAGCAACGTGAACCGCTATTATTCAACCATGCCCTGGAACGGCAACTACACGGTTACCAATTATAAGGCACAGGGCGGCTGGCTGCTTAACCCGGGATTCGGCATCCGCAACATGTTTTCCGATAATTTTGGAGTGATCTTTTCGGTCGGATACCGCAATCAGCGTCTGTTCTATAAAGCTGCCGACGACCATCGGCTGCTTGCCGATTACAACCGCCTGGTGCTGAAAATCGGAATTCTCTTCAGATAAATGAAATCGTACAATCTTCCCATTATGAAAAAATCGATATTCTATATTATCCTGATCTCCATGCTTGCCGGAACTTCATGCCGGGATCAGTTTACCGAGATCTTTACCGGAAACAGTCCGGTATACATGAGCTATGAAGACCTCCGCCAGGCAATCACTCAGGGTGGGCCTGCCGACCTGGTAAATCCGGGTAAAATCTATTTCAAGGATGATTATATTTTCATCGTTGAGGAGATGAAAGGCATTCATGTGATTAATAATTCCAATCCGGCCAACCCGGTAAACACAGCATTCATTAACATTCCAGGCAATGTGGATATCGCCGTAAAAGACAATATACTCTATGCCGACAGTTACGTGGACATTGTTGCTCTCGACATTTCAAACCTGTCAAATGTTAAGGAAGTGGACCGGGTTACCGATGTGCTGCCCTATTCGATACCGGCCTATGATACCAAATATCCACTGGCCAAGATTGAAGAAACCGAAGGGGTAGTGGTTGACTGGGAGATTAAAAAGGTAAAGCAGGCGCTTGAAAACAATTACTATCCGGTTTATGGCTGGGAAGACGGCTGGGTTAAGGACGCCACCAATGGCGGGGTAACCGGCGGAGTAACCGGCGCCGGAGTTGGTGTTGGAGGGTCAATGGCCCGTTTCGGAATAACGGGTACAACCTTATATGCAGTGGATAACACGGATCTGCATATCCTGTCCATCGCGCGTCCCGATGACCTGGTGCTCCGCAGGGAGTTTAATGCCGGCTGGGCGATTGAAACAATGTTTATTCTGGGAGAAACGATGTTCCTCGGCGCCCAGAACGGCATGCGGATCTATGATATTTCATCCCCCACATCTCCTATGTACATCAGTGATTTCTGGCATCTCACGGGGTGTGATCCAGTGGTGGTGCGGGATAACCTGGCCTTTGTTACCCTTCGTGGAGGCAATACCTGCGGCAACAATGTGAACCAACTGGTGGTTTTGTCGGTGGCCGATCTGCGGAAACCGGTCGAATTGAAAACCTACCCGATGGAAAATCCTTATGGCCTGGGAATCGACGGCAATACCCTCTTTATCTGCGACGGGTATGCCGGACTTAAAGTCTATGATGTAAAGGATCCGTTATCAGTCAATAAACACATGCTGGCCCAGTTTCCCGAAATCCTGGCGTATGATGCCATCCCGGTTAGGGGAGTGCTGATGCTGATCGGTGATGACGGACTGTATCAATATGATTATACAACGGTTACCGATATCAAGCTCCTGAGCAAGATCGAGGTTAAGAAGGGAAATTAGTAAGATATCAGAAACTCTTTCTTGCTGATTCAAGGGTTTCTTGAAATGCTTCATCCATTCCGGCAGCACGGTAATTCAGCAGTATGGGTGATTCCTGCGCGCTGAGAAATGTGTTTTTCAACAGGATGTCAGGCAAGTAACGGGTGTGCAGTCCCCCTTCTTTACCTTTAATCCGATGATAAAATCCAAAAAGGGCAAGCGCGCTCTCTAAAAGCCATGCCGGTAAAAATCGTAATCTAACCTTCTTTCCCTCCGTTGGTGATAATCTGGCAAACAGTTCGTTCCAGGTGAGATTCTCTTCGCCAAGCGGGTAACACTGCTGTGCTTTCCCCCTTTCAAGGGCCGCAGCTGCAGCGGTTGCAACCGTTTTCACCGAAACCACGGCTGTGCCTCCTTCAGGGCAGAAAACAGGCCAGCCGGATTCGAGGTATCGAACCAGTGGGGTCCACAGCGGTTGCCGTCCCGGCACTGAACCAAAAATGAAGGGAAGTTCGAGAAACATCAGCCGGAAATCGGGCCCTGCCGCCTCAAATCCCTGCCGCTGCTGTTCGGCACGGCTCTGAATATACGGATGTCTCTCGGCGAGTTTCATTTCCGGCCAGATCCGGTTGAAATGCGTAAAATAGGAACCCATAACGATACCGGCTTCCAATCCAGCCTTTCGCGACAGCGAAATAAGCCGGACGAGTGGTTTAACGTTTGCATCCATGAAAAAGGGGAGTGCAGGCCTGTCAGGAACGGTGCGGTCATCGGCTCCGGCTGCAAATACAAAGGCCTTGTAACCGCTCAGCAGCCGGATGCATTCCTCATCAGGCAATAGGTTCAGGTTGGCTTCAACAACGCTCACTTCAGCGGGCAGCGCCAATCCTTCAGGCGTGGGCGGAAGTGCCAAGACGCGAGCCTCATGCCCGTTATTGATCAGTGAATGAACCACATGAAACCCGATAAATCCGGTGCCTCCGATGACTAATACCTTCATGAACTAAAGGTAGTTATATCAAAAACAAACGAGATGCTTTCTGTCAGGATCAATTCTTTAGTCCGTTATTCACAGCTTTTTTCCGGATTGTGGATAAATGGTATGTATGAAAATTTTGAAATGCAATGATTATGAGGAACATACCTTTATTGGTTGGGTTTTTGATGGCGCATCTGGTAAGTAAATATATGAGTCATGAATAAAATTATGTTATTGGTGTTTTCAGCTGCATTGATTTTTGCCGGCTGTACCAAAGAGACTCCGGGTACCGACCCGAATGCTCCGCAGGATGTAACTTTTACGAGTTATGTTGAAAATGGAGGCCTTAAAGGATTGAAGACCGGACCGGCTGATGCTTGTCCGAATGCCGATGCCGATTACGCATTAGTCGTGATTGACGGCATCAAATACTATCCGGCCGTGTTTACGGTAAATAATGTTTTGTATACCCAGGCCGTCAAGCTGGTTCCAGGAAACCACACGGTAACTGTTTTCGCCTTGATGCAATCAGCTGGTGATCCCTTGTCGAAAGACGACGATGTGGTGGTAAGGGCGGCTCCGGAAGCGACCGCAAGTTTCAGCGCCTTTGTAACAGCAGCCTTGCCGGTTAATTTCACGGTTTCTGCATTTGAAAAGATGGAGGTAGGCATTGAGGTTCTCTGCTTTGAGGAGACGAAATATAAAGAATTTGGTTTTGCCTGGTTCAAGCCAAACCTGCTTACCATTCGCCAGAAGTGGTTCTTTGGTGATTTCTGCACCGAGTATTTTGAGAATTATGTAGGAAGCCTTTATGGAAATTTCCCGAAAGTTGATATGCCGGCTATCTTCAAGATTGAGGTAAGCCGCGATGACGCAGGAGACGGATCCTACTCAACCATCATCGGAACATACAGCAATGAAGGAACCTACACCGTAGATGCTAACGGCAACGCCTCGGCCCAGCCGCTGGGAATAAAATATGTCGACCGTCTTGATGTTGAGGACAGATATCGGTTTACCATGTACATGTACCAGGAGATTATGATGGATGCAAGCATGGAACCGGTTTTCGAATATGTTAAAAGGACCGACTGGTACTTCAGCGATAACGGTACCAAATTGTATCTGACACCTGATTATACAAGCACCAGCGAATACTTCGATCCAGGCGAGGACAATGTCTATGATTTTGTACTCGGATTCTGTGTTGGAGTTCCTGCCGATGTTTATGTTCCCGGGGATCCGGGTGAAGGCGGCGACGGCGAAGAGACCGCATTTGCCAAGGGAGGCGACCTGAACGTGTGTTTCATCGAAGACGGTTTCGGCCGGTGGGGATGGACTAACAAGCTGACTCCCGGAACTACCTACAACCTGCCTATCTGGGCCGGTGCCGGTCAATGTGATACGGAAAAAGGAACACTGGTTGGTACCTTGAATGTGGTGTTCAACAGCAACAGTACAGCAACTGTTACCTATACTATGAACGCTCCCTACAAATTGAAGGAGACCCATTTGTATGTTGGAACAGAAAAATATCCGAAAAAGAGTAACAAGTTTACGGTGGCACCCGGCCAGTTTCCTTATATACATGAGAATTTAGGCGGTGTTTCCACCGATACTTATACGATTACGGTTCCATCGGGGCCGGTTTACGTCATTGCTCACTCAGTTGTGAGCGGAATCTAGCGCAGGAGCTAAAAAGGAATGTGAATGGGAGAAACAAAACCCCGGCCTGAAGGCCGGGGTTTTTTGCTATCTTAGTCTTATGGTAGCAGCAATCCAACCCGATAGGGCAGCAACAGGCAGAATTCTGATATTCATAGTATTGATATTCGTTACTGCCTCCTGCAGCACATCCCGCAAGCCAACCGGGAGTTCAGCCCCTCCAACTCTCACTGAGTTAAAAGTGGGGTTCAGGGATATCCCCAACGAGGCCCGTCTCCGGGTTTTCTGGTGGTGGCTCAACAGCATGGCCACAGAGGAATCGATTACGAAGGACCTGGAAGAGATGCAGGCTAAGGGATTTGGAGGTGCCCTCATTTTTGATGCCGGATCCTCCAATTATGCGGTAGCCCATAAAACGCCTGCCGGACCGGTCTTCCTGAGTGAAGGATGGATGCAGCTCCTTGAACATGCCGTGCGTGAGGCCGACCGGCTGGGGCTTGAACTCAGCATGAATATAACCAGCGGATGGAATCCCGGCGGACCGCACATCACACCGGCTGATGCCCTCAAAAAACTGACATTGAAAGAGATCCGGGTCAAGGGACCGGTTCGTTATGATGAATTACTTCCCCTGCCGGATACCCTGCTGTACTATCAGGATATAACCGTTCAGGCTTTTCCTGCAGATGTCGCAGGGAATCCCCCTTCACAGATTCTCAATTGGGATATCAAATCCCTCAACCGGGCGCTGGGTTGGAAAGGGATCTATCCTCTGTACAAACTCCGGGAGGCTGGGTCAGATCCGGCTGTTGTGCTCGATCCCGATAAAATTATCAGGCTTGATAAGCATTTCAGCAATGGCCGGCTGCAGTGGAATGTTCCTCCCGGCGACTGGATCATTGTACGCTACGGGTACACCTGCACAGGCGCCCGGGTGAGCACGGCCAGCGACGGATGGGACGGCCTTTCTTTCGACCACCTGAGCCGGGAAGCTTTAAAGAAGCACTTCAGCGTTGTGGCTGTTCCGATCATTGAACGGGCGCAGAAAGCAGGCAAGAGCCTCAAGTATGTGGCCACCGACAGCTGGGAGATGGGGGTGGCCAACTGGACAGCGGATTTTCAGCGGGAATTCAGAAAATACAGGGGCTACGACATGATGCAGTACCTTCCGGTGCTTACGAACCGGGTGGTTGGGAGCCGTGAACTGTCGGACCGGTTTTTAAAGGATTTTCGGCTGACGGTAGGGGATTGCGTGGCAGAAAACTGCTACGGATTATTCCGGGATCTGGCCGCTGACTATGGCCTGATGATACACCCCGAGGCAGGCGGACCGCATTCGGCTCCGGTTGACGGACTCCGGGTTCTGGGGATCGGCGGGATGCCCATGGGCGAATTCTGGGCCCGAAGCAATACCCACCGGGTAGCCGAGGCTGAGCGCCTGTGCGTGAAGCAGAGCGCCAGCGCTGCGCATATTTACGGCAAACGGTTTGTCGCTGCCGAAGGGCCAACCAGCATCGGGCCTCAATGGGAGCGCTCTCCCCGCGACCAGAAAAACGTGCTCGACCGCATATTCTGCGCCGGGGTGAACCGGATTTTCTGGCACACCTATACCTCCTCCCCGGATGAGTTCGTCGAGCCGGGCAATGAGTATTTTGCCGGAACCCATCTCAACCGCCATGCCACGTGGTGGAGCCAGGCCGGCACCTTCACCGCCTATATAAACAGGTGCTCCTTCCTGCTGAGCCAGGGCCTGTTCCGGGCCGACGTGCTCTGGTATTACGGTGATGACGTCCCGAACTATGTTTTCCTTCAGGATGAGTTGAAAGAGCTCCCTTTCGGCTATGGTTGGGACAAATGCAATGCGGAAGTCCTGCTCACCCGGGCATCCGTAAAAAATGGCAGGCTGGTGCTGCCCGATGGAATGGAATATCCGGTACTGGTTATGCCCCCGGAGCCAAACCCCAACCCTAAGGTGCTAAAAATGGTGGAAAAGTTCAGGAAGCAGGGCCTCACCGTGGTGGAATCGGATCCGGCAGGAGCCTTGAAAACACTGGATATCGGGCCTGATTTTTCATTTACCAGTCCCCTTATGGATACGAAGCTCGACTGGATTCACCGGACCGCCGGAGAGGCGGATATTTACTTTGTGGTAAACCGAAACGCACGGTACGGGGTTTCCGACACGCTATACCGGTATAATCCAACCCCGGCCAACCGGTACGAATCGGTTGAGTGCAGTTTCCGGGTTACAGGCAAGATCCCTGAACTATGGGATCCGCTTACCGGCAGCATTATCCCAATCACCGGGTACACGGAAGAAAAGGGCAGGACCCTTATATCGCTCAAACTGCCGCCCGAGGGATCCGCCTTCATCGTGTTTTCACCCGGCCCAAAGTCCGATATTTCAGGTAATCTATTAGATATTCATCAGTTTATGGCATCGGACTGGCCGGAACCCGGCTTCAGCGACGGAAAAAATATCAGGATAAAAAATATGGAGGGCCCCTGGTCGCTGCGTTTCTATCGGGGCAGTCCGCCTCCTGCCAGCCGACAGGTAGATGAGCTGAAATCCTGGACCGATTTTGAGGATACCGGAATCCGCTTCTATTCGGGGAAGGGCGCCTACAATAAAACCATGGATTTCAATCCCGATGAGCTTCGTGCAGAGGCCATAATTCTGGATCTCGGAAATGTGCAGGAGATTGCGGAGGTCTTTGTCAATAATCAATCAGCCGGAGTGCTCTGGACCGATCCTTTCCGTGTAGAAATTACGCCCTGGCTGAAACCCGGAACCAACGACATACGGATTGAGGTCATCAACCTATGGCCCAACCGCCTCATCGGCGATGGCCAGCTCCCCGACAGCCTCCGCTCAACCCGCACCAATGTGAAGAAGTTTGAAGGTCCCGGCGCCATGCAGTTCCTTAGGGTTTCCGGATTGCTCGGGCCGGTGAGGCTGGTCTTTGTGCCTGCTGAATAACAGGAACGTGCAATTTTGGGTTCGCAATTAGTACCTTAGAGTTTTGGTAACACTGAAATGTATCGATTTTCCGATCCTGAAGAAGTGCGCAAGGAAAGAAGACTGATCTGGGCAGCGAACCGGTCGGTCCTCGAGAATTTTGGTTTTACCCGAAAAAAAAGCGGAAAGAAGTCTAAAAGCAACTGGAATCTGTTTCTCCGCCTGCTCAGAATTTTTGGACTGCTCCTCAGGATTACCGGGTATTACAAGAAAGGTTATGGTAATGCAAAAACCATCAGAGTCAACGAGTTAAGCCTGGTTTTTCCGAACCTGCCCGGAGCCTTTGATGGATTCAGGATCCTGCATTTGTCCGATCTTCATATCGACAGTATTCCGGGCATGGCGTCCCTGATCATTCAAAAGGTACGGAACCTGAAGTTCGATATCTGCCTTCTCACCGGTGATTACCGCCGTGATAATACCGGGAGTTTCAGCCATATTCTCAAGCCGCTGCATATTTTATCGCGATATATCCAGGCGCCCTATGGAACCTTTGCGGTTCTGGGAAACCATGATACCTACCTGATGTCGGGCTATGAAAAGGAATCTGGCATGGAACTACTTATTAATGAGTCTGTTGAAATTCATAAGGACAATCAGAAGATTCTTATAACCGGAACGGATGACCCTTTTAGCTTTTATACCGATTCTGCGCTGCTCAGCCTTGAAACAAAAGGTTACAGTTTTAAGATAGCCATGGTTCATACTCCGGAGCTTGCAAGTGCGGCATCCGAGAATCACTATGACCTCTATTTATGCGGCCACACACACGGAGGTCAGATATGCCTGAAAGAGGGCTTTCCGATTGTCAGTCACCAGTTCGAAGGGAAGAAGTTCAATCATGGGATCTGGCAACTGGGCAACCTGACCGGATATACCTCAAGAGGCGCGGGGGTCAGTGGCATGCCCGTCCGGTTTAATTGCCCGGCAGAGGTTACGCTGATCACCCTAACCAAATAATGCTAAAGTCTTGTTAACAAAATCCCTTTCTTTCTATGAAAAATCTGTTTTTTTTGGCACTCCTGTTTTGGTCAGGATCGCTGCTTTCACAAAACTCCCCGGATAACCGGTTGAATTCGGACCCGAAATTCCGGAATGTAGGCCCTGCCCGCGGCGGACGGGTTACAACCGTGGCCGGCGTAACCTCAAGGCCCAATGAGTTTTACATGGGTGCCACTGGGGGCGGCGTTTGGAAAACAACCGATTATGGCGAGAGCTGGAGAAATGTTTCGGATGGATTCTTTGCCACCGGTTCCATCGGAGCTGTCCGCGTGTCGGAGAGCAATCCCGACGTTGTTTGGGCAGGAACCGGGTCTGATGGAATCCGCAGCAACGTGATTATCGGAAAAGGTGTTTACCGGTCTGTTGATGCCGGGACAACCTGGGAATTTCTTGGACTGAAGGATGCCGGACA
This sequence comes from uncultured Porphyromonadaceae bacterium, assembly GCA_964416825.1. GTDB lineage: Bacteria > Bacteroidota > Bacteroidia > Bacteroidales > UBA12481 > UBA12481. The sequence continues at coordinate 26,857 of CAYQFT010000015.1, forward strand.
GATCGGTGCAGTTGAGGTTCACCCGTCCAATCCTGATGTATGCTGGGTGGCTGCTATTGGTAATCCTTTCAAAGCGAATTCAGATAGGGGTGTGTTCAAAACCGCCGATGGAGGGAAAACCTGGAAGAAGGTTTTATATATCTCAGATTCAACCGGTTCCTGTGATCTGGAAATATGCCCGGATAATCCTGATATTATTTACGCCTCAGTCTGGACCGGCCGCCGGCTGCCCTGGACGATCATCTCCGGATCGTCTGAGGGAGGCATATATAAAAGCACCGATGGCGGCGAGAGCTGGAAGAAACTGACCGGCGGGCTGCCATCCGGTGTAGTGGGAAAGAGCGACCTGGCTGTTTGTCTTTCCAAGCCAGCGAATTTATATGTTCTTGTCGAAGCGGCCGATGGTAAAGGCGGCTTGTATTTATCTGAAGACTATGGGGTTAGTTTCTCGCTTCTGTCCAATTTCAACGCTCTTCTGGATCGACCCTTTTATTATACCAATGTTGACGTGGATCCTACCAATCCTGATGTGATTCATGTGAATTCTACCACCTACTACAAGTCTTCGGATCGCGGAAAAACCTGGGAACGACGGTCTACCCCGCACGGAGATAACCATGATCTGTGGATCAATCCATCGAATACCGACCTCATGATCCAGTCGAACGATGGTGGGGCCAATGTAACCCGCGATGGCGGCAAAACATGGTCAACTCAGATGAACCAACCCACGGCTGAACTATACCAGGTGGATCTTGATGACCAGTTTATTTACTGGCTCTATGCAGGCCAGCAGGACAACTCCACCGTTGCGATCTCATCGGCAAGCACCATCATGGGCCGGAGGGGCGGGGATTCCTACTTGTCGGTAGGCGGCTGCGAAACAGGTCCGGCCGTGCCCAAGCCCGGCAATCACAACATCGTTTATGCCAACTGCAAGGGGAAATTCGGGGTTTACAGTAAAATCACCGGAGCCGAAAAGCAATACAATGTGGGCGCAGAGAATTTGTACGGATTTAATCCCAAAGACCTGAAATACCGGTTCCAGCGGGTTGCCCCGATTTATGTTTCGCCGCATAATCCAAACGTGGTTTACCACTGTTCGCAGTTTGTGCACAAGACCACCGATGACGGGGTGACCTGGGAGACGATTTCTCCGGACCTTACCGCGTTTGAACCTGATAAGCAGGTTGTCTCGGGCGGTCCGATTACCCGCGATGTGACAGGAGAGGAGTTTTACAGCACCCTTTACACCATCACAGAATCGAAGCTGAAGGAAGGTGTGATCTGGGTGGGCTCCAATGACGGACCGGTGCATGTGACTCAGGATGGTGGTAAAACCTGGAAGAATGTAACGCCGCCTGACATGCCGAAAGGCGGCAGGATCCAGACCGTGGAGGCATCGCCGCACGATCCTGCCAAAGCCTATTTTGCAGCATATCGTTACCTCTTAGGGGATTTTGAACCCTACATTTACCGGACTACCGACTACGGCAAAACCTGGACCCGGCTGACCAACGGCCAGAACGGGATTCCTTCCGACTGGCCAACCCGTGTGGTTCGCGAGGACCCCGACCGGGTGGGACTCTTATACGCAGGAACTGAATTCGGCCTTTTTATGTCAGGAGACGATGGTATGAGTTGGAAGTCCTTCCAAAAGAATCTGCCTGTGACACCAGTGACCGACATCAAGGTGTACAGGAAAGATTTGGTTCTTTCGACCATGGGGCGTTCCTTCTGGATTCTCGATAATATATCATACCTGCATCAGCCTGTGGCTATTGGACAGTATGGGGTGACCCTGTTAAAACCGCGCACTAGCTATCGTTCTCCGGATGTCTCCAGTGCACAGATCGACTATTACCTGGCATCGGATGAAAAGGACGTGAAGCTTGAGGTTCTCGATGGTTCCGGGGAAGTGGTTGCTGCACTAAGAGCTGAAAGCGGAAAGGGGTCCCACAGGGTTCAATGGAACCTGCGTGCAGAAAGTGCCGGCGGCGGGTCCATGAGAGGCAGAAGCTTCGGATTGAAGGTCCCTCCGGGAATGTATACCATAAGACTGACAGCCGCTCTTCAGGTTCAGAATCAACCGATTGAGATTGAACTTGATCCGCGCCTGGCGGCTGAGGGATTAACTAAGGCTCATCTGGAAGAACAGTATGAGCTGAGCAAAAAGGTGATGGCCCTGCAAACGAAGGGCAGGGAGCTGTTGGCAAAGGTTGATACGCTTGCGTCGCCGCTGAACAAGAAGAAAGAGGACAAAAAGCGGCTGACCCGCACAGAAATCCGGCTGCTCGAATCGCTGAACCTGATGCGTAAAGAGCTGGTGACAGATAAGGGCACCTATATGCAGCCGATGCTGCTGGATCAGATCAACTATCTTTTCTCGATGATCAGCCGGACCGACCAGCGGCCGGGACGGGATGCGTGGATCCGGTATGAGGAGCTTTCGGGGAAGGTTGCGGCGATATCGAAGGCGGTTGCCGGTTAACGCCGGTTGCCGGTTGCCAGTTACCGGTTGCCGGTTAGGCTGGCGCTAAGGCTGGCCGGTACGTTGTGGCTGTCATCCTGACGAAAGTCAGGATCCCATGCCTCAGAGCTTAGTCAGGAGATTCTGGTTTTCACCAGAATGACAACAATGCCGTACGGGCCGGCCTCAGTGCCGGCCTAACTGGCAACCGGTTACTGGCAACCGGTAACTGGGTTCCAGCAACCTTTTCCTACCTTTGCACCATGAAAAACGAAATATCGGTAAAAAAGATCCTGGATACCCTGAAGATTGAGAAGCTGAATGAAATGCAATTGGCTTCTATTGAGGCGATTGACAAAAGAGGTGACGTGGTTCTTCTGGCACCAACCGGATCGGGAAAAACCCTGGCCTTTCTCCTGCCACTGGTGAAAAAACTCGATCCCGATCTTAAAAAGGTCCAGGCCCTGATCCTGGCTCCCTCACGCGAACTGGCATTGCAGATTGAACAGGTGTTCCGTTCCATGGGTACTGAATTCAAAGTGAATTCCTGCTTTGGCGGCCACTCCATGAGCATTGAAAAGCGGAACCTCTCCGAGCCGGCGGCCGTTCTGATCGGAACTCCCGGACGAATTGCCGATCACATCTACCGGGAAAATTTCGAAACGGATTCGATTTTTACGATAATTCTGGATGAGTTTGACAAATCGCTGGAATTTGGGTTCGAAAAGGAAATGTCATTCATTATCAGGAGGTTAAAGTATGTCCGGAAACGGGTCCTGACTTCGGCCACCCAATCTATTGATATTCCTGATTTTGTGGGGTTACGATCGCCTGAGCGGCTTGATTTCGCCAAAGAGGAAGGCAAGGAGGAGAACCTCACCATCCGGATGGTAGTCTCCGAAGATCGGGATAAACTGGTGACCCTTCTCAGGCTGATCTGCGACCTGGGAGGTGGATCTACCCTGATTTTTTGCAATCATAAGGAGGCCGTTGAGCGGGTGAGTCAGTTTCTCAAAAGTAAATCGGTTTTAAATGATTATTTCCACGGAGGTCTGGAACAGGACGAGCGCGAAGGGGTGCTGGTCCGGTTCCGCAATGGGAGCAACAATCTGCTGGTCAGCACCGACCTGGCATCAAGAGGCCTCGATATTCCGGAGATCAGGAACATCATCCACTATCATCTGCCTTCAAAAGGGGAGGCTTTCCTGCACCGCAACGGGCGCACGGCCCGAATGAATGCAACAGGAACCACCTACATCATTGTTTCTGCAGATGAGGTGTTGCCTGAATACATCAGTCCGGTTCCGGAAGGCTACCGTCTGCCCGACACCATGATCCTGCCCGAACTGCCACCATGGATTACGCTGTATATCGGGGCCGGTAAAAAGGACAAAGTGAACAAAACGGATATCGTGGGCTTTTTGCTGAAAACAGGCGGCCTGGATAAGGAAGATGTCGGCCTTATTGATGTAAAAGATAATACAGCCTTCGCAGCCGTGAAGCGCGACAAGATCACTGCTTTGCTGGGACAAATATCGGATCAAAAAATCAAGAACAAGAAGGTTAAGATCCAGCCCGCGTCCTGAGAGAACCAACTTTCAGAAAGTCAAGATCTTCGATCATCCTGGCTTTTGTCAAATAGTTACAGAACCATAACGCAACTCAGTTATGCCTTATTAACTTTGACATAACAGGAAAGGGTACCACTATGAAATTCAGTAACATTGTTGCAGGCATTGTGCTTATTACAACCATTGGTTGTGATGGTTCCTACGATGTTCCGATCATCGATGATGGGTTCAAGGGAATTAAAGTGCCGGAAGGATTTGATTTTGCAACCACCCGGGAAGTCGACTTGTCCATTACAGTCAGAAATGCTTATCAGGTTTTATCAGGTGTACCCGTAACGGTGTACCTTGATCATCCCATTACAGGTGATTCTCTCAATCCTGATGCCCGCAAGCTGAAAACCCTGAGCAGCGATTTACATGGAGTGATAGAAACGAAAATTGTCATTCCAATAGCTGCATCTGAACTGTTTCTCTACACGGAGTTTATTGGATTAGAACAGATTGCAAGGGTTGAGGTTGTTGGCGGATCTGTGAATTATACTTTTGGTGGATCTGCTGCTTCACCTTTAGCATTTGAGAACAGAACTGATAAAAGCCGGTTCAAATCAAGCTCCTTTTATACGTATATGGGGGGCTGGAACTCGATAGGAAAACCGGATTACCTTGAAGCTAAAAATGATGTGATCAGTGCGGCTCTTCTGAATGATATCAATACTTCCCTGCCTGAAAAATCTCCGGTAACAACCTCCCACCCATCCTATCTGGCTACCGGAAATGAAACCGATGTCCAGCTTGACGCAGAGGCCGACGTCTGGATCACTTTTGTACATGAAGGAGCCGGATACCTGAATTCATTAGGGTACTATACCTATCCGGCTGGAACGATCCTCACATCAATTTCTCAGATACAGAAGCACATAATTATTTTCCCGACTGTTGACTATGTGAGATATGGCGGTGGACTGGAATCGGGGAATAAAGTGTTTCTGGGACGCTTTCCGGCAGGAACAGCCTTGGGATGGTTCCTGGTTCAAGGCGGATATACAAATGGGATTGTCGAGAAAAAACTTACGTTCTATTCCGAACCTGCATTAAATCCCGAAACCAAACCTGAAATCAGGCAACATACGGTGTTGCTGAATGATCCGAACAGGAAGATTTTGCTGCTGGGTTTTGAGGATTTGAGCCGTCAGGGTTATTGTGACAATGATTTTAACGATGCTGTTTTTTATGTAACTGCCAACCCGCCTACAGCCGTTAATACCGGTAATATTCCACTGATTGATTCGCCAAACGACAGGGACAAGGACGGGGTTTTTGACAACTATGACAAATATCCCGATGACATCACAAAGGCTTATAATCATTTTTATCCGGCTGAAGGTCAGTTTGGAACCCTTGTGGCCGAAGACTTGTGGCCTGCTTATGGGGATTTTGACTTTAATGACTTAGTCACAGATTATCAGTTTCATACCGTCATCGATGCTCAAAACAGGGTTGTAGAGATGAATATAAAGGTGAAGGTCAGGGCAATAGGAGCCTCCTTCGCCAACGGGCTGGGTTTCGAGCTGCCTGTTGCGCCATCAGCAATTGCATCTGTCAGTGGTCAGGTTGTTCCCGATGGCCTGTTTCCGTTGTCGGCCAATGGCACGGAGAAGGGGCAATCAAAGGCAGTAATTATTGCCTTTGAGAATGCGTATGATCTTTTACCGCACCCCGGGGGAGGGACAGGGGTAAACGTTGTACCGGGTTCAACCTGGGTGGTCCCCAAGGAAATAACCGTGAGAGTTACTTTTACAGCTCCTGTACCTGAAAAAAGCATCAGCAATGCGCCCTACAATCCCTTTCTGATTATAAACGGGACGAGGGGCAAGGAAATTCACCTGGCATCCTATCCACCAACATCCCTGGCTGATGTGACCCTTTTTGGCCTGAACAAGGATCATACGGTTCCCGCTTCAGGGAAGTACTATGTTTCGGAGGATAACTTTCCCTGGATGCTGAACATCCCGTTAAGCTTTCAATATAGTATTGAAAAAGGCGATCTTGAAAAAGCATACACTCATTTCAGAAGCTGGGCCTCCAGCGGTGGTTCGTTATATCCTGATTGGTATAACCCAAGCGAGGGTTATCAGAATAAAGAGAGAATATATAAGTAATTTCAACGCATGAAAATCACACTTTTTGGTGCAAGCGGAAAAACTGGCAAACTGCTCTGTTTCAAGGGCTGATGTGGCGGCTTTCATGCTGAATGAAGCTGTTGCGGCTCCGTACATTCGGAAAGGTGTTTGGCTTCAGGGAGGAAAATAATACTGAAAAGGAAGATCCTTATAATCGGGTTAGTCTTGTTCCTGGCAGGAGCTACGCTTTTCGGTGCCTTTATCCTTTCCATTTATCTCGGAGCCTTTGGGTCCTTACCCACGAAATCGGAACTGCTTGCCTATAAGAACAAGACAGCCTCCCTGGTGGTTGCCGAAGATGGCGAGCTGATCGGAAAATATTTTGCCCAGAACCGGACGAATATCTCCTACGGCCAGATCCCCGTTCATGTGATCAATGCCCTCCTTGCTACGGAGGACGTCCGGTTTTTTGAACATGAGGGGATTGACTCCCGTAGTCTTTTACGTGTCATTTTCAAATCTATTCTGTTCAGAAACCCCGATGCAGGAGGTGGCAGCACCATCAGCCAGCAGCTCATCAAGAATATGTTTGGCAGAAGGAGCTACGGATTTCTTTCGCTGCCTGTTAATAAAATCAGGGAGGCCCTGATCGCCCGCCGCCTGGAGAAAAGCTACACGAAGGAAGACATTCTGGCCCTGTACCTGAATACCGTGCCGTTCGGAGAAAACGTGTTCGGCATCGAATCGGCGGCACAACGCTATTTCAATAAAGGTGTCGGTCAGCTCCGCATGGAAGAATCGGCGGTATTGATAGGGATGCTGAAGGCCAATACGGTTTACAATCCGCATCTGAACCCCGGAAATTCAAAGGTCAGGCGCAATGTGGTGCTGATGCAGATGGCCAAATACAAATACCTGCAATCCGATGTGGCCGATTCATTGTGCGGGCTGCCGCTGAAATCCGATTATGCGAACCTGGAATCGGGCGGTCCCGCAGACTATTTTCTGGTAAGGGTGAAATCGGAAGCCAAAAAGATACTGAATGAGGCTTCCAGGATCACCGGCAGGGAGTGGAACCTGGAGCAGGACGGCCTGGTTATAAAGACCACCCTGAACTTCAGGCTCCAGCAGTTTGCCCGCGAGGCATACCGGGAACATCTGGATATGATGCAAAAGAGGCTGGTTCAGCAGTACAACAGCCCATCGGGTATCCGGATGCTTCGGGCGATCAATGACAGCCTTGACCTTTCGGACGTGGTCCTGCATGCCGGCCTCCTGGCCATGGATCCCTCAACCGGTGAAATCAGGGCATGGGTTGGCGGAATTAATTTCCAGAGCTACCCCTACGACCAGATTGTTGCCAGCAGGCAGCTGGCCTCAGCCTTTAAGCCCTTCATTTACGCAGCTGCACTCGAAAATGGCATCCGTCCCTGCCGGTACCTGGATAACAGCCCGATCGAACTATCGGGATATAAAAACTGGAATCCGCAAAATTATGACCATTCAACCGGGGGAAAATACTCCCTGGCTGGAGCCCTTGCCCATTCCATGAATCTGCCGACGGTGAATCTGTATCTCGATATCGGATTTGACAAGGTAAATGAAGTCTGGAAGAACATGGGCTTTACGTTTCCGATCAGTAATTCACCCTCGCTGGCGCTGGGCACCGCAGAGGCGAGCCTCCTGGAACTGGCGGTGGCCTATGCTTCTTTTGCCAACGGGGGATTCCGGGTGAAGCCGGCTGCCATTGTTTCGATCACGTCGCCCGACGGAACCCTTCTGTACCAGGCGGAAGCCACCGGGCCGGGGGAGCGGGTTCTCAGCGAGGAATCAAGCATCCTGATGGCTGCCATGCTGCAGAAGGCAGTACGCGAGGGCACCGGGGCAACCATGGCCGGAATATATGGGGTAAACTCGGTGTGGGCTGGCAAAACCGGCACTTCCCAGGATTATTCCGATGCCTGGTTTGGCGCTTTCAATCCCAGACTGGTGATGGTAACTCGAGTGGGTGCATCCTCTCCGGCTATCCATTTCAACCAGGGTTCAAATGGCTCGGGCAGCACCCTGGCATTGCCGCTGGTTGCCCGCACCCTCAGAAAAGTGGAACTAAATGGTCCAACTGCCGAAAAACTGATTGCCCCGTTCCCGTCGTTACCCGAAGCACTCGCCGGGGCTCTCGATTGCCCGGATTTCAAGGAGAACGATTTTATGGATAAGGTGCGGTCGATTTTCAAGAATGACATTAAGACTGAAGAAAAGAGTAAAACCCTCGCTGATCCGGATCAGACCAAAGAAAAGAAAAAGAAGAAATCCATTTTTGATATCTTCAGGAGAAAGAAGGAAAACCGACTACCATGAAATTAAACAGACGCGATTTTATTAAGATTACTGGCACCGGTGCCCTGGCGGTCGGAATGCGCTGATACAATCATGATGGAAATCCTTACATTTGCAGAACCTCGCAACAGATTTATAAATATGTCTAAACTTCCTCTCCTGGTCCTGTCAATCACGGCGATAGTCCTCTGCGGCTGCAAGGAAAAATCAGGAAAAACAAATTCCGTGAGTCCTGACCTGGTAACGAATCCTGTTTCTGGAAGCAACAAACAGACAACCGGTGAATTGCCCGTTCTGGTATTCGAACAGACGAAACATGATTTTGGCCTCGTGGTGCAGAGTGAAAAAATATCCTACAAATTCATTTGCACCAATACCGGCGGGTCGAATGCCGTGATCTCAAATGTATCGTCAACTTGCGGCTGCGCCGTTGCCGACTGGACCAAAAGCCCGATTAAGCCCGGTGAAAAGGGGGAGGTTGATGTTGTATTCAATTCTACCGGAAAACCGTCGGGATTTATCAGCAAGACAGTCAAGGTATTGGCTAATACCCAGCCGAATATTATTGAGCTGGAAGTCTCTGCAGAAATCTACATTCCAGGGAAAAA
>CAYQFT010000016.1:0-9526 GCA_964416825.1 uncultured Porphyromonadaceae bacterium
CCGGGACAACTCCCTCGGCCGGCTAAACCCAAACCAAACAAACCAAAATCACAAATCTAATCCAAATCAACTTTTAAAACATCAGAAAAAGCTTTTACGAAAGAATCCTTAGGCATAGCCCCTTTGGCCATTGCCGGTTGTCCATCCACCGGAATGAACAAAATGGAAGGGATGCTCTGTATCTGGAACATTCCAGCTAATTCTCTTTCTGCCTCAGTGTCAACTTTATAGATATCAATTTTTCCTTTATACTCATTTGCAAGTTCTTCCAGAACAGGGGCTACCATTTTGCACGGCCCGCACCAATCAGCATAGAAATCGATAACAGCAGGAAGTTTTCCTTCGAACTTCCAGTCGCTGTTTGTCTCAAAATTAAAAACCTTCGACTTGAATGTTTCCTGTGTTAAGTGCTCAAGTGCCATGCAGTTCCTTTCTGGTTTTACTAAGTTAGACAATTTTCGGATAACAAAGTTTAAATTTTTTCGAAAATCCGAGTTTAAAACTACTTATTTATTTAATTAGATATATCAATATCTGTGCCCTTCCGATGATGACAGAAAAAATGGTAATTTTGTCAGTTTTAGTGAAGAAAATGGCAATAGACTCAGGCGAACACCTTAAACATCCGGTTTTCAAGTCAATTTCGGCGGCAGCCGAGGAATCGGGGCAACCCACGTTTGTGATCGGCGGGTATGTTCGCGACCTGATTCTACAGCGGCAGTCGAAGGATATTGATATAGTCACGCTTGGAAGCGGTATCGAGCTTGCCCAAAAGGTTGCAGATCGCCTGGGCAGTAAGAGAATTCAGATTTTCCGTACGTTCGGTACGGCCATGATTCGCTACCGGGATTTTGAAATTGAATTTGTCGGAGCCCGGCGGGAGTCCTATTCCCCCGACTCCAGAAAGCCGGCCGTGGAAAGCGGCACACTGGAGGATGATCAGAAGCGGCGGGATTTCACCATTAACGCGTTGGCTATCAGTCTTAATCCAGAAAACTATGGCGAACTGATTGATCCGTTCAACGGAATCCAGGATTTGCAGGACCGGCTGATCAGAACACCGATGGATCCTGACACCACTTTCTCAGATGATCCGCTGCGGATGATGAGGGCCATCCGTTTCGCCACGCAACTTAAGTTTCATATTGAGGAGGAGACCTTTGCTTCCATTTCCCGAAACCGGGAACGCATCAAAATTGTGTCAACTGAGCGGGTATCCGATGAGCTCAATAAGATCATCCTGTCACCAAAACCCTCCATAGGGTTCCGGTTGCTAGATGACTCAGGTCTGCTGCAGCTGATATTTCCTGAGATGCATGCCCTGAAAGGAATTGAAGAAAAGAATGGGATCAGGCACAAGGACAATTTTTACCACACGATCCGCGTGCTCGATAATATTTGTCAGAATACCGATGATCTCTGGCTTCGTTGGGCAACGCTCCTGCATGACATTGCAAAACCGCTGACCAAGCGTTTTGACAGGGAGATGGGCTGGACCTTCCACGGGCATAATCATCACGGAGCCCGCATGGTACCGGTAATATTCCGCAGGATGAAACTCCCTATGAATGAGAAGATGAAGTTCGTGGAAAAGATCGTCAACCTCCACATGAGACCGATTGTCCTCTCTCAGGAGATTGTCACCGATTCAGCCGTGAGGCGGCTTTTATTTGAAGCCGGCGATGACATTGATGACCTGATGACCTTGTGTGAAGCTGACATTACTTCAGGAATCCGGGAAAAGGTTGATCGTTATCTGAATAATTTTCAATTGGTCAGACAAAAGCTGATCGAAATTGAGGAGAAAGACCGCGTTCGCAACTGGCAGCCGCCTATCAGCGGTGAGGAGATCATGGAGGCCTTTGACCTGCCGCCCAGCAAACCCGTTGGCACCCTCAAGAATACGATTAAGGATGCCATCCTTGACGGCATCATTCATAACGACCGGGAGGAGGCCTGGGAGCTGATGATTCGGTCAGCCGCAGAGATGGGCCTTTCACCGAAGCCAGGTTTTGACAAGCCCACTTCTAATCCCCCAACCGAGGATGAAAACTGATTTCAAGCCCGGAACCATGGTTTACCCGGTACCAGCGGTTCTTGTGAGCTGCGGCGCACAACCCGATGAGTATAACCTGATAACCATTGCCTGGACCGGCACGGTTTGCACCAGCCCGCCCATGTGTTATATCAGTGTAAGACCCGAGCGGCATTCCTACGAGATCATCAAAAGAACCGGCGAGTTTGTCATTAACCTGACCACGATAGAAATGACCAAAAAGGTTGACTGGTGCGGGGTAAAATCCGGCAGGGATTTTAATAAATTCCAGGAAATGAAGCTGACTCCCGGTCCCTCAAAAACCGTCATGGCTCCTATCGTAATGGAATCCCCGGTCAATATCGAGTGCAAGGTAACCGAGATTAAAGAGCTCGGCTGCCACCACATGTTTCTTGCCGAAGTCGCTAATATTCAGGTTAATAAGAAGCTGATTCACCCCGATACAGGAAAGCTCAACCTGTTGGATTCAAGCCTGATAACCTATGTCCATGGAAGTTACTGCGTGGTTGGGAAGAGGATTGGGACGTTTGGGTACAGCGTGGCGAAGAAGACTGAGAGACTGAGAGACTGAGAGTCGGGAGTCGGGAGTCGGGAGTCGGGAGTCGGGAGAAAGTTCTGGCCTAACCAGCAACCAGCAACCAGCATCCAGCAACTATCTTCTATAGTGTATATCGAGATAGACCGGCAGATGATCGGAGTATCCGCCGTGGTAATAGGGTCCCAGGTAGGTTCGGATGGGCCTGTCGCCCATGTATTCCTTGTCTTCTTCGAGAATTCTTGAGGGTGCGAAAACGTGGATGTCGCTGGTTCTGGCATAGAGGCTCCGGGTGGTGTCCATGAGGCTCCCGGAAATGACCATGTGGTCCAGCAGGTTCCAGTTTCCTTTGTATTTGTAGGTTCCTCCCGGAAATCCGGATTTCAGGAGTGCCGTGAGATCATAGAGTTCACCGGCTCTGGTATCCTGAAAAGTAAGCAGAGCCCTTAGGGCTGAAACCACGCTCAGATCCTGGGGTTCATCATTAAAATCACCGGTTATCACAATATTTGCATGGTTGTTTGCAGCCAATATGGAATCTACGCGGGCACGGACGGCACTGGCCACGAAAGCCCGGAGCGGCCGGCTTTCCACTTCGCCGGATGATCTTGACGGCCAGTGGTTAACAAAGACATGGACTGTATCCTTTCCTCCAAGAACACCCTTTGCGTAAAGAATTTCGCGGGTTCTTACAGCGCTGTCGAACGGGAACCAGACCGGGAAAAAGTGCTGGCTCAGGAGGTTAAAATAGTTGGCACGATAGAGAAGTGCTACATCGATTCCACGGTAGTCGGGCGATTCCCGGTGCACGATCCGGTAGTCCTGGTTGGCCAGAGGAGCCAGGGCAATCAAATCATCCAGGGTCCGCCGGTTCTCAATTTCGCAGAGCCCTACCAGGATCGGAAGCGTATCTTGGCCTACTTCGCCGATGATCCGTGCAATCTTATCCAGTTTATCATGATACCGCTCAACGGTCCATTTTTTTTCGCTGCCTGGCTGGAACTCAGAGTCATTGATCAGGGGATCGTCCTCGGCATCAAACAGGTTTTCTACGTTGTAAAACATCACCCGGTAATGCGGGTTCCTGTCGCCGTTGACTGCAGGTTTCTCTTTCTCGCAAGAGCCGGCGAGCAATATCGGAATAAGGCATAGAAGGAGGAGTACTCTCATTTCTTGATATATTCATATGCCCCGATATCCGGTTTCCCATCGGACAGCCGGGGATTACCCATTAAATCCCTGGGCAGGAACTGTGAAAAAGCGGGGTTGGCCCTATCCCTGGCGGGGGAAAGCGAATCAATCTGGTAATCGCGGGCTGACAGGGAGGTAAACCGGGGATCCAGGTTTTTAACGATATTAACCCAGTGATCAGGATTGTTTGTGTTCATGGTATCGACCTTGACCAGACAGTGGTCAAAAAGATAGTTAAATTGCCCGGGAACCGGCTTCTTATCAATGGTATTAATCAATTCGATCTCCATGCTCCGGGTTCCGGTAATGATACAATTGGTGAAGAGGGCATTGGTGAGGTGATAGACATAGGCAGTGCCCTCATAAACGAAAAAGTTATTTAGCATTACTGCAGGTTCAGTGCGGGCACCGTAACCATAATTATTTGACAGGGTGCAATGATAAAACTCGTAGGATCCTCCAAGCGTGAGGGCTACACACCAGGATCCGCAGTTTGCTACGAGGCAATTGGTTGCCAGTATCGTAGAACTCTGGGCGTAAATGCCTGCCACCGACATATTCTCGATGCGGGTATCTGATATGGTAAGGGTTGGTTTATTGGGGTTTGCCAGCGTATCTACCTGAATGCCTTTCATGGCGTTTTTAATGACGGAATATCGGATTTCGTTGTCCTTGCTACCATTGAGGAAATGGATTCCTCCGAGGATGTATACTGCCCCGTTATCATACTCGATCCAGCCGCCCCATTGCCCCGGAATGTTATCATACATGGCTTCCAGCCTGTCCCCCAAGAAACTGATGGGCTCTTCGAGGGTTCCCCTGGCTTTCAAAGTTCCCTTCACAAGCATGGAAGATCCTTTGTGAAAGTGAATCCGGGTTCCTGCCTGTATGGTAAGTGTCTGCAGCGTGTCAACCATCATTGAATTATAGACCAGATAGGGCTTGTCATTCATCCAGGTTCGGGTCTTGAGAATCTCGCCATTGACAAGGTGCACATCCTGTCCGAATGCTATCAGATCGACATCCTGTGCATTGCCATTTGTTTGAAAAACCACCGAATCCTGAATCACCATCGGAAGGTTCTGGCCATTGGGATTGAGCGTGACCTCAACAAAGATATAGATACTGTCGTTGGCAGGGATTTCCACTTTCTCCAGGGAGTTAACCTGGTGTCCGTTGATATTGAGCCTGAAAGGGGTACCCGGAGAATTTGCCAGGGAAATTCTATCGATGACAATTGACTGGGAATGAGGATTGTAGACCCTGAAATTCTGGGTGGTTGAGCCCACGGTGGTGAAGATGGTATCAAACAGGACCGTATCGCTTGAGAAGCCGAGCTTTGCATCGGGATCAGCAATCGGGTTATTTTGCTCGCATGACCACAGCCACGTAAGAATCAGCATGCCGACACCAATGGACAGGAGTTTTTTCATGGTAAAATCAATCCGGTAATGCATGAATAACGGAAGGGCGGTAAGATTATGATATGATGCTAATTTTTAACACATCTTACCGAGAATCCATAACCCGTTTCACTCCAGTCGCGCCCGATCTGGGCTTTATCTTTGTGGAGCGCTCTGTAGATAGCCCTATTGTTATCGTTGACCGTAGCTGACCAGAATCCTGCCTGTCCCGACAAACCTCCATAGGTCCCGGTAGGATTGCGGTACCCACCCGGTCGTGCGTTGAAGCCTGAAATATTTGTGGCGCCGGTATTTGGATTTTGCCATCTGGCAAGTCCGGCTTCCTTCAGCATTCCTCCCTCATCGGAACCCCGATACCATTCCAGCTGGGTGGTTGCCTCATCCATTCCCAGCAGCTTTTCAAGTTGGCGCCAATCCCCGTCAGAAGGCAGATGCCAGCCGGATGGGCAGGCTTCCGAGGCAGCTGCCCAGGTATACAGACGACCGTAGGCTGAAGCATTGGAATCTGAGTTTCCAAATGCATAACTGCCATTGGAAGCAAAATTTAGGTTTGAGGCCATCCAAACCTGCGATCCCAACCGTATGGTGAAATATGCTTGTCCATCGCGCGAATCATACAGTACCTGATTGTCGAGGAAGGCTATGAGCACTTCATCTGAGTTTTCGGCGCAGGAGCTTGTAAATGACCATTTTAACTTATATATCTGCCCGATCTGCCCGGTAAAGATTGTTACGGGGCTGTTCTCATCTCCGAAATTGCCTCCCGTGCCATGTAACACAGTCCAGGTGCCTGTCATCCCGGCTCCGGGGTTGTTTGCCCGCATTGTGGTACTGGTGTTTCCGTTGGTAAGGCTCTGATCAGGGCCTGCATCGGCTTGAATATTGACTTCGTTAAACACAACGGTGACTTCATCCCATGTTGTTTCGCAGGCAGTTGATATTGTCCAGCGAAGGGTATAAGTGCTGCAGAGCTGGCCGGAGAATATCGCATGGGGGTTTTGAGGATCGGAAAAACCTCCGGTGCCGCCTGCTACAATGCTCCAGAGACCGGTACCATTGAGGGGCAGGTTCGCATTAAGCTCTGTGTCTGTTGATCCGTCGACCAGTTTCTGATCAGGCCCGGCATTTGCCTCTGATGGAAGATCACTGATAAAAATGGTCATTTGATCTGAGGATACGTCGCACTGTGTAGAAATGGACCAGCGAAGGATATAAGTTTCGCAGGGTTCGCCGGTAAAAAGCGAGCGGGCTTCCCCTGGGCTGTCAATAACTCCTCCTACTCCGCTGACAATTTCCCATCTGCCACTTCCCTGCTCGGGGACATTGGCTGCGAGGGTTACCGAGCGTGCTGTTCCTGTTAGATTGATATCGGGACCTGCCAGGGCGTCAGTCGGAATATGGTCAAAGGTGACAACCACATCATCGCTTCGGGATCCGCAGGGGGTTGATACGGTCCAGCGAAGAATATAAGTCTGGCAAGGCTGACCGCTGAACAAGGAGTTCGGAGCATTGGGATTGCTGAACTGGCCGGCTGATCCGGCTATGAGACTCCAGGTTCCTGTACCGATTGCCGGTGTATTACCCGACAGGTAAGTTGCAGTCCTGCCGTCGAGATAGAACTGATCTGGCCCGGCAGTTGCCTCAATGACAAATTGTTCAAACCGGATATCGACAGTATCAGCAGATTCAGAGCAAGCGGTTGAAACTGACCAAACGAGTCTGTAATTCGTACAGGCCTGCCCGGTGAACTGTGAGGCCGGTTGTGTAATGTCGCTGAATACTCCCTCCCCGCCTGACTCAATCTTCCAGCTGCCGGTCCCTTCGGATGGGATCGCGGCACCAAGGGTTGTGGTTGTGACTCCGTTACTGATAGCCTGGTCAGCGCCTGCATAGGCTGGGCTGGGTAAATGCATGAACCGTATCAGAACATCATCCGAGGACTGGCTTATTGAATTATTAACCGTCCATCTGAGAATATATGACTGACAGGGAAGTCCGGTCAGCGTCGCATTTGGATTGTTCACATCGGAAATCTGTCCCCCGGCACCCGCCAGGATGGACCATGTTCCCGTTCCGCTGGCCGGGGTTTCAGCCTGGAGTACATAGGTAGTAGCTGAGGTCGAAATAGTTGCATCAGAACCTGCACGGGCAATGGTTGAAGACAAAAGGCGCACAGGCACCTTGATGATATAGGGTTCCTCATCATTATCGACTGCACGTATTTCAACCTGGAAAGCACCTTCAGATAAGCCGGCAGTATTCCAGGTGTATTCATAGGGAGCGGCTACATCCGTAAAGGCGGCTGCACCCGGCGCGATAAACACAACAGAGTCTATGGAGCCATCAACATCATAGGCATTGACCTGAAGGGTCACTAATGAACCGATGGTAAAAACCGCATTGTCTGCGGGACTTGTCTTCTCAAGATACGGAGGCTTATTGGGAAGGATATATTCGCAACCGCCTATGATCAGAACAAACAGGACTCCATACAGAATCCCGCCTATCCACCGGGAATTTATTCTTGACCATTCAGTTTTCATAGATGTACCATGGGATTTAAGTATAAAATTAACGCATATTCAGGTAAAAAATGTTGTGTCATCATAAATTCATAGATTTGTTAACAACTACAACCGTTCCAAAAAATGAAAATTGCTGTTCTTATGTCGATTTTGCTTGCATCTGGTGCAGTTCTATCCTGCAAAGGGCCCGAAACCGTTGATTTTATTGTTAAAAACTCAAAAATCTACACAGTTGATGCAGACAACAGGATGGTGGAGAGTTTTGCCGTGCGGGGTGGTCTGATCCTGGCCGTTGGCAGCAACAAAGAAATTGAGCGCAGCTATGTGTCTGATCAGGTTATTGACCTCATGGGCAAGCCGGTTTATCCCGGTTTTTATGATGCTCATTGCCATTTTGCGGGTTATGCGGATAATCTCAGGAAGGCAGACCTGGTTGGTACCAAAAGTTTCGCAGAGATCTGCGGGCGATTGGTGGAACATCAGAAGAATATTCCGTCAGAATGGGTGCTGGGCCGGGGTTGGGACCAGAATGACTGGCCGGGCAGGCAGTTCCCCAACCGGGCTGAACTGGACACCTATTTCCCCGATAAGCCGGTGTATCTGACCCGGGTGGATGGACATGCGGCAGTGGTAAACACCGCTGCGCTAAAGTTGGCAGGTATCGATGAACAGACGAAAGTTACCGGTGGGGAGATTATCAGGATTGATGGTAAAATTACCGGCGTCCTGGTTGACAACGCTATGGACCTGGTCAGCAATCTCATTCCTGACATGCCCGCGGCGGAAAGCACTAAGGCACTGCTGACGGCTCAGGAGAATTGTTTTAGGGTGGGACTGACTACTGTTGCAGACGCTGGTCTCGGCTTCAGCACGGTTAAGCTAATGGATCAGCTGCATATGGAGGGCCGGCTTAAAATGCGGGTATATGCCATGCTGTCACCGACCTCTCAAAATTTCGAGGGATTTGTTGGAAAAGGAATCTATAAAACAGACCGTCTCAATGTCCGGTCCGTTAAGCTCTTTGCCGATGGTGCCCTTGGCTCGAGAGGGGCTCTGATGCTTGAACCCTACAGTGATGCTCCGGAGAAAACCGGGCTACAGGTCAATGAATCGGAATATTTACGCAACATCTGTCAGAAATGTTACGATGGAGGCTATCAGGTTGAGACCCACTGCATCGGCGATGCCGCCAACCGGCTGATGCTGAATATATATAAGGACATCCTCAAGGAGCCTAATGACCGGCGGTGGCGGATTGAACACGCGCAAATCATACATCCCGATGATTTTCAGCTGTTCGGGAATTACAGCATCGTGCCCTCGGTACAGATGAGTCATGCCACCTCCGATATGTACTGGGCGGCAGACCGGGTAGGACCCGACCGGATCAAAGGTTCCTATGCCTATAAAAAACTCCTTAAGGAGAATGGCTGGCTTCCAAATGGCAGCGATTTTCCTGTAGAAAACATCAACCCGCTGTATGGCTTTTTCGCTGGGTTTGCCAGAATGGACCAGAGCGGCTTCCCGGAAGGTGGCTGGCAAATGGAAAATGCCCTGACCCGTGAGGAGTGCCTCAGGGCGATGACGATCTGGGCAGCCCGGTCATGCTTCGAAGAGAACGAGCGCGGAAGCCTGGAACCAGGCAAGATGGCTGATTTTGTGGTCCTTGAAGAAGATATTATGACCGCCGAGCCGTTGAGGGTACCGAAGATCCGGGTGCTCCAGACGTGGATAGCGGGTGAGAGAGTGTACGGAGGAGACTGAGAGTCGGGAGTCGGGAGTCGGGAGTCGGGAG
>CAYQFT010000016.1:9626-16422 GCA_964416825.1 uncultured Porphyromonadaceae bacterium
GAGTCGGGAGTCGGGAGTCGGGAGTCGGGAGACTGTAAGACTGTAAGACTGTAAGACTGAGAGACTATGAGCGAAGGAAACCAACAATCACTATAACCGGTAACCGGCAACCGCCAGCAACCAGCAACCAGCAACCAGTAACCAGTAACCAGCAACCAGCAACCAGCAACATGAACCGATCCACCCTTCCCCTGCTTGCATTTGTCGCCTCCTTAGGCGGCTTTCTATTTGGCTATGATACAGCCGTGATTTCCGGGACTATCAGCCTGGTTAAGGAAAAGTTTGCCCTTGATGCTGTTTCCGAAGGGTGGTTTGTCAGTTCAGCACTGGTGGGGTGTATCATAGGTGTCTCGTTTGCAGGATACCTCAGCGACCGGTTCGGACGGAAACCGGTGATGTGGCTGGCAGCTTTTCTATTTATGATTTCAGCCCTGGGTTGCATGGTGATCGGCACTCATCAGGCGCTGATCGGATACCGTCTTGCCGGCGGCATCGGCGTTGGGGTAGCCTCGCTGATCTGCCCGGTATATATTGCCGAGATTGCTCCCGCCCGAATCCGGGGCCGCCTGGTAGCCTTTTACCAGTTTTCCATCGCCCTGGGAATTCTGGCAGCTTATTTTGTCAATGCCGGACTGCTGAGCCTTTCAGTATCTGAATCTTTTAATCCGGCCGGCTTTCTCAACTGGATTATCACGGATGAGGTGTGGCGGTCGATGTTTGGCAGTGGAATGATCCCGGCACTCCTGTTCATCATCCTGGTGCTGCTGGTTCCAGAGAGCCCCCGCTGGCTGGCCTTGCGCGGCCAGGAAGACCGCGCGGTTCAGGTCCTGATGCAGCTGGATCCATCAAACTCACGCAGCCAGCACCTAACCACGATCCGCTCCGTAGAGTCTGGTCAGAACTCGGAACGCATTTCGATAAAAACCATTTTCAAAACCGGTTTCGGACCGGTGCTCCTGATCGGGATTGCACTCGCCATGCTCCAGCAGTTAAGCGGGATCAATGCCATTTTGTACTATGGGCCACGCATCCTCGAAAATGCAGGTTTCAGCCTTAGCAGCGCTCTCGGAGGCCAGGTTGTTATCGGTGCGGTCATGGTGGTATTTACCCTGCTGGCGATCTGGAAAGTTGACCAATGGGGCCGGCGCACCATGCTCCTGATCGGTGCGACAGGCGCCCTGATATCGCACATTATTATTGGAATATTATTCTATTCCGGTATCACACAAGGGGTTACCATGCTGGTTTTTATCCTGATATTTATTGCCTGCTTCGCCTTCTCCTACGGCCCGGTGGTATGGATCTGCCTTTCCGAGATCTTCCCAAACCGCATCCGCGGACGTGCCATGGCCATCGCCACCCTGATGCTGTGGGCAACCAATGCGCTTCTCGGCCAGATGGTGCCACTCCTTCTCGAAAAGTATAATACCGCCTATACTTTCTGGATTTTTGCCCTGTTCTGTATACCGACCATCCTTCTGGTCTGGAGGCTGCTGCCTGAGACCCGCGGGAAAACACTGGAGGAGATCGAAGAGTACTGGGCAGCCCATTTCAAAATAAAAAAATAAAAAGACTTCCGTCCATGAAGAAAATGACGTTCGCGCTGTTTGCTGTCGGATTTATGTCCGTTTATCTGATATTGTTCTTTTCGACCAAGTCCAAAGAGAAGAAGAAATTCCAGGCTCTCATATCCGCACCGGTTACCGGCAATCGTTTTCTGACACTCAACACGGTGGTTCGTGTCAACCAGATAGAGGTGACGCGCGACCGTAACGAAGGAGAAGACGAGGCAACAATCCATACCCTGGAGCATGCAAAAGCTTTCAGGGAGGCAATCGCTGATGGCTGGCCCGAAGCCAGGATCACCTGGGCCTTCAGCTGGCAGGCCCTCTTTTCGGAACTGGAAAACTACGATGCTATCCGCAAATATGCCCGCAAATGCCACCTTCATTACGGCGATGATGTGACTTTCATTCCGGGGGGCTATTTTGCCAATGCATACAATACACGTGAACAGGTAAACAAAGACCTGCATGAAGCCCTGAAAAGAATATCGGAATTCATGGGAAAAGATTTTCGTCCCAACAGCATTGTGGCCGGATTTATGGCAGCCGACAATTTACAGTACCTCGCTGAGAAAGAGAACATCCATGTATGCCAGGGAAACATATGGAGTCAGTATGCCATTGACAATCAGGATGGTGACGGATCCATCAGCTATCCTTACTATCCATCGAAAGAACATTTCTGCAAACCGGCGCAGTCGGATGCCGACTTCATCGACTGTGTGAACCTTGACGGCTGGACCTGTGATTTCCTGGCGGCGCGCCGCGAGGGTTTCAAGGAAGGGTTTAACAGCCGGATGGGTGTAGGGCCGATTGAGACCGTCCGGAACCATGGTCCGGAGGACGGATTAAAACAGATGATCGCCACCACGGCCGTGCATTTCGATAAGGGATTTTCCCTGAACGGGTTTGCCTGGGTAACCAATTGCTGGGAGATCTCATTGATTGAACCGATCGGGCATCTTGAAAAACTGACCGAATGGCTGAAGGAGATCCGAACACGGTGGCCGGATGCACAGTGCATAACCCAGGGAGAATTTGGCCTCCGCTGGAGGAATGAGTTTAAGACAAATGACAAGATTGATTACTGGTTTGTGCAGCAGGGAACCGGAATCGGGGGTTCGGATCCGGATAAGGAGATCAGCTGGTACATGAACAAAGGTTTCCGGCTGGCAATTTTGAAAAACCTGACAGATAACACCAAAGAGGTCATTGACTTTACCCGGTACGACCTGCCCGCCAGGGAGCCGCAGGAGCTCAGCCGCAACTGGAGCCTGATGGGACTGATCAACCAGAAGCAGACCCGGCCTCAGGACGCACCACTGCCGCTTAAGAGTCTGACAGAAGAGGATCAGCAATATATTTATGCCCGATATCCAGAATTAAACCGATAAAATGACAAGACTTTTTTGCCTTTTTACGGCGCTGGTGGCTTCCTTGAGCCTGAGCGCGCAGCCGGATAATCCCATCGGTAAAAATGAAGATATTGTTCAAGGGTTTGGAAGGAAACTTTCCGGGGTGGATTTTTACTACCAATCATCCCTTCCTGATATCACCAATGCGTTGTTAATCAGAGCCATTGACGGAACCCAGAGGATGGAATGGGAGACTGCACCCGCACCTGCGAAACCAGCAGGCAAGTATGTGAATTTCGTTTGGCTGGGAGCAGTAGGGGCCAATCTGGGAAATGTTCAGATGGACCTTTCCGTGAACGGGAAGCCATCTTTCTCCTTTTTCACCGAACGGCGAAAATCCTGGGATTATGAGCTCCCCAACGGATCCCGCCTGAGCTTCCGGGCGACCCGCGTAGACGGACCGGGCGATCTTTTCGGGTTCATGTTCCTGCGATTGCCAGCCTCAGAGGTTATCCCCGGCAAGCCGGTTACCATTTCCGTAACGGGCTCCAGAAGCAACAGCCAGGCCTGGTACATGACCTTTCAGTCGGAGATTCCCACCGGCCTCAAGTTCAAGCCTTTTCCGGCATTGTACCTCGAAGGCGGCCAGCTGGTTCAGCCGGTATCGGTGCAGATCGTCTATTTCGGGCAGACGGGGCCTGCAGTTTTAAAGGTTAACGGCCAGATGGCAAAGAAGTTCGACCTGACCTTTGGCGTTCATCAGTTCAAAATACCCCTTCCGGCCGTAGAATATCCGGCGCCTTTTACCTTCCGCATTGAGTCGGCCGGCATGACGCAGGAGGAATCGATAACCCTTCAGCCGGTAAAACAGTGGAAGGTCAACCTGGTGCAGCATTCCCACACCGATATAGGGTATACGCGGCCGCAAACCGAGATCCTGGCAGAGCATCTCAGATACATAGATTATGCACTTGATTACTGTGATGCCACCGATCAGTATCCGAAGGAATCCCAATTCAGATGGACCTGTGAGGCGGCCTTTGCCGTAAACGAATACCTGCTTACCCGGCCGGCAAGCCAGGTGGAGAGACTTAAGAAACGTATCTCGGAGGGAAGGATCGAGGTTACCGGAATGTTCTTCAATTTCGATGAAACTCCTGATGAACAGACCTATGCAGCTTCTTTGGCACCCTTGAAACTTTTCCGGGAATCGGGTATACCGGTGAAAACCGCAATGCAGAATGACGTTAATGGGTTTGGATGGTGTTTCACCGACTATTTTCCCGCTGCAGGCATCCGGTATGCAAACATGGGCATCAACAACCACCGGGCATTGCTGCCGTTCGAAAAGCCGACGGCTTTCTGGTGGGAATCTCCATCGGGCAGCCGGCTGTTGACTTTCAGGGCGGAACACTACATGATAGGCAACACGCTCTTTGGCATTCACAGCCAGAACTTTGAGAATTTCGAAACCAACCTCATGGCCTATCTGGAAGATCTTGACCGGAAGGAGTATCCGTATGATATCATTCCACTTCAGCATTCAGGTTACCAGACTGACAATTCTCCCCCTTCCACCCTTGCATGCGATATGATCCGGCAATGGAATGAGAAGTATGAGTGGCCCAAGATAAAAACAGCAACCATCAGCGATTTTTTTGAGGTGATTGAGAGGGAACATGCGGGAGACCTCCCCGTTTACCGGGCAGCATGGCCCGACTGGTGGACCGACGGGTACGGATCAGCCGCACGCGAGGTGTCCGCAGCACGGCAGGCTCACACCGAGATTATTGCGAACCAGGGGGCTCTGTCGCTGGCCATGCTGAACGGACTTGACCTTCCGGGAGGAATCACAAGCCGGATCAGCGAGGCCAACCGCGCACTGCTCTTTTATGACGAGCACACTTTTGGTTTTGCCGAAAGTATTACCGCTCCCTTGCACGAAAGCACCATGGATCAGCGGGCGCTGAAAGAATCCTATGCCTGGGAAGCCTTCAGACGCACCCGAACGGTCGGCGAAGAAGCCATGGGCCTCCTCCAGACTCTCGTCAGCAAAAACACGGATGCTCCTACCCTCTCGGTGTTCAACACACTGAACTGGAGCCGTTCCGGGCTGGCTGAGATCTATATCGACCACCAGATCCTTCCGCAGGGCAAGGCATTTTCCATCATCGGGCCCGATGGCCTTGCCATTGCAGCCCAGGCTCTGTCACACCGGTCAGACGGAACCTATTGGGGAATTTGGGTGGACGACGTACCACCTATGGGTTATAAAACGTATACCATCCGGGTGGATCTGAATTCCGATGTGAAATCTGTGCCCAAGGATCCCACGGTGGTTACCCGGCTGGAGACCCGGTATTACACCTGCGAGGTTGACCTGGCCACCGGAGCACTTAAATCTCTCACAGACAAGGAGATGGGCATCAACCTGGTTGATCCGGCAGCATCCTGGAAACTCGGACAATTTATTTATGAGCGGCTCGGTAACCGATCCCAGATGGAGAGCCGGACACTCACTCAATACCAGCGATTCCCGCTGGATACCGTTTGGTTTGAAAACTATGAGGAGGGACCGGTCTGGAACACACTGCGCTTCAAGGGAGAAACAGTTGCAGCTGCGGGACCGGCCGGTTTTGTGGCAGAGATCCGGTTCTACAATACCTGCAAGAAGATCGATTTTGTCTATACCATTCGCAAACAGCTCAATACAGATCCGGAGGCAATATACATAGCATTTCCGTTTAAGCTTGATAAAGGAAGGATCCATTGTGAGGTGCAGGGCGGCGTGATGGAAGCGGGGGTCGACCAGATCCCGGGTTCCACGACCGATTGGAATACAGTACAGAATTTTGCAGCTGTACGGAACACATCGGGCCAGATACTGCTGACCAGCAATAAAATTCCGCTGATGCAATTCGGAGGCATCAATACCGGGCGTTACCAGTACGGGGCGAAGCCGGCGTCGACCCAGATTTACGGCTGGCCGATGAATAATTACTGGACAACCAATTTCAATGCCGACCAGCGCGGGGAGCTGACTTTTACTTATTCACTCACTTCCGGTTCAGACGCAAGTAACCTTTTCGCCACCCGCTTTGGCTGGGGAACGCGGGTTCCGCTTCTTACCCGGGTGCTTCCGGCAGGTTTGCCAAACGGCAAGCCGGCAGAAGCATCATTCCTGTTGATTGAACCCGATAATCTGTTGGTTGTGAATGCTAAACCGGTACCGGAGGAGGGGGTGATTATCCTGCAAGTGAGGGAGATTGACGGGGAAAAAGCGGAAATCAAGGCGAAAGGCGAATGGCGAAAGGCGAAAGATGAAGAATATAAGATACAAGAGGTGGATGTGACGGGGAGAGTGATAGGGACTGGAGCCGGGCCGATTGTGTTCAAGCCGCTGGAGACCAAGTTCATCAGGATAATTCTTTGATCCGTTGATTTGTTGATTTGTTGATTTGTTGATGTGATGATTGGGTATAGGGTATAGGGTATGAGGTTTGAGGTATAAAGGGCAAACCGGAGATCACGGGTACGAAGGGTTATTGAATAGCGCAATAGACTGATATAGAGATTTTTTAGAACCTATGTTATGATCAGAAAATCATCCTCGACAGACATCAGTAACCCCGGGGTTCAGCCCGGGGGTTTACTCCGTTTCCTTGCCCTGTTCGCCTTCTTTCTTGTACCCGCTCTTGGCGCTTACGCCGGTATTAAAGTTACAATGTCAGACGAACTGGCTCCACTTTATCCGGATACCCGTGTTGAGAAAGCCGTGCTTGTGTATTCAGTCGATGCAGCCCGCGGAACCATTGCCTCGGTTCATTTGCTGTTTAACGGACTGAAACCCGGGAATGAACTGTCATTCAGGGTTTT
>CAYQFT010000016.1:16432-35665 GCA_964416825.1 uncultured Porphyromonadaceae bacterium
ACGGGACTTGACAGTCGTACTGAGAAGTTTTCAGGAAAAACCAATCCCTATGTGATCCGGCGTGCACCCTTCCGGATTTACGAGGCGATGGACCCTGTTGCATCGCCTATCGGGATAAAATCGGAAACTGAAGCCTATCGCCTCGAAATTCCCATTGATGCGGGGGCAAACATCGGAGTAAATGATTACACCATCGAGGTTTCAGCGCCCGGTTTTCATAGAAAGCTGAACTTTTGCGTAACCGTTCATGGTGTCCAGGTTCCGCCCCTGCAGGGGGCGCACCTTAAGTACGTTAACTGGCACAGCAACGGCCGGATCGCAGCGGATCACGGGGTTGAAATCTGGAGCGAACCGTTCTGGTCGATGCTGGGCGACTATGCCCGGCTGATGGCCAAGGGAAGACAAAATACGTTCTGGTTTATCTGGAGCGATTTTTTCAGGTTCAATCCGGATGGGAGTGTGGCGGAATTTTACAGCGATCGTTTTGACCGGTATATCCGGACTTTCCTGAATGAGGGATTGACAACCATTCAGGGTGCGCCGTTTGCCCGGAGGCGCAATTGGGAGTCGGATGCCTTCCTGCTGGCCGTTCCATCGGAAAATGGCAAGGAGATCCCGATGCTGTCTGAGGAGGGATTGAAGATTTTTCGCAGCATGGCTGATCCGATCCTGTTAAGGCTGAAGGCGAATGGCTGGGATAAAAGCTGGGTTCAGGGGATTTTTGATGAGCCCACTGAGGAATACGTGGAAAGGTACAAGGCAACAGCTGCTGTTCTCAAGAGTCTTGATCCGGCGATCCGGATTCTGGAGGCGACCATGACGGTGAGCCTTGCGGGAATAGTCGATTGCTGGTGCCCTCAGGTGCAGGAGTATCAGGCCCACCGGGATTTTTTCAACCAGCGTCGGTCTGCCGGAGATGATGTCTGGGTGTATACCTGCCTGATTCCGGGCGGACCCTGGATCAACCGGCTGGTTGACCAGGAGCGGCTGCGGCAGGTCTATGTAGGCTGGGCCTGCTCGAAATATGACCTTCAGGGATTCCTGCACTGGGGATTGAATCACCACCGGGGTAAACCGTTTGATGAGTTGGTCAGGCAGCACGGGGATGAGAAGAACTTTCTTCCGGCCGGCGACTCACACATTGTTTATCCGGGCTCGGCGGGACCGCTGTCGAGTCTTCGTTTTGAGGCACACCGCATTGGGATGGAGGATTATGAACTCCTGATACAGTTAAAAAAGAAGAACCCCAATCTGGCATCTGAGCTGACAGACAGACTGTTCCAGGCTTTTAATCAATATAATACAGACATTTCCGCATACCGCTCAGTGAAAACTGAACTCTTAAAATCCCTGCAATGAAAAAGCTCAGCCTGTTTGGGGCTATGCTGCTGGTTGTGCAGCTGCTGGCCGCCCAAACTTTTAACCCGGTCCATGAACTCCGCAAGTATAACGTCATCTGGGAAACACCGAGCCTGAACTCACTGGGCTCCATGCCTGTGGGTAATGGTGATATCGGCATGAATGTCTGGGTGGAAGAGGATGGTGATTTGCAGTTTTATCTTTCAAAGACTGATGCCTGGAGTGAGAATGCCCAATTACTGAAGCTTGGCAAGGTTCGGATCCGGTTGACGCCCAATCCGTTTACCAGGGGGAACCCTTTCCGGCAGGAACTTGACCTTGAAAACGGCGAAATCAGGATTACGGGGGGAACGGCGGGAAAATCCGTTGAGATAATTATCCGGGCTGATGCCAACCATCCGCTGGCGGAGGTTGAGATTGAATCCGGCCAGCCTCTTGGTGCCGAAGTTCTTTTGGAGCCGTGGCGCACAGCGCCAAGAATCATGAACAATCCTGATGAGCTGCCGGCTGTTTACGGCATGCAGCAGGCTAAAGAGGAGCCTGTGGTAATCGATCCCGATTCCATTCTGCCTGCTTTATCAGGAAGACTGACTTGGTTTCACCGGAACAGCCGCTCTATCTGGGCCGACAACCTGCAGCTGCAGGCACTGGGTGATCTGACCGGCAGCCTGACCGATCCGCTTCTGGGGCGAATTTTCGGAGCTTCCATTGAAGGCACCGGCATGCAGGCCGAATCATCTGTTAAGCTCAGAAGCATCAGTGATTCCAGGAAGTTCAGCCTGTTTGTGTACCCTCTGACAACTACTTCCAAGACCCTGGCCGAATGGCAGAGGGGGCTGGACAACCAGATTTCGCAAATCAGAAAAACTGAATCTGCAGGCCGTATCGGTGCACACCGCCAATGGTGGAGGGATTTCTGGACACGGAGCTACATCTTTATAAGCGCCGAT
This sequence comes from uncultured Porphyromonadaceae bacterium, assembly GCA_964416825.1. Taxonomy (GTDB): domain Bacteria; phylum Bacteroidota; class Bacteroidia; order Bacteroidales; family UBA12481; genus UBA12481. The sequence goes on from CAYQFT010000016.1 coordinate 18,742, forward strand.
GAGGAGGGCCCGGCAAAGTCGGCCGAGATCGTGACACGCGGCTATATTCTTCAGCGTTTTATGAACGCCTGTTCAGGCCGGGGAGGCTCGCCTATAAAATTCAACGGCTCGATTTTTACCGTTGACACTTATAATCGTTCCGTTCGCAAGGGTTTTGATGCTGATTTACGCCTGTGGGGAGGCCCCTACTGGTTTCAGAACACCCGCCTGCCCTACTGGTCGATGCTGCAGGCCGGAGATTTTGAAATGATGACACCGTTATTCAGGATGTATATGGATGCACTCCCGCTCCGGAAGGCTGCAACAAAGAAGTATTACAATCATGACGGGGCATTTTATCCGGAGACCATGTATTTCTGGGGCACCTATAACAATGACAATTACGGCCGGAACCGCGAGGGCATGCCTGACGGGCTGACTCAGAACACCTATATCCGTTATTACTGGACAAGCGGACTCGAGCTTAGTGAAATGATGATTGAATATTACCGGTTTACCCGCAGTCCGGGTTTTGCAAAAGATACTCTCATTCCCTTTGTTACCGAGATTCTCAGCTTTTTTGACCAGCACTGGCCCCGCGACATTGAAGGGAAGATCCTTTTCACGCCGGCCCAGGCACTTGAGACCTATCAGACAGCTGTGGACCCGACACCGGATATTGCCGGGCTCATGAGCGTAACCAATCAGATGCTCAAATTGCCGGATTCGCTGGTGAGTCGGGACCTGAAAAAGAAATGGAAACTTCTCTATTCAGCCATACCAGAAATCCCGATGAGAAAGATAAACGGCGAGGCCGTCATTGCTCCGGCGCGAAACTCGGCCAGGCTCGCCAACATAGAGAATCCTGAGCTCTATGCGATTTTCCCTTTCCGGATTTTTGGCAACATGGAAGCATTTCGTGAAACAGCGATCCGAACCTATGAAAACCGCAGGCACACGATGAACATCGGCTGGCAGCACAGTGCCATTCAGGCAGCCTGTCTGGGACTTGCCGATGAGGCAGCAGCCCTGGTGATTGACAAGTTTTCACATTCCGATCCGGAGTGCAGGTTCCCGGCCTTCTGGGGACCGAACTACGACTGGACTCCCGACCAGGATCACGGTACGGTTGGAATGATCGCCCTCCAGCGCATGCTGGTGCAGTGGGATGGAAAAGAAGTCTTCCGCTTTCCGGCCTGGCCGAAAGAGTGGAAGGTGGAATTCAGGCTCGCCGGGCCGGGGGGAAAGGTGATGGAATAGCGGCAGATGGTGTTAACAATTTGGTAATATTGGTATAACAGTAGATTCATATGCCTTAAGTTATTTTGCAGCGGATGAATTCGATTTGCAAACAAACAACTTTGTCATGAAAAAATTAACACTTAAAGTCGGAGGGCTTGCCATTACTTTATTCTTAGGCAGCCAGCTGAATGCACAGGTTCTTGAAGAGCAGAAAATTGACACGATCCCGGCCACCGTTGAAAAGGTGGTGTCAGACGTGACCATTCTTAACCGATTAAAAGTATCGGGGTATATGCAGGCTCAGTTTCAGAAAGCTGACACTGCCGGTATTGAATCCTTCGCCGGAGGCAACTTTGGCAGCACTCTCGACAACCGCTTCGCCATTCGCAGAGGCCGTGTGAAATTTGCTTACGACTATGCATTCTCACAGTTTGTCATGCAGATTGATGTTACCGAAAAAGGGGTCGGCATTAAAGATGCCTATGTCAGCTTTACCGACCCATGGCTTAATAGTTTTTCAATTACAGCGGGTGTTATGGATCGCCCTTATGGATATGAGATTTCTTATTCTTCCAGTTCAAGAGAAAGTCCTGAGCGCTCAAGAATGTTCCAGACACTCTTTCCGGGTGAACGCGATCTGGGTGCCAAATTCACCTTCCAGCCGCCCAAAACATCAAGATACAACTTCTTTAAGCTTGATGCGGGCTTTTATAATGGCAGTGGCGGCACCGTAGTTGATTTTGACGGGTACAAGGATTTTATCGGCCATATGATGATCAACAAGAACAGCAGGAATGAAAAACTGAGGTTTGGACTGGGCCTATCTTATTACAATGGTGGATGGAGGCAAGGTACCAAGTATAGTTATTCCATGAATACGGTTGCCGGAGCAAACGGTGATATCATGGCGTTTGCTGTTGACTCTGTCACCGCTGCTGTTGGAAGCAAATTGCGCAGAGAATATGTCGGTGCCGATGCTCAGATTTCAATTGATTTTCCGTTTGGACTCACCCAGCTTCGTGGTGAATATATCATGGGAACACAACCAGGCGTTGCCGCCAGCAGCACAAGCCCAAATGCCCAGCCGGCTGATGCCTACCTCAGGAATTTCAACGGAGCCTATTTTTACTGGATCCAGAACATTCTGCAATCTAAATTTCAAACGGTTGTGAAGTATGATTTCTATGATCCCAATACGGATGTTTCTGGCAATGACATCGGGGTTAAAATTTCAGGAAAAAACAAGGCCACCGGTGCAGCCGATATAAAATATTCGACCCTTGGCCTTGGTTTGGTTTATAAGTGGAACAGCCAGGTAAGGATAACCGCCTACTATGACCTGGTGACAAACGAAACAACCACGGCAATCGTGAATCCCAGCACGGTAAAAGATCTTTCAACGGATCGTCATGACAATGTTTTCACGTTGCGCGTGCAGTATAAATTTTAAAGGATCTTATACTTATTATTAACTTAACATTACCATTAACCTGACCCGATTTTCGATTGTAACTTTGTAAAATATTTAATGAGATGAAAACAACAGCATTAAAAGTCATGGCCCTGGCAATACTGATCCCTTCAGTCATGCAGGCTCAGTCATTCAAGATCAAAGGAAGCGACACCTGTCTGCCGTTATCGCAGGCTGAAGCCGAATCCTACATGAAGAAGAACCCTAATGCCTCGATCTCCGTAACTGGTGGCGGATCCGGTGTCGGGCTTTCAGCCATTATCAGTGGAACTACCGATATAGCACAGTCGTCAAGAGCCATGAAAATGGACGAGAAGCTAAAGATGCAGGAGGCTGGTAAAGCTTTTAAAGAGGTTATTATCGCGTATGATGCACTCGCAATTATCGTCAACCCGGCCAATAAAGTCAACCAGCTAACCCGTGAACAGCTTGAAGGAATTTTCACCGGAAAAATCACCAACTGGAAAGAAGTGGGTGGCGATGACCAAAAGATCATTGCCTATTCGCGGGAAACCAGTTCCGGTACCTATGAATTCGTAAAGAGTCACGTCCTGAACATGAAGAACTTCAGTTCCAGCGCATTGCTTATGCCTGCCACCGGTGCAATCATCCAATCGATAAGCCAGACAAAAGGGGCTATCGGTTATGTGGGTCTTGCCTATCTTGAGAAGAATATTAAGGCACTGAATGTCTCCTATGACAAAGGTAAAACTTTCGTAGCACCGACCGTGGCCAATGCAATGAACAAATCCTACCCAATCACCCGTCCGCTTTACTATTACTACCTGACGAAAATTGAAAGCACCGTCGGCCCATTTGTAAACTATATTTTATCGGCTGAGGGCCAGAAAATTGTTTTGGAAACCGGTTATGTCCCTGTGAATAAATAGTTACGTCATCATAATCCATGAATCCGATTAAACGATTTATTGAAAAAATAACGCGGGGAGTATTATTCACCAGCAGCATGGTTACCAGTGTAACCGTGCTTTTGGTTGTTATATTCCTTTTCAGGGAAGGTATCGGATTGTTTAATCAGACTTCAGTTGAAAACCATTATGTTCTTGCAACTCATCCTGATAATAAGGTTAAGGAATTAACTTCCAAACAGGTCAAGGATATATTCAATCAGGATATAACCAACTGGACTGAGATCGGGGGGGCCGATCAGGAGATTGAAATCATTTCCATTGATGCACTTGCGGCATTATTTACTGAAGAGGAGCTCGGTCCTGATTTCAAGAATTTGCCGGATCTCATTGAGAAGTATATTTTGGATCATCCAAATCTCATCGCCAGCTTCCCCGACATTTACCTGAAAAAGGATTTCAAAGGCATTTTGGTGCCACTCAGGAAAGTGACCGTAAAAGAGTTCCTTACCACGTCCGAGTGGTATCCCACGGCCCATCCTGCTGCTGTTTACGGAGCCTGGCCCCTGATTCTCGGAACGCTCTGGGTAAGCCTGGGGGCGATATTGCTGGCGTTGCCTATCGGGCTGATCACTGCCATCTACATGGCTGAGGTAGCCGGACAGCGCTTACGAAACATTCTGAAACCGGTTGTGGAGCTACTATCGGGTATTCCTTCCGTGGTCTATGGTTTTTTTGGCTTAGTGGTATTGGTCCCCCTGATACAGCGATTGTTTAAATTGGATGTCGGTGAGACAGCCCTTGCCGGATCCGTCGTGCTGGCTATCATGTCATTACCGACCATTATCACCATTGCAGAAGACTCTCTCAGGACGACTCCCCGCGCATTAAAAGAGGCCAGTCTTGCCCTGGGCGCTTCCCATTGGCAAACATTGGTGCGCGTTACCATTCCTTACGCAAAATCCGGAATTATTGCCGCGGTTATTCTAGGTATTGGACGTGCAGTCGGGGAAACCATGGCGGTACTGATGGTCACGGGAAATGCTTCTGTAGTGCCGCATACATTCCTGGAACCGGTCAGAACCATACCTGCAACCATTGCGGCAGAACTTGGTGAGGCGCCTTTCGGCGGAACTCATTTCAAGGCACTTTTTGCATTGGGAATCATTCTGTTTATTATGACATTCATTTTCAATCTTTTGGTTCAAACGGTAAAAACCCGGAAAATATGACTGGGAAGCAACTAAAACAGAGCATTGCCTTCAATTTCTTCCGTCTCATCAGTCTGCTGGTTGTTGCGGTCCTGTTCGTAATACTCGGTTTTATCATCATCAAGGGAATCCGTGTGATCAATTGGGAATTCCTTACCACCATGCCGAAGGATAATATGACCGGAGGCGGTATCTATCCTGCAATCATCGGAACCTTTTGCCTGATACTTGGGAGTATGATTTTCGCTTTTCCCGTGGGAGTTCTGTCAGCCATTTACATGAATGAATATCTCAAGGAGACTTTCCTGAAAAAATTCATCCGGACCATGACAAACAACCTTGCCGGAATTCCGTCCATTGTGTTCGGATTGTTTGGTATGGCACTGTTTGTAAATACCCTGAAGTTCGGTGATTCTATTCTTGCGGGATCTTTAACACTGGGATTGATGGTGCTTCCAGTGATTATCAGGACTACCGAAGAGGCATTAAAATCCGTGGATGACACCCTCCGTATAGGCAGCTATGCCCTCGGGGCAACGCGGTTGCAAACAATCAGGAAAGTTGTCCTGCCAGTAGCATTTCCGAATATTCTCACAGGATTGATTCTTTCGATCGGCCGCGTTTCGGGAGAAACAGCACCCATACTTTTTACAGTTGCCGTTTATTTTCTTCCAAAATTACCATCGGGAATCTTCGATCAGGTTATGGCACTGCCTTATCACCTGTACGTTTTAACCACAAGCGGCACTAATGTTGAAGAATCGAGGCCAATAGCCTACGGGACAGCATTTGTGTTGATAGCCATCGTACTCATACTGAACCTTCTTGCAAATCTGGTCCGCAGGATTGCCGGAAAAAAAACCAAGATGAACTGATATGTCTGATTACAAGGTAGAAGTAAAAAATCTCAACCTGTTTTACGGCGATTTCCAGGCGCTGAAAAATATCAATTTCCATGCTGCCGCCAATACTGTCTCAGCATTTATAGGCCCTTCAGGCTGCGGAAAATCCACCCTTCTCAGGATGTTTAACCGGATGAACGACCTCATTGATCTCATGCACTTTACCGGTGAGGTATACGTTGACGGACAGGATGTTTATGAAAAAAGTATTGATGTTGACGGCCTCAGGAAAAAGGTAGGTATGGTTTTTCAAAAACCGAATCCTTTCCCTAAGACTATTTTTGAGAATGTGGCGTATGGTCTGAGGGTTAACGGAATGACTGATAAAATTCAGATAGAGGAAAAGGTGGTCAGCTCAATTAAAAAAGCTGCTCTCTGGGATGAAGTTAAGGACAAGCTGAAGAAATCTGCAATGGAGCTTTCCGGTGGACAGCAGCAGCGTCTGTGCATTGCCAGAGCACTTGCTGTTGAACCGGCTCTGATTCTGATGGATGAACCAGCTTCTGCGCTGGATCCGATAAGCACAGGAAAAATCGAAGACCTGATATTTGAACTTAAAAGCCAGTACACAATAATTATTGTTACTCATAACCTTCAGCAGGCCGGCCGTATCAGCGACTACACGGCCTTCTTTTACCTGGGCGAGCTTATCGAATGGAATGAAACCAAGACTATCTTTACGAATCCAACCGATATAAAAACGCAAAATTACATTACCGGTCGGTTTGGTTGAAAAAACTATCATCATGACACACATCCCGAACGAATTAAATAATTTAAAAACCAGCCTCATTGAAATGGGCAACCTGGTTATTAATCAACTGGTTAAGTCACGGGCAGCACTTGAATATTTTGACAAAGAACTTGTAGAAGAGATTTCCCGTAATGAACGCCGGGTGGATGCCTACGAACTGAAGATCAATATGGACTGCGAGAACACGCTGGCACTTTTCAGCCCTGTAGCCAATGATCTGAGATTTGTTCTTTCGGCTCTCAAAACCAATTACAACATTGAGCGAATCGGGGATTATGCGTATAATATTGCCAGCATCGTCCGTGACCTTGAGAAACCGATCGACCTCATCATTTTGAAGGATATGCGGATTCCCGAAATGTTTGACATCTCACTCAACATGCTACAGATCATGTCGGCGGCTTTCGAAAAGGAAGACGCAGTGAAAGCCAGGCATATATTTAAAAAGGATGATATTCTGGATCAGATCAAGATGAATTCAAACAGGGTAGCTGCTGACCTCATCAAGCAGCATCCTGAAAATACCCACGATATATTATGCCTTCTTTCGGTTATCAGGAAACTCGAACGTGTCGGTGATCAAACCAAAAACATGGCTGAGGAGTTGATTTTTTATGTTGAGGCGAAGGTGCTGAGGCACGCGAGGAAGAAGACTTAGAGACTTTAAGACTGTAAGACTGTAAGACTGTAAGAGGGGGGATTCGTTATTTAATTATCAGACTGACAATCCAGTAGACCCCTGTGCTGATGAGCATGGCTCCGGGAATTGTTAAAATCCAGGCTAGGATAATATTTCCAGCTACTCCCCACCTTACGGCGCTGAGTCGCTTGACGGATCCGACACCCATTATTGATCCGGTGATCGTGTGAGTGGTACTTACCGGAATACCTCCTAAGGTGCTTCCGATAACGGTCATGGCTCCGGCAGTTTCAGCGCAGAAACCCTGAACCGGCTTAAGGTGCGTCAGGGAGGTGCCGAGTGTCTTGATAACCTTCCAGCCGCCAGCTAAAGTGCCCAGCCCGATGGTGGTATAACTGGCGAAGATCACCCAGGTAGGAACGTGAAACTCCCCGGTAAGGTTTCCTGTGCTGAACAATAAAATGGTAATGATACCAATTGTTTTTTGAGCATCATTACTACCATGGCCAAGGCTGAAAACAGCCGACGAAACCAACTGCATGCCCCTGAATACGCCGTCCACCTTGCGAGGGGACGTCCTTCGAAAAATCCACATGGTTGCCACCATCATAAGGTACCCAAGCAGGAACCCAATAATTGGCGAAAGGAAAATAAACAGAACAACTTTCAGAATTCCTGTAGCAATAAGCGCATCCGCCCCGCCAACCAGTATAGCAGGTCCGATAAGTCCTCCGATCAGGGAATGTGAAACACTGATTGGTAATCCCAGGTGAGTGCAGGTATAAACCCAGACAATTGCGCCCATCAGAGCTGAAAAGATTACATATTCATTAATGATGTTCGCATCGACTATTCCTTTTCCGATCGTTTTGGCCACGTGCACCCCGAAAACAAATACGGCTGCAAAGTTCCAGAACGCAGCCCAGGCAACTCCCTGGGTAGGTGACAGCACTTTCGTTGAAACAACTGTTGCAATTGAGTTTGCGGCATCATTCATTCCGTTCAGGAAATCGAATACCAGCGCAATAACAATGATTAAGATGATAAACCAAGTCATACTTTCAGGTTTAGGCTGATTTTATCATGATCGTTTTCAATACATCTGACACATCCTCTACACAGTCAGTAACCTCTTCCATCGTCTCAAGAATTTCCTTTCGTTTAATGAGCTCAATCGGGTTGGTTTCTGACTGGAAAAGAGTGGAAATCAGCTCATGAAATACATCATCAGCCTGATTCTCCAGATCATTCATGGCCAAACATGCAGCCTGAAGCTTATCGGATTTTTTGAGATTCCGTAATTCCGGTACTGCAATCCGGATCTGCTCACAACCTCTCACAATAATCTGAGCCAGATCATGAACCTGCGGCATCTTGCTTTTTGGTTTGTATAGCTTAATCTGCTGGCTGGTCGAGTTAATGAGGTCGATCACATCATCCATTTTCGAGATCAGCCGTTGAATATCCTCCCTGTCGAACGGTGTAATGAAGGATGAGTCAACGCTATCAAGGACATTATGGACGATATCATCTGCTTGGTTTTCAAGCACCTTGATCTCGGCAAATAAATCCGTTTCCTCAGATGGAACAGGAGAAGTAATTATGCGATTAAGAATTGCAGCCGATTTAGCGATCAATTCGGCCATCTCTTCAAACATCGGAAAGAACTTATCCTCCTTGGGGAGGAGAATTTTACGCAGGAATCCCTTAGCCATTGTTTAGGTTTTAAAAACGAGAAAATTAAACTGAAAATATTCCATCAATGTTACCAAATTGTTAAGTTTTTCTTTTTTCCGGAATCAATACGGAGAGAATAACCGAAAGCATCAGGATACCAAAAACAGTCCCCAATGCCAATCCGATCGGGAGCTTATAAAAGGAAGAAATTATCATCTTACTCCCCACAAAAAACAATATAGCAGCCAGTCCATATTTCAGAAAGCGGAAATATTTGATGATTGAAGCCAGTGCAAAGTAAAGCGATCTAAGGCCTAAAATAGCAAAAACATTTGAGGTATAGACGATAAACGGATCAGAAGAGATGGCGAGGACGGCCGGGATGGAATCCACCGCAAAAATGAGGTCGGTAACCTCAATCATGATCAGGGTTATGAAGAGAGGTGTTGCCAATGTTTTATGATTGATCCTGACAAACAGCCTGCTTCCGTGGGTTTCAGGGGTTACGGGTATCAGTTTCCTGGCGAGCCGGATCACGGGATTCTTTTCCGGTTCTATTTGCTTTCCTTTATCGAACATCATCCTGAGTCCGGTGATGACCAGGAAGCCCCCAAAAACATAAATGATCCATTCGAACCTGTGGATAAGAGCCACCCCTGTGACAATGAAGATTGCCCGCATCACCATGGCTCCAATGATTCCCCAGAAGAGGATTTTATGCTGATATTCAGGCTTCACCTGGAAGTAACTGAAGATCATTATGAACACAAACAGGTTATCGATTGATAGAGACTCCTCGATGAGATAGGCCGTCAGGAATTCGAGAGCCTTCTGCGTACCCAAAAATTTCCAGACCCCGATATTAAATGCAACTGCGAGCAAGATCCAGAAAAGGCTCAAAAGCAGAGCTTCCTTCATTTTGATCTCATGGGCTTTCTTGTTGAAAACCACAAGGTCCAGCAGGAGCATGCAGATAACGAAAATTACAAATCCGGCCCAAAGCCAGCCGTTTTCCTGAATGTTTACCATTATAAAGATTTCCGTTATACGATATTCGATTTCCGATTTGATGATCAGATAAATTATCCCTACTCCAGACTCCAGACTCCAGACTCCAGTCTTACAGTCTTACAGTCTTACAGTCTCAATGTCTTCCAATCTCCCTAACGAATCCCCTGCTTCTTCAGTTCCTCCGGAATTTCAGTCACCAGTTTAAAAAGATTCTCATAAGCGTAAAGCGGGAGTTTGTCGTATGTATCATCCGGACCATGGCCTCTCCCGGAGGGTCCTTTTGTAAGGAAAAATATTGAGTGAACCCCTTTTTCCTGGAAAGGGAAGTGATCACTGTTGGCCGTACCGTCGCGGTTCTCAACGTTTTTCATGTACTGATTTTTCTCGTTGATTTTCTGGACGATAGCAGCCTCATTGGGCCAGTTGTTGCCGCCAAAAAGCAGTACCCCGTCCTGGCCGGTCATCACCATATCAAGGTTAATGACTAGCTTGATTTTATCGAGCGGGAACAAAGGATTTGCGACATAATTCTTAGATCCCATCAGACCCACTTCCTCGCCGCTGAATAGCATAAAAGCCACGGAATAATAGGGCTTTGAGTTACTCATGTAATGCCTGGCAAGATCCATAACCATAGCGGTGCCGCTGCCATTGTCCTCAGCGGCGGCATTATAATTGCCTTCACCATACGAACCGTAGCCGTCATAATGAGCAGTAAAGACGATATATTGATCGGTCTGCCCGGGCAGATAACCGACGACATTCTGGGTTGGATAGTGCTCCAGGTATTCGCTTTCAACATCAAGTTCAACTTCAGTCAGCTTGTCTGGAACTGCATGTTTTCCAACCTTGATTTCGCCGACCTTTCCCTGCCAGCGGCCGGGATGAGTCCCCGGAGTAGTTGGAGAAACCTCCACAACAGCTACGATCCCCATCTCCCGGGCTATCGCCAGACCGCGGATAAACCGGTAAAGTCCGGGGTTCTTTAACCCGGCTGAATCAAGAACGAGAACCTTGGGGGCTGCAGCATTGTTAACAGCTTCAAGGAACTTATCAGGATTCTGCATCAAACCGGCATTGATAATAACCGGCTTGAAAACTCCTTTAACCGGGGCGGAATAAGGGCTTACCACATAGTCCGTGTTGAATTTAAGCTCCTTCCCGTTGAATTTAACGATCGTCCGGTTAACCCGGTTAACATTGAAATTATACCGCTGGATAAAATCACCGGAGAAAGACTTTATCCCAAGCTTTTTAAACTGATCAGCAATATAGAATGCCGCGATGCTATCGCCGCGCTTGTAATAACCCCGGCCGTGCATTTCCGGGCCACAAAGTTCAACTAACTGTTTACGAACATATTGAGTATCCTGCGCAAAGGAGGATGCCACGAATGCAATCATCAGGATAAATAAAGCGGATAACAGAAGGGCTGTGCGTCTCATAATTAGTTTAATTTGCTCTAAAGATAATTTAATGTGCCAATGTGCCAATGTGCCAATGTGCTAATGTGCCAATGTGCTAATTTGGTAATGTGCCAATTAAGGAAACAAATTAGTCAAGTTAAAAAAATATAAAAAACTTCTGGCCCAAACCGGTAACCGGTAACCGGTAACCGGCAACCAGTAACCCGCAACCCCCATGCCCCACCCCCGCTTCCTTCTTGCCGCCAACAGTTTCACTGCCGCACTCGGCGGATTGCTTTTTGGTTTTGACACTGCCGTAATATCGGGTACGATCCCGTTCATTACCGAGTATTTCAATCTAACTGATGCCATGCTGGGCTGGGCCGTATCCTCGGCCCTGATCGGCTGTGTGGTGGGTTCGATGGCTGTGGGTAAGCCGGGCGATTTGTATGGCCGGCGGTTCATGCTGAAAATGATGGCGCTGCTTTTCCTTCTTTCAGCAGTAGGTACTGCGCTGGCTAATAACCTGACTGTCTTCGTATTATTTCGGTTCATCGGCGGCCTGGCCATTGGAGGTGCATCGGTTTTAAGTCCGATGTACATTTCTGAGATTTCACCGGCAAAAATTCGGGGACGACTGGTGGCAATCAGCCAATTGGCTATTGTAACCGGCATACTCGTGGCTTTTTTCTCAAATTATTTGCTGGTAAACACGGGCGAGAACAACTGGCGCTGGATGTTTCTGGCAGGCGCGATTCCGGCGATCCTGTTTTTCATACTACTGTTCTTCGTCTCCCAGAGCCCTCGCTGGCTTGTGCTTATGGGTAAAACGGAAGAAGCCAGGAAGGTAATTGAGCGCCTGAACCCTGGCCGGGATACAGCACCCGAAATGGTTGAAATCATTGAATCGGTGCAGAAAAACAGTGGAGGGGTCAGAACACCGTTGTTTAAGAAACCCTATACCCGCATCGTGATCATCGGGATGATTCTCGGGATGTTCAGTCAGTTTACGGGAATCAACGTGATCATGTATTATGCGCCCACCATTTTTCAGTCCGCTGGTTTCTCAAGTGATTCAGCCTTTTTGCAAACTGTTATCATTGGAGCCACCAACCTGGTTTTCACACTTCTGGGCATGTCGCTGATTGACAAACTCGGGCGCAAAACCCTTCTCATGGCAGGGGCCCTAGGCATGACCTTGTTCCTCGGACTGATCTGGTCGGGGATGACCTACAATTGGTTCAGCGGCTTTGCCCTGCTGGCCTGTGTGATCTGTTACGTAGCCTCCTTCGCCAGCACCATGGGGGTTGTAATCTGGGTATTTATTTCCGAGATGTTTCCCAACAGTATCCGGGCCCGCGGGTCTGCCATCAGCTCTTTCTCCGTTTGGGTGATCAACTGTGCAACCTCCTTCCTCTTCCCAATAGTGATGGGGAAAATGGGAACCGGTCCGGTTTTCGGTTTTTACTGCATCGCCACCCTCATCAGCTTCTTCTTTTTCTGGAAATATCTCGTTGAGACTAAGGGAAAATCACTGGAAGAGTTGGAACATATCGTACTCAAACGGTGAGGTGTTAATGTGCTAATCTGCTAATGTGCTAATGAAAAGAGAAGAGCGTTTTTTAAGTGCGTTGAGGCGGGAGGTGCCGGATCGCATTCCGATGTTTGATTTTCTGTTTCAGCAGCCGATGTATGAGCACCTTATCGGGCATAAACCTGAGGGTTATAACGGCAAGGATGCCGTGGAGTGTGCGCTGGCGCTGGATCACGACGGCGTTTGGGTGCCGTTTGGAGGCTTTACCGGCCTCCAGCCTAAATACCTGACGGACAACGTGTATCAGGATGAATGGGGCACCACCTATCAGAAAAATGACAGTTCCTGGCCGATTGATGCCCCGATCGATTATCCGATAAAATCGAGGGAGGACCTGCGAAAATACAAGCTCCCCGACCCCACCCTGCCCGGCCGGAATTCCGAGATTCTTGCTGCGGTGAAGAACAATCGTGAGAACATGGCCATACTGGGCGGAGTGAGCGGTCCGCTCTGCACCGCCTGGCTCCTGATGGGCTTCGAGCGCATCTGCTATGCCCTTTATGAGGATCCCGATCTGATTACCGATGTCCTGAAAATGTCGAACGAATATTTCAAGGAGGCTGCACGGCGCTCGGTTGAATCAGGCTGCGTGGGTCTCTGGATCAGTGAGGACCTGGGCGACAGTAACAGTTGCTTCTTTTCCGTAGATCATTTCCGGGAGATTTTTCTCCCCTACATTCATGACATGGCAGAACATATTGATAGTCTGGGGGTTCCGGTTCTTCTCCATTCCTGCGGCAATATCCATGCGTATCTCGATGATCTCGCCCAAACCAAAATCTGCTCGGTTCACCCCCTGCAGCGCACGGCCCACATGGATCTGAGGAATATCAAGGAAAAATATGGCAATCGCTTCTGTATAATTGGAAACATCGACTCAACCCGGACCCTGCACTTTGGCACCCCCGATGAAGTGGCGGCTGAAGTGCGCGAGGCCATCGCCATCGCCTCACCAGGAGGCGGTTACATCCTGGCTTCCGATCATTCGCTGCACGATGGAATTCCGATTGAGAACATACTGACGATGTTCAGGACCTGTAGAGACGCATCATAATGCGTCTCTACTCGCGTCACGTGTCACGAATTATAATCCTTCTGCAGAAAATAATTCAAGTAGACCCATCGGCCCGACTCAAAGTTCCTGTAAACATCGGAATCCTTTATGCCTGCGAATTCCAGTGCCAATTTTTTGAGGAAAAAGGGTGCGATCCGGTTGATCAGCTCTTTTCTGCGGGCGTCGTCCCGTTCAAGGGCTGCCGTAACATTTGGGGTGATATCCTCCCACACAGCAATTGTCAATTTCGATGCAGTCAGATCTTTGTCGAGCTTATCAACCAAAAACTCACGCCTGAAATCAGTAATCAGGAAAAAACCTCCGGGACGAAGGACCCGGTGAACCTCATTCAGAAACTGACCGATATTTTCATACCGGTGGGACGACTCCACATTGATGACAAAATCGAATGAATTATCCTCAAAAGGCAGCTGATGTGCATTCCCGGCCACAAATTCCAGCCCTTCTGAGGGATGATGTTTCCGGCAAAACTTAACTGCCTTGCTGTCCAGGTCGAGGCCAATGGCCAGAGCCGGAGCGAATTGACGTTTCACATAAGCCAGGCCGCCACCGCGTCCGCATCCCACCTCAAGGATTTTCTTACCCGTAAGCTGATGTTTGTGGACCAACTGATGGTAGAGATGTATGGAATAGCGGTTGATCTGCTCTTCCGGCAGCAGGTTCAGGACATGCTCATTATTGTGGTAGCCGAAATTCATAAAAAGCACCTCTGACTTTTTATCGAGGATGCTGATTACCCGGTACCATGCCTTAAAAAACAGGTGACGGTAGGCAAATTTCCATACGTACCGTATCTTTTTGATTGTCTTCACCATATTTCCTTCACGTCTGGTAATGCGGCGAATATGGCACTATTTTCCCGAATTAAACCGATCCGGATAGTCGGTTATCAGACCATCGACACCCAGACGACTCATTTTCAACATATCAGACTCCTTGTTAATGGTCCATGGAATAATTTTCATTCCCGCTGCGTGAGCCCTTTTCACCACTTTCCGGGTGACCAGCACATGAAAAGGGCTGTAAATGGCCGGCGTAAATCCTAGATCGCTGATGTTTTTCTCCATTGATTTTGCATTGGCCACCAGCAAAGCGAGCGGAACATCAGGATAGGTTTTATGTATATACTGAAGAGGCCTTAAATCGAAAGATTGGATACTAAACCGGCCTTTGATTTTCGCTTCACTGATCACGGTCATCACCAGATCAGAAAAGTTCTGGGGCTCAGGGTGGTCCAGATTGTCACCCCCGGGGGAGGATTTTATTTCGATATTATACCGTACAGGGGGCAGTTGCTTCTGCCGTGCATATAGCTCGGCAGCATTGATTACATCGCTCAGCAGGGGCTTAATGACTTTCATCTTCTTCTGTTCAGGAAAATCCGGGTGGGGCACAGAACCGCAATCAAACTTCTTTACCTGGTCATAAGTCATTTTGAAAATATTGAAACTCTTTTGTGTCTCCTTCGTGATTGGTGCACCCGTGGAATCAAGACATGTAACCGGGTTCATGTAGGATTCATGGGAAACCACCACCCTTTTATCGGCAGTGATCACCACATCGAGCTCAAGGGTGGTACAACCCAGGTCAAGCGCCTTAATAAATGCCGGTATGGTGTTTTCCGGCATCAGGCCCCGGCATCCGCGGTGGCCCTGAAGGTCGAATTTATCCTGTGCCTGGCTGGTTGCAGCGGCCATTATCAGGATAATGCAAATATGTATGGCTCTCATAATGTTGAATGTGGAATGTGAACTGTGGAACGGGTAAAGAGTTGATTACGTCTCTAAAGTATTACTATTTTTGATCTGATATTAGTGTTCATGGAACTAACGAAAACCATTTTCTGGGATACCGATTATGACTCAATCAATTGGGCAGAAAAAGCCCGGTATGTGATTGAGCGGGTCATCATGTTTGGCACCCTGGACGACTGGAAGGCGATTCAAAAATTCTACGGACGTGAAAAAATTCTCAGTGAAATGATAGAATCCAGAGAGTTAGATCCAAAGTCGCTAAGTTTCCTGAGTTGTATTTTCGACACACCACCCGAAAAATTCAGATGCTACACACAGATACAATCTTCCCGGGCACATTGGAATTATTGAACGGTGTGATGAAAATCCCTGAATTTGATTCCTACTTGTTGGCAGGGGGAACTGCTCTGGCTTTGCAGATAGGTCATCGTATCTCCGTGGATCTCGATTTTTTTGGGGAAAAGGAAATTGACGCGGAAGAATTCGTGGATCTTCTGCGCTCGATTGGAACGGTAAGAATTATGTCTCGAAGCAAAAACATCCTGATTCTTGACATAAACGGCATCAAGGTTGATTTCGTTAATTACCGGTATCCGATGATAAAAGTCCCGATACAGGAAGGGTCCATTCGTCTTACGAACCTCGAAGATATTGGTGCGATGAAGTTGGCAGCCATAACAGGAAGAGGAAGAAAACGGGATTTCGTTGACTTGCATTTCCTTCTGAACCATTTTTCTCTGGAGGCACTCATGGAATTTTACCGGACGAAATATCCGGATGGATCCGAATTTCTGGTCATACGAAGCCTTACCTATTTTGCCGATGCCGATCAGGATGAGGACCCGAGAATGTTAATTCCGGTGAAGTGGGAAGCGGTTAAGTCATCCATAATCCGTGAGGTCAGGAAGTTCTAAAACTGAGACGGTCATTGTTTAGTTTTTGCGACATTCTTTCAACAAGATTTAGTTCGGGGTCAAAAACAGCCACATTATAGTGGTCATCTGTCTGAACCTGCAGCCGGTTAAAGGAAATGCCAAGAATAATTTTGCCCACTAGTGCTATTTATGCATCAACGGGAGACTTTGTCCAAAAGAAAACAAAAAAAAATATGAACACCGACGAAACCAACCACATCAGTGGGTGACTTTGAGGATATGATGGGCTTTCTGATGGAAGTTCAGAAACCGCCGAAAGAGCAGTTGTGTAGTATTAATTAGCATTGAGGGAGGGGATCCCTGCTTTCGCAGGGATGACAAGAGCTCTTCCGATCATTTCGTTTAAGGGTCACGGTCCCCGCTTTCGCCAGGATGCCAAGTGCCCCCCCTATGCCCCCATGCCC
>CAYQFT010000017.1:0-11504 GCA_964416825.1 uncultured Porphyromonadaceae bacterium
CGGCAGACTGACAGCTGGTAATGACGACAAATCCGATCAGGTTAAAGTTTCAGGACCCACTCAGGTGTATTACTTTCATCTGAGCCGGCGGTGCATGACCTGCCAGACTGTTGAAAAGGTTGCTGAGCAATCGGTTAAGGACCTGTATCCCGAAGCCGTGAAAAATGGGAATGTGACTTTCAAATCGGTGAATATTGAGGATAAGGCCAACAAAGCCCTGCTTAAAAAACTGAAAGTATCGGGCCAGAGCTTGCTGATTGTAAACGGTCAGGACAAGATCGATATTACCGACAAAGGATTCCTCTATGCCGTGAATGAGCCTGACAAGCTGAAAGCCGAAATCAAAACCATCCTCGAAAAATTTGTGAAGTAGCCCATGGAATGGCTTCAGGGAATTCTTGAGAACTCGCAGTGGCCGGTACTGACGGCTTTCATCCTCGGTTTGATGACGGCCATCAGTCCGTGCCCGCTGGCGACAAACATCACGGCCATTGCCTTTATCGGGAAAAACATTACTGACAAAAAAACTGTATTACTGAAGGGGATAGTTTACACCCTTGGCAGGGCTTTTACCTATACGGTTATCGGTGTGTTGTTCTTTGTCGGACTGGGCGAGGCCGGACTATCCGGTTTTTTCCAGCGATGGGGTGAGAAAATTCTGGGACCGGTTTTAGTTGTGATCGGACTATTCATGCTGGGTGTCATTAAATTAAGCATACCCGGTATCGGCAAGCTGACCGAGAAGATGGAAAATCAGGCTGGTAAAGGGTATTGGGGCGTATTTCTGCTAGGCGTTGTTTTTGCCCTTGCATTCTGTCCCTACAGCGGCGTTCTCTATTTCGTGATGCTGATTCCGATGACGGTAGCTTCTCCCGACGGATTGCTGCTGCCCCCGGTTTTTGCCCTGGCAACCGGATTACCAGTCATTCTGTTTGCCTGGATGATCGCCTACGCGGTAGGCAGTGTCGGAACCATCTATAATAAAATCAAAGTATTTGAGCTCTGGTTCCGGAGGGTGGTTGCTCTACTCTTTATCGCAGTTGGAATCTATTACATTTTTACTACCCTGATTCTTTAGTTTGGTTTTTGGATATTGTTATTTGTAATTTAATATACTGATTTATGGAATGTTGCAGTTCAAATGATATGAAAGAAGTCGTTAAAGAACGATATGGCAGGATCGCTGCCGAAGGTTCGCAAGGATGCGGATGCGGATGCAGCTCAGATCCAGTGGAAGGTTTTTCTGTTTTCAAGGATGAGTATGACGGAATCGCCGGGTATGTTCCCGAGGCTGATCTGAACCTGGGTTGCGGAATCCCGACCGAGTATGCGGGAATCAGGGAAGGTGACACGGTCCTTGATCTGGGCTCCGGTGCCGGTAATGACTGCTTTGTAGCCAGGCAGCTGGTTGGGGAATCCGGAGAGGTAATCGGAGTGGACATGACCCCTGAAATGATCGAACGGGCTAAGGCCAATGTGGCCAAGCTCGGATATGATAATGTGAGGTTCCGCCTGGGCGAGATTGAGAACCTTCCGGTTACGGCCAATAAGGCTGATGTGGTTATCAGCAATTGTGTGATCAACCTGGTGCCCGATAAATACATGGCTTTCCACGAGATCATCCGGGTTCTCAAGCCGGGCGGTCATTTCTGCATCAGCGACGTGGTAACTGAAGGGCACATTCCGCCGGAACTCCTGGAGCAGGCTGAACTATATGCCGGATGTGTGGCCGGGGCACTGCCCGTGGAGCAATATCTGGATATCATCCGGAAAACGGGGTTCAAGAATATCGATATCAAAAAGAAGAAAGGCATTGAGATTCCTGAAGCCCTGCTCCATGAGTTTATGACTTCAGAACAGGTCGAAACCTTTAAAAACAGCGGAGTCGGCTTATACAGCATAACCGTTACTGCCGAAAAACCAAGCTGTTTGTGCGGATGTAATTGCTAGGCCATGAGCTTTTCAGTCGGCAGCCATATCCAGTATACGCCTCGCGAAACCCTGGCCAAATGTCAGGATGGATCGGTTATTCTGGATGTTCGGCCGGAAGTTCTTCGTTCTTATAAGGCCTTCGATGTGCCTGAGGTGATTTATTGCCCCTGGCAGGAGCTGGAACTTTATCTCGATCGTCTGCCTGCCGACCGCGAAATCATTGTGGCTGATTCCTCCGGAATCCAGGGCAGGCAAGCCATGGACCTCCTGATCGGCCACGGGTTTAAACAGGTCGCCGGCCTCGCTGGCGGGATGGTTGAATGGGAACGCGACGGATTGCCGCTGGTGCTTGATAATCAGGCCCGGCTGTCGGGGTCGTGTATGTGTCAGTTGAAATTCAGAGAAAAAAATCGTAAAGCGTGATGCGTGATCCGTGAAGGATTTTCGCATTACGCTTCACGGTTCACGCATCACGCTTTACGTTTCACGTTTTACAAAGAAAAATAGCCATGAAAGTACTAATCCTATGCACCGGAAACTCCTGCCGCAGCCAGATGGCGCAGGGGTTCCTTAAGTTTTACAATCCTTCCTGGGAAGTATTATCAGCCGGAACCAAGCCGGCCGAACGTGTGAATCCTTATGCCATCAAAGTGATGGCTGAAAAGGGAATCGACATTACGGACGAGCATCCGAAGCTGGTTGATAAGTTTATCGGGGATGAATTCGATTATGTGATTACCGTTTGCGATGGCGCCCGTGAGATTTGCCCCGTTTTTACGGGGAAAGTTAAGCACCGACTGCATATCGGGTTTGAAGATCCGGCCGATGCTGTTGGTCCCGAGGAAGTCGTTATGCCGGAATACCGCCGGATCAGGGATCAGATCGGGAAACGATTCTCTGCATTTCCTGAATGAAGGCAGAAGGCAGAAGGCAAAGGGCAGAAATTAGTGATAAGGAAAAGGGTTAAGAATTAAGCAGTTCTGATCAACACATCATCACATCAACAAATTAGCACATTACATTAGCACATTAGCACATTAACAAATTAGCAGATTATGAAGAAGCTGTCATTCTTAGATAGATATCTCACCCTCTGGATCTTCCTTGCCATGCTGATCGGTGTTCTTTGGGGATACCTCTCACCCTCTGTTGCCGACTTCTGGAATTCCATGAGCTCGGGAACCACAAATATTCCGATTGCCATCGGTCTGATTATCATGATGTATCCGCCGCTGGCTAAGGTGAAGTATGAAGAATTGGGAAGAGTATTTAAAGATTGGAGAATCCTCCTCCTTTCGCTGGTCCAGAACTGGATTATTGGGCCAATCCTTATGTTTTTCCTGGCAATCCTGCTGTTACCGGATATGCCGCATTACATGACCGGGCTCATTCTGATCGGTCTGGCCCGGTGTATTGCCATGGTGATTGTATGGAACGACCTGGCCAAGGGTGATACTGAATATGCAGCCGGACTGGTCGCTTTCAACAGTATCTTCCAGGTCCTGTTCTTTTCCGTGTATGCCTATGTCTTCATCACCATTGTGCCAGGCTGGTTCGGACGGGAAACCACGGAGGTCCACATAACCATGGGCCAGATTGCCAAAAGTGTGTTTATTTATCTGGGGATCCCGTTCATTGCCGGGATGATAACCCGTTTTACCTTAATCCGGATCAAGGATAAAACCTGGTATCAGGAGAAGTTCATTCCCAAAATCAGTCCGCTCACGTTAATCGCCCTTCTTTTTACAATCCTGGTAATGTTCTCACTGAAAGGCGATTATATTGTAAAGCTCCCGCTCGATGTGGTTCGGATAGCGATCCCGCTGGTCATCTATTTCCTGGTGATGTTTGTCATCTCCTTCTTTATGGCCAAGCGAACCGGCGCCGGATATGAGAAGACCGCCACCATTTCCTTTACTGCAGCCAGCAATAACTTTGAGCTGGCAATTGCCGTTGCAATATCCGTGTTCGGAATCAATTCTGGGGAAGCCTTTGCGGCAGTAATCGGTCCGCTTGTTGAAGTGCCCGTTTTGATCGCTCTTGTCAATGTGGCTTTACGGTGGAAAAAGAAGTTTAAAGAATAAAAAAGGCTCGATTTGCCTGATTTTACTGGCAAAACAACTTTTTTTTGATAACCCTTGCATCCTTCCGAAAAGGATTTATCTTTGCACCGCTTTCGGGCGCTTAGCTCAGCTGGTTCAGAGCATCTGCCTTACAAGCAGAGGGTCACTGGTTCGAATCCAGTAGTGCCCACCCTGAAAATCAAGGACTTATGATCAAATCATAAGTCCTTTTTCTTTGATTCGTCCCCAAAGGAAAAAATTTTCATCAGGAAGAAATATTCTGATTCAATAACAGTATCTTTTCTAGCGAATCCTGTAAGAAAACACGGTGTTATCCGTCAGATAAAAGCAACTCTAAACCTACAAGATCATGGGAAATGACAGCGTAAGGGACATTCCACGAAGAAAGTTCCTGGAAATGAGCCTGAAAGGAAGCCTTTTTGTTGCCGCAACACCGGCATTACTAACTAACTTATGGTCATGCAGTTCGGGGTCAATGGCAACTCCGGGGCTGGAAATGGATAAAGCCATTCTGGCTAAAGTGATCGCGAAAGCCCTCGAAAAAGGTGGCGACTTTGCCGATGTTTACCTGGAGAACCGCGTTTCCAGGCAAATCATCATGCAGGAATCGAAATTCAAGAGCGGACTCTATGGGATCAGCCAGGGAGCAGGTGTGAGGGTTGTTGCCGGAAATAAAACCGGGTATGCCTATACCGATGAGATCACCGAAGAAAAACTCCTGCGAGCAGCTGAGGTAGCCTCTTTTGTTGCCCTCAATGGAAATCCGGTAAAACCGGTGGATCTTTCAGTTGCAAAAATGGACTCGTTTGTAACGGTTAAGGTTCCTCTTGGGGATGTAGCCGATTCCAGCCGTATCGATATCCTGAAAAGGGCTAACCAGGCTGTGATGGAATATGATCCCAGGATAAAAATGGCGATGGTGGACTATTATGATGAAGTTCGCAGCCGTGTAGTCGCCACCAGCGAAGGAGTATATCTGAAAGATGAGCTGCCTCTGCTGTTTTTCATTGTTCAGGCTATGAGCGACGATGGAAAAGCCAGGCATATGGCGCGCGAAAGACTCAGTTTCCATTCAGGCTTTGAAATGTTCGATCAGGTATCGCCCGAAACCGTTGCAAAAAATGCAGCCCGCGAAGCCATTGCCATGCTGGATGCAACGGATGCCCCTGCAGGCATGATGGATGTGGTGATGCAGAATGGATGGGGCGGCGTTTTGGTTCATGAGGCTGTAGGGCATCCTCTGGAGGCCGATAGCATTGCAAAAAAAGAGAGTGTCTTTACGGGAAAGGTCGGACAAAAAGTTGCCAGCGACTGTTTTACCATGGTGGATGACGGAACCTTGCCCAATTTCAGGGGCACCATTAATTGTGACGACGAAGGCACCCCCGCAAAACGAAACGTTCTGATTGAGAATGGCATACTAAAGGGATACATGACCGATGTCCTGAGCGCCAAACAATTGGGCATGGAGAGGACCGGCAACGGCAGGAGGGAATCTTTCCGCTATATCCCGATACCACGCATGACCAACACCTTTATCGAAAAAGGCAAGGATGATCCGGCCGACATACTGGCTTCCACCAAGAGAGGCATTTATGTTCAGAGCCTGAGCGGCGGAAGTGTTAACCCGACGACCGGGGTCTTCAACTTTACGTGCCGCGAAGCCTATCTGATTGAAAATGGCAAAAAAACTGTTCCTATCAAAGGCGCAACACTTATCGGTTCTTGTCTCGATGTTATTTCTAAGGTTGATGCCGTTGGCAATGACCTGGATTTCGGGCCCGGGATCTGCGGAAAAGGCCAGGCAGCCGAAGTTTCGGCCGGCCAGCCTACAGTGAGGATCAGGGGAATTAATGTGGGGGGAAGCAGAGGGTAAGGCGAAAGATTAAAGAAGTAAGAAGAAAGAAGAAAGAAGAAAGAAGAAAGATTAAAGAAAGTTAATAAGAGCAAAGAATTTAAGATAGTTCGGAGACATCAGTAACCCCGGCTTATGCCGGGGCCTGTCATCACACGGACTTGCCATCCTGGGCCGATGTAAAAATCAAACTATGAATTACACAAAACTCACCAACGAACTGGTTCAGAAATGCCTGAACAACGGAGCCGCAATGGCCGAAGTGTACCTTGAAACCAGCAGGAACCTGTCTGTTCGGGTTCTGAACGGCGAAATCGAAACGATCCAGGAGGCAGCCACGGCCGGAATCGGATTCCGGGTTATCGTGGATGGAAGAATGGGATTCAGTCACTCGAACGACCTTTCGGAAAAAGCATTGGAGGACACGTTAAAACGGGCCATCGAGTTTGCGAAACTCACCACTCCCGACGAAACCAATCTGCTACCTGACGATACTACAACAATCCGGGTAGATGGATTATTTGATCCGGATCTGGCTAAGGTGACGATGGACCGAAAGATCCAGATGGCACTCGATCTGGAGAAGCTGGCAACGGGTCACCCCGGGATTACGCATAGCTCAGGCTCCGGATACGGAGAAAATGAGGGAGAAGTGTTTATCGCCAATTCGAATGGTCTTTCGAAAACATATAAATCATCGGGTTGCTATTTAGGCACCAGTGTAGTCGCTGAGAAAGGTGAGCAAAAGAGCCCGGGCGACGAAGGATGCTCCAGAGTCTTTTTCAATGAGCTGAAGCCGTTGGATGAGATTGCTGCCGCAGCGGCAAAGAAGGCGCTGATCCTGCTGGATCCCCAGCCGGTAGCGACTCAACGGGCCAGCGTGATTTTTGATTCCGAGGTCGCCGGATCCCTCCTGGGTGGCGTAATTGCAGCCTTGTCGGGCGAGCGGGTCAATCAGGGCGCCAGTTTCCTGAAAGATTCGATGAATAAACCTTTCGCTTCTGAACTGCTTACGATCAGTAATGACGGAATTCTGCCGAAAGGTTTGGGCAGTGCTCCTTTTGACGGGGAAGGCGTTACCACTACAAAACGCACCCTGGTTGAAAAGGGAGTGGTTAAAGGATTCATCTACAATACAATATCAGGAAAAAGAGCGGGTACTAAAAGTACCGGAAACGCCTCTCGTGGAGGATATTCAGCTCTCCCCGGCACTGGCACCCACAATATTGTTATTCAACCCGGTAATATTACTCCCGAGGAAATTGTAGCTTCAACCGAAAAGGGATTGTGGCTGAAAGAGGTCACGGGTTATGGCATTGATCCCGTAACAGGCAATTTCAGCGGAGGAGCAACAGGCCTTTGGATTGAAAACGGTAAGGTGAAACACCCTGTATCCGGGCTCACCATCGCCGGCAGTGCTGAAGAGATACTGAACGGAATCGATCAGATGGGAAACGATCTCGACCTCAACCGGACCTTTGCCTGCCCTACTTTCAGGGTTCGCGAAATGCAGATCGGCGGCAATAAATCCTAGCCTACGTCATCGGTCGCCAACCATCGGTCGTCCGTCGTCGGTCATCGGTCGTTGGTCATCGGTCTTATCTATATCGCTTCGCCCACTACATAGGTACTTCCGGTCACCAGAACCAAATCGTCCTTCGCGGCTGCTTTTCTGGCAACGGCAACAGCCTCAGGCACTGTGTCGTGGATAGTACCTTTCAACCCGTAAAAGGCGGCTTTGGCAGCAAGCATTTTAACATCAAGCGCTCTTGGGATAGATGCCTGTGTAAAATAATATCTGGCGTCTTTGGGAAGGGCCTGAAGGATTTTGTCTATTTCCTTATCATTTACAGCCCCATAAACAATATGAGCATCATGGAAACGGGTATTCTCAAGCTGGTAAACCACCTGCCGGATCCCGTCAATATTGTGACCGGTATCAACAATGGTCCGTGGGTTTTCAGCGATAACCTCCCAACGACCACGAAAACCCGTTAGGCTCCCTACAACAGATAATGCCTGGTAAACTTGCTGGTCCGTAATGCCCCAGTCCTTTAGTTTCAGAAGTTCGATAACCTCCAGAACTACCGGAAGGTTCTTGCGCTGAACCATGCCAAGCTGGTCGCTCCAAAGTTCGGGATAAACAGGCTTCTTGCCCCTCATGGTCTGGAAGTATTGCCGTCCTTCAGGGGTCACTATCGACCACGGAACTTGAAAAAAATCATTGGCAAAATATAGCGGTGAACCCAGGCGATCGGCTGTTTCCTCAAATACCTTGCGTGTATCCCGATTTTTATCCCCTACTACCACCGGTATCCCGGCCTTGATGATTCCTGCCTTCTCGCCTGCAATTTTCTGGAGTGTATTACCAAGCAAATCCATGTGATCAAACCCGATATTGGTCACTACGGAAATCATCGGATCAATAATATTGGTCGAATCCAGGCGCCCACCAAGACCAGCCTCAACAATGGCTATCCTGACATCCTGCCTGGAGAAATAATCGAATGCCATAGCGACTGACATCTCAAAGAAAGAGGGTTTGAGTTCTTCAAGAATTGCCTTATGCTGCTCAACAAACCCAACCACCTCTTTCTTGGGAATCATTTCTCCGTTAACCCGGATTCTCTCACGATAATCAACCAGGTGTGGTGAGGTATACAGGCCTGTCTTATATCCGGCAGATTGAAAAATTGCCGCAAGCATGCTGGATACCGAACCCTTTCCGTTGGTTCCTGCAACATGGATGCTCAGGAAATTTCTGTGGGGATGCCCGAAATACTTATCAAGGGCCAGAGTATTCTCAAGATCAGCCTTATATGCAGCCTTCCCTACCCGGTGAAACATCGGGAGTTGCGAAAAAAGCCAGTCTGTGGTTTCTTTGTAGTTCATCGATTGCAATTTTACTATATTTAACCTGAAAGAAGGAATCAATCATGGTTAATCAGAAGAAAATATTCGTGCTTGACACCAATGTGCTGTTGCACGACCACAAATGTATTTATCAGTTTCAGGAACATGATATTATCCTGCCAATAACGGTTCTTGAAGAGCTGGATAAATTCAAAAAAGGAAACGACCTGATCAATTTCCAGGCCCGTGAGTTTGTGCGGGAGCTTGATCAGCTGGCAGGGGAAATGCTGTTCACCGAGGGCATTTCTCTCGGACGTGGCTTAGGCCGGCTTTATATTGAAACCGGAAAACCGTTCAGCCGCGAAATGGAAGAATCCTTTGAGGAGAAGATCGCAGATCACCGGATACTGGCAATTGCCGACTATACCCGGAACAAGAATCCCGATAAGCAGGTCATCCTGGTGACTAAGGACATTAATCTGAGAATCAAAGCGAAAGCTCTTGGATTGACCGCCCAGGATTATCGTGCTGACCAGGTTGCCAACATTGAATACCTGTATGAAGGGGTACCAACGGTTGAGAACCAGAGTGATGAGGCAATCAGCAAGCTGTATAGTTCGACAGACGGAGTTTCGGTTGAGGAATTTAACCTGGCCATGGATCCCCGGTCAAATCAATACATGATACTGAAAGGAAACCATTCCACTGCCCTGGCGATTTTCGATATTCGGACCAGTGCCCTTCATGTGGTTCAGAAGCAAAAGTGCTACGGGATTGAGCCCAGGAACGCGGAGCAGACGATGACACTGGATGCTCTTACAAGACCTGACATACAACTCGTTAGCCTTACAGGAAAGGCCGGCACCGGAAAAACCCTGCTGGCCCTTGCAGCCGCCCTGCAGATGCGAAGGGAATATCATCAAATCTACCTGGCGCGGCCGATCATACCCCTTGGCAACAGGGATATCGGGTACCTCCCAGGGGACGCACATGAAAAAATCGAACCCTACATGCAGCCTCTCTTCGATAATTTATCGGTTATCCGGCATCAATTCGACCAGAGGAGCAAGGAATTCCTTAAGATCGACCAGTTGCTGCAGGAAGAGAAGCTGGTGATAACACCGCTTGCCTATATCCGCGGACGAAGTCTTAGTAAAGTTTTCTTCATCGTGGATGAGGCCCAGAACCTTACTCCGCATGAAGTGAAAACAATCATAACCCGCGCCGGCGAAGGCACCAAAATCGTCTTTACCGGGGATATTCAGCAGATCGATTCACCTTATCTGGATACCAAATCAAACGGGCTCTCCTATCTGACTGATAAAATGAAAGGACAGGACGTGTTTGCCCATGTTAACCTGATCCATGGGGAACGGAGCCACCTTGCCGAGTTGGCCAGCGACCTGTTGTAGGTTGCCAGTTACCGGTTACCGGTTACCAGTTACCAGTTACCAGTTACCAGTTACCAGTTACCAGTTACCAGTTACCAGTTAAGATTTAAGACACAGGAAGAAAAAATTGAAGAAGGTTGCGTTTCATACATTGGGTTGCAAGCTTAATTTCTCAGAAACAAGTGAGATTGGAAGGCAGCTTGAGGAAGCCGGTTTTGAGCGGGTAACTTTTGGCACGCCGGCTGATGTTACGGTGATTCATACCTGCAGTGTTACGGGTTCTGCAGACAGAAAAACCAGGCAGGCTATCCATAAGGCAGTACAAACCTCGCCGGAAGGGTTCATTGTGGCTATGGGATGCCTCGCACAACTGAAACCTGAACAGTTAGCCTCATGGCATGGCGTCGACCTGGTACTGGGAACCAGTGACAAATTTGATCTGGTTAAATACCTCGGAGACACCCGGAAGAAACTGGTCGCAGAAATTCACAGTTGCGAAATTGCAGAGCAGGACAAATTTTTTCCGGCCCATTCCACTTCTGAGAGAACCCGTGCATTTCTAAAGGTCCAGGATGGCTGCGATTATCCCTGCAGCTATTGCACCATTCCTAAAGCAAGGGGAAAAAGCCGTAATCCGTTCATCACCATAATCGCTGAACAAGCCAAAGAATTGGCAAGCAAAGGATTGCATGAAATCGTACTAACAGGTGTAAATATTGGAGACTTCGGCAAAACCACTGGCGAGTCCTTTCTTGACCTGGTAAAAATGCTGGATAATACCGATGGCATCCTTCGGTTCCGCATCTCCTCAATCGAGCCCAACCTGATTCCGGACGATCTGGTCCGGTTTGTTGCAGATTCCAAACGATTTGCCCCGCATTTTCATATCCCTCTGCAGTCCGGATCAGATAAAATCCTTCGGCTGATGCGTCGCCGGTACCTGTGCAAAACTTTCGCCGACCGCGTTGAAACAATTAAGGAACTGATGCCTGATGCCGCTGTGGGAGCCGACGTGATCGTCGGATTTCCCGGTGAAACTCAGGATGATTTTGAAGATGCCTGCCGCTTCATCGAAAGCCTCCCCCTCTCCTACCTCCACGTTTTCACCTATTCAGAGCGGGCCGGGACCGATGCTGCTACCATGAGCGGAAAGGTTCCTGAACGCATCCGTGATGAGAGGAGTCATGTTTTGCATAAAATTGGCAATGAACTAAAAATGAAATTTTATCGGTCATTGGCCGGTCAAGAACGAACCGTCATTTTTGAACAGAAGAGAAAAGACGGGACTGTAACCGGATTCACCGAAAATTATGCAGAAGTGGTGATCCCGTGGCAGGAAGATGTTGCGCATCAAATGGGTCTTTGATGATTCTTGTTAAGGCTGCAGCA
>CAYQFT010000017.1:11514-12489 GCA_964416825.1 uncultured Porphyromonadaceae bacterium
CGGGCAACTCTTCTTTGATAATTTCCGTACTTTTATTCTGATGAATTACGAGAAAATCACAGATGCCGTTGCAACGGCAGCAACAAAAACCGGTTCGTGGCTTAAAGACCTTACCGGCAAGATTCATGAGGACCTGATCACATCGAAAGGCCGTATGGATTTCGTCACAGAAATTGATAAAGAATCTGAGAAGCGACTCATCCACGACCTTTGCCTGATACTTCCCGAAGCCGGATTCATTGCCGAGGAGGGCACTGAAACCCGCCGGGGAAAAGACTTCAACTGGATTATTGATCCCATTGACGGGACAACTAATTTCATTCACGGGGTCTTTCCATTCTCCATCAGTATCGGACTGATGGAGGGTACCGAATTGGTTTCCGGTGTAATATATGATCCCCTGCACGGAGAATGCTTTTACGCCAGCCGGGGCAGCCATTCAATGCTGAATGGCAAGCCGATTCGGGTTAGCCAGCGAAACCACCTGGGTGAAGCCCTTCTCGCCACCGGTTTTCCTTACAATGATTTTTCCCTGCTCGAGCCCTATATGGCCTCCATGCGGGAGCTGATGGCCTGCACACACGGAATTCGGCGGTTGGGCTCGGCCGCAATGGATCTGGCTTTTGTGGCCTGCGGCAGATATGATGCATTCTGGGAATACCATCTTAAACCCTGGGATGTTGCAGCTGGAACCCTCATTATCAAGCAGGCTGGCGGAATGGTTTCTGATTTTTCCGGTGGTGAGGACTTCCTCTTCGGCGAAACTTTTGTGGCTACCAATGGTTTGGTCCAGTCTGAGTTTCTCGCGGTTCTAAACAAGCATTTCGGCAAAGGCATTGAATCCCGATGAACTGATCAAATCGGGCCTGAAATCAGGTAACAGGGAAGTTTTCAAGAACCTGTTCAACGATTTGTATCCTCAGCTAATCCGTTATTCCACCACGATTACCGCGGACCATGAATCGTCGCGCGAAC
>CAYQFT010000017.1:12499-35108 GCA_964416825.1 uncultured Porphyromonadaceae bacterium
CTGCCTGTGGGAAAAACGCAACAGCATGCGGATCATCGGGTCTGTAAAAACTTACCTATTTACTGCTATTTACCATCGGAGCCTGAACTGGATCAGGAACCAGCGGCTGAGGGAAAAATACCGTGACCATCCCATTGAGATTCATCGATGGTTTCCTGGAATCACTGCACCTGATGCCCGGGACCCCTTACTGCTTGAGGCGATTGAAAAAGAAATCGCTTTGCTGCCCGACCGTTGCCGCGAGGTGTTTTCGCGGTTTGCGATATTTGGCGACAAGCAATCGGAAATCGCCCTTGCACTGGGCATATCGGAAAAAACAACCGAAAACCACCTAGTGCGTGCAAGAAGGATACTCCGTGTCCGGTTAAAAAATTTCAGATAAGCATTGGGGGGTTTTATGCACTGATGTGTCTTAGGATTAAAAGCACATCATGATAACGGATGAATTACTATTCAGGTTTATTGAAGGGAACACTTCCGTGCGGGAGAACAGGGAGATAAACCAATGGCTCAGTAAAGATCCCGATCATGCCGCCCGTCTTGAATTATTGCGTTCATTCTGGAGTGCAACCACAAACGATTCCAGCAGCACTGAATTAGCCGGTGCGTGGGAAACCCTGCAATCAAGAATGGACCAGTATCCCCCATCGAAACATTCTCGCACTTTATCACTTAACCTCAAGCGCCTTGCAGTCGCCGCCACCCTTCTGGTTCTGATGGCCAGTGGAGCGTTGCTGCTATTACAGTCTGGAAACCGGACCATCCGGAACACAGACAACACCACCTATTCATTCTTTCTGCCCGACGGCACCCAGGTGTTTCTTGGCCCTGATTCAAGGCTGACTTACAGCCGGAAACTTGCCGAGGGAGAAAGGATTGTTACCCTCAAGGGTGAAGCCTACTTTGATGTAGAGGCAAGTTTAGCACGCCCTTTTATTGTCCACACCGGAAAAGCCAGCGTTGAGGTCACAGGGACCAAATTCGCCGTAAATGTATCCCGCAAAAGCGATGAAGTGGAAGTTTCGGTTAAATCGGGCAAAGTACTTTTTTATAACAGCCTTACAATGAGTAAAAATGCATTTCGGATGGGTCTCGGACCCGGTGAGAAAGGAATCTATTCTCCCGCCAGAAACCGGATGGATAAAACACGGGATCCAAACATTCTGACAACACCTTAACAAAATCAAAGACTAAAACCTGTATCATGAAAAAAATCTTTCTACTCCTGACCGCCCTATCTTTCCTTTCCATTAGCGGGATCCAGGCAAAAGAAATTCAGGCCTTGTTTTATCATGCCAGCTTTTTCAGCCCCGCGGAAGGCCCTTACCTTGAGACCTATCTTAAAGTATTCGGACCATCGGCAGAATACGTTAAAACTCCCCGCGGAACCTACCAGGCATCGCTGGAAATTACTCTGGTTTTCAAGAAGGATGATAAAATTACCGATTTCAGAAAGTACAACCTTCTGAGCAGTGAGGTTGCAGACACTGCCAAAGGAATGCCTCATTTTATCGATCAGCAGAGAATCCCCCTGCCATACGGCGTTTATCAGCTTGAACTCACCATGAAGGACAATAACTCCAAGGAGAGTCCCATTGAAGAAAGCAAGGTACTGGCAATGGAGTATGACACCAAAGCGGTTAAGTTTTCTGATTTTCAGTTTATTGAATCATACAAACAAACAAAGACAGAAAACATTCTTACAAAGAGCGGATTCGACCTCGTACCTTTTGTAGGAGATTTTTTTGCCGCTGAGGACAAGAATCTGACCTTCTATATTGAACTGTATAATCTTGACAAGAAGTTAGGAGCCCAACAGGACTTTCTCTACCGATATTACCTGGAGTCGTTCGAAACCAATATCTCTTTGGGTGATTTCTCAAGATTCCAACGTCAGAAGTCTGGAGTTGTTAATCCGATACTGGCCACGCTTCCAATCACCAGCCTGCCAAGCGGCAATTACAATCTGGTCGTTGAGGCGCGGGACCGTAACAATGAACTTATTGAAATAACCAAAATCTTTTTCCAGCGCAGCAATCCGGGAATGCAGATTGATCTGAAGGACATCCAGAGTGTCGATATTACCTCAACTTTTGCGGAGAAGATCACCAGCCTTGATTCTCTCCGGTTTTATATCCTGAGTCTTGTGCCCGTTGCCAGCTCCCTTGAGACCCAGTTTGCCCGTAATGCGGTTTCCACTGATGAAATCCCCAACCTACAGAAATTCCTGTATAATTTCTGGAAAGTAAGGAATGAAAACGACCCGGAGGCCGAATGGAACAAATACAAGGAACAAGTCCTGGCGATAGAGCGGATTTACAAGACCAAAATTAAGCACGGATATGAGACGGATATGGGAAGAGTATGGCTGAAGTATGGTACTCCCAACCAGGTGGAGGAAAGCAAGCATGAGCCTTCGGCCGCGCCCTATGCCATCTGGCATTACTGGCATATCGAAAGCGGAAATCAGAATAACAAAAGATTCGTCTTCTCCAATCCGCATTTGGTCGGAACGGAATACTTCCTGATTCATTCCGACGCCAGAGGCGAGATCTATAATCCAAACTGGCAGATTGAGATCCAAAGCCGGAATTCCTCGCAGAAAAACTTTAGTACCAGCTGGGGAGACAGAGCATCGGAACTTTTCAAAAGATAGATTTACAGAACCGGAAAATGGGGTCCAGAATCATCTTCTTGCTTATTAAAGGATTATCCTGGATCCCTGACTGTGTCCTGTCAGGATTTTCGAGGCTTAACTTCCTGATTATATACAGACTCCTCGGTTACCGGAAAAAAATCGTAACACAGAATATAGCCAATTCCTTTCCGGAACTTTCCATTGAAGACCGAGATGAAATCTCACGAGGATTCTACCGGCACCTTGCCGATATTTTTCCGGAGATGATCCGCTTTGTTAGGATTAAACAACAGAAGTATCGGAAACGGATTAATCTGACGAACCAGCATGTGCTGACCGGTTATCTGGCTGAGAAAAAAAATCTGGTGGTGGTAACCGGACATTTCGGGAACTGGGAATGGAATATTCTCGCAATCCTGTCAACGGGGTACAGGCTTTTTGCCGTTTACAAGCCACAGTCAAGTATCCTGGCCGACGACCTGATGAAAAGGGTCCGGCAGAAACCCGGCCTCATTCTTCTGCCTATGAAAGAGACGGCACGGACTATTCATCGGGAGGAGGAGGCAAACGGTGCACCTTTTGTTTTGTTATTGGTTGCTGACCAGATCCCTGCCAGAGGCGACATCCATTTCCGGACCCCTTTCCTGAACCAGGATACCGCTTTCTTCACCGGAGGTGAGAAAATTGCCAAAAAGTTTGGGATGCCTTTACTGTATCTCGATCAGGAAAAGCAAAAATTCGGAAAGTATACGGCAACGGTTGAAACCCTCTATGACGGAACGCAGTCCCTCCCCGAAAATGAGATCACAAAGCGTTTCGCAGCAAGCCTGGAAGCATCGATAAGGAATAAACCGGTCCTTTGGCTATGGTCGCACCGGAGGTGGAAATATCCAAGAACCGAGACAATATCAAAATGAACCCATTAGTCAGCATAGCCATACTCAACTGGAACAGCCTGGATTTCCTGAAGAGATTCCTTCCGATTCTGATTGACCGCACCCCTGAACATCTTGCCCATGTTGTCATTATCGATAATGGCAGCACCGATGGCACAGCCGGCTGGGTAGCCACCCATTATCCCGATATCCACCTAATGGTGCTGGACCGCAACTACGGGTATGCCGGAGGATATGCCATTGCACTGGAACAGCTTTCGACCAAGTATGTGGTGCTTTTAAATTCCGATATCGAGGTAACAGAAAAATGGCTGGACGGAATGATCCAGTTCATGGAAGAACATCCCGCTGCAGCAGCCCTGGCTCCAAGGATACTGAGTCATCAGAATCCCGGGCAATTTGAGTATGCAGGTGCTGCAGGCGGGTGGATAGACAGGTTTGGTTTCCCTTTCTGCCGGGGTCGCATTTTCAATTCCCTTGAGGATGATAACGGGCAATACTCTACTCCTGAGAAAATATTCTGGGCTTCCGGTGCATGTATGCTTTTAAGAACCGAAGACTACCATAATGCCGGGGGCCTTGACCCGGAATTCTTCGCCCACATGGAAGAGATCGACTTATGCTGGCGCCTGCAGGCAAGCGGCGGTGAGATATGGTATTATCCGGATTCCTCCGTTTACCATGTTGGAGGAGGCACCCTGCCCAATGAGAGTCCCTATAAACTATTCCTCAATTTCAGAAACAACCTGATACTGCTTCATAAAAACCTCTCTGGGTCCATGCGACGAAGGATTCTTTTCTCGCGCCAGATTTTTGACGGAATCGCAGCCATTCAATATCTTTTCAAGGGCAAGCCCCAGAATTTCAGGGCAGTTTTAAGGGCCCACACGGATTTCAAAAGAATCCGCAAGGAAAAGTACGGGAGTTATACTGCCAGGGTTTTCCGTGATCCTTTAACCTTCGA
This sequence comes from uncultured Porphyromonadaceae bacterium, assembly GCA_964416825.1. Classification (GTDB taxonomy): domain Bacteria; phylum Bacteroidota; class Bacteroidia; order Bacteroidales; family UBA12481; genus UBA12481. Next base: position 16,998 of record CAYQFT010000017.1, read on the forward strand.
TGGATACTACAACGGAAGCATTGTGGCAGCTTTTTTCATAAAAAGAATCCGTCTGTTCCGAAACCTTCGGCTTCAGAGATAATCGACAGACCTCTCCATTTTCATTCCACGGGATCCTTTAATAAGAATCGTGCAGCCTTGAAGTGGATTTTTCTGTAATTCAGAAATCAGGCCTTCTGTATCATGAAATGAAAAAACCCCGGAATCCCGGGAACAATTATAGAATTCAGACCCTGCCAAATAGACTGCATGAAAGTGCAGGGACCTCACTAACCTCACAATTTCTGCATGCTCATAGGCAGAATCAGGTCCCAATTCAAACATGTCACCCAGAATAACTACTAATTTTGGCAATTCCAGTGAGGCAAAATGCGTGATAGCCAAAGCCATGCTGGAAGGGTTAGCATTATAAGCATCAAGAAGCAAGCGATTGTGGCTTGTCTCTTTCCACTGCGACCTCATATTGCTTGGAATGTAACTTTCAATTCCAATCCTGATCTTTTCTGCGCTCATGCCAAAATGATAGCCGATGGCAGATGCGGCCAAAACATTAGCGAGATTATAGCTACCGGTCAGGTTTGTGCTCGCGTCAAAACCTGATGTATCAGGCAATGAAACCGATGCCGCAAGCTGATAGCCGCCTTTCCTCTCGATGCCTTTAATTAAGGGTGTCCCGCTCGAACCAAAAGTAACAGAAGGGTATTCGCCGGCAATTTCAGCAAGATGCTGATCGTCGGAATTCCGGAACCAGATTCCCCCGGTCCGGCTTACAAAGCGGAACAATTCACTTTTTGTCTGCACTACCCCATCAAAGGAGCCAAAACCCTCAAGATGCGCCTTGCCGACGTTGGTGATCAGGCCGTGGGTGGGTCGCGCTATTTCGCAAAGGAATGCAATTTCACCCGGATGGTTAGCACCCATTTCAACCACCAGAATTTCAGTTTCCGCACCCGCTGAAAGCAGTGTGAGTGGAACGCCGATATGATTATTCAGGTTACCCGTGGTGGCTGCAACCCTGAATTGTTGCTTCAGAACGGAATAAATCAACTCCTTGGTCGTTGTCTTTCCATTGGTTCCCGTCAAGGCTAAAACGGGGATGTTGAGCAGGGATCTGTGATAAGAAGCCAGCTCCTGGAGGAATTCAAGAACGTTGTTTACCAGGATGCATTTTGAATCACCTGCAACTGCCGGATCATCCACTACCGCATACGAAGCGCCAGATAATAGGGCTTCAGCGGCGAAAAGATTTCCATTGAAGGAGTCGCCGGTCAGGGCAAAAAAGAGACAGCCGGGGGTAATATTCCGGCTGTCGGTGCAAACCTGCGGATTTCGCAGGAAGATCGTATAAAATTCTTTCGCAGTCACATTCTACTTGCCATCCGGTCTTCCCAACCTCGACATGGCGCAGCGGAATCCGATGTCATCAGTCGCCTTGTCTTCATCAAGGTAACGACGGGTTCCCGGCACGAGCCAATATGCACGATCCCGCCAGGAGCCTCCCTTAAACACACGGGCTTTATCGGAAATCCTGCTGGTTATCCCGATCTGGCTGTCGTACATTTTGGTGGTGCTTTTTTCGCTGTTTTGTTCACCGGACTTATAATCAATGCTTGACTGCGGATCACCATCCCGATAGTTACGATTATCAGAGAGTTTGTAATTCATTCTGTTGAGGTTCTCTGTCGGTTTCATTGCACGGCGCGGAATTCGGCCTAACGAATCCTTTTCTGCGAGATTACCTGATGCATCACGATCCTGAACGGTAAAAATATTTCCGCGGTAAGGACTGAGTTCATCGACGTCAAGTGAAGAAAGCGGCCGATAAACGTCAAGTACCCATTCACTTACGTTTCCTGCCATATCATACAGCCCATAATCATTTGGCCAATAAGATTTTACAGGTGAAGTAAAAGCGAAACCATCGTTCAGAGCCCCGCTAACGCCCATATAATCTCCTTTGCCTCTGGAAAAGTTAGCCATGATTTTCCCGCGCTCAGCCTTTTCTTCATTTCGGGTATAATTTCCCCGCCAGGGATAAACGCGTTTATTATCGATGAGTTCCTTTTCTGCGACCAGTCCCAATGCTGCAAATTCCCACTCAGCCTCGGTTGGAAGTCTGTATTTGGGGTAAAAGAATCCATCTTCCATCCGGGCTTTGCGGACACCGGAATTTGGATCGCTGTTAGGTAAATCCTGTCTCACCTGTCCAACGTACTGGCCAGCCAGGTAAGCATCCGTATTAAAATTATTGGCACCAGCCTGATTGGGATCTACATTGAGCAGGCCCTCCTTGATCAGCATCATCTCATTAACCCGATCGGTGCGCCATTCGCAATACTGTGTGGCTTGCAGCCAGGAAACCCCTACAACAGGGTAATCATTGTAGGCGGGATGCCGGAGATAATACTCAACCAAAGGCTCATTAAACGCAAGCTGCCCCCTCCAAACCAATGTATCAGGCAGCGCCTGCTGGTATACCTGCGGATAATCGGCGAATACACGCTTTAGCCAATACAGATATTCACGATAATCAGAATTAGTCACTTCCGTCTCATCCATATAGAAAGAAGAAACAGTGACTCTTCTTGGAATATTATTCCAGTCATACCTTACATCATCGGCCACCCTGCCCATGGTAAAGGTACCACCTTCAACAAAAATAAGGCCCGGACCGGTGGTTTGGTTATAGTTAGCCAGGTAATCGTAACCCCCATTATCCATATCGTTGTAATTCCAACCGGTTTTGGATGATTTCAGGTTACTTTTGCAACTACCCAACAATAAAACAGCGCCCACTGCAAAAAGTATAACACTAAACAATCTGATTTTCATAGCTTTCAAAGGATATTAAATCAACCCGTAAAAATAACCAATTTTATAACTCCAGATGGCTTTCAGACCAAAACCCGGCCGAAATTATTAAAATTTCGTCGAAAGCCTGAGTTATAACGAATCCTCCGGTAGTTTATTTTTCAAACTCAATTGTTAATATAATTATTCGTGATGCCGGGTGTCAGGACAATTTCAAAAATAAATTGGCGTTAGCTGAAGGTCACGCGTATCAAAACGGATGATCTTAATTGTAATTTGCGCACGAATTCAGATGTTATGATCCGATTATTACAGTATTATAAATCGTTTTCGGTCCTTCTGGGAACCACGCTGCTGATCAGCCTGAGCCTGCCAGCCCAGAATACAAAGGTGCGGATTCTAAGGTGGACAGGGGACAACCGGTTTGATCAGGCAATTTTTCCGCAGGGTAGTGACGGATTGCCAGCTTTCTCGGAGCGGATTCCATGGACCGGCCGTGCGGACGAAATGCCATCTATAACGCTGCATGATGCAGTGTATGCCCCGCTATTGGAACATCCGGCGGATTTTGTGAGAAGCAAAGTTGAAGCGGCTGTGGCTGGACCGGATAACATTAAGGTTTCCATTCAATTTGAGCGTAAAAAGCCCTTTGTGGTATATTCTATACTACCTTACCGTAAAAACCCGGATAACGGAAAGATTGAGAAGCTGATCAGTTTTTCTCCTGAAATGAGACCAGTTCCCGGGCCACCGCCTGTTCTCAAAACAAGCCAGAGTGTGCGGTCCTATGCTAATCAGTCTGTTCTGGCTGAAGGAAAATGGTATAAAATCCTGATATCTAAATCGGGAGTTCATAAACTCACATATGCCGACCTAAAAAAGATTGGATTACAGAATCCAGAGAATGTCAGAATTTATGGGAATGGGGGCCGACAGTTGCCATATTCATCAGGACTAAGCCGGGCGGATGATCTGATTGAAAATCAAATCTATCTTGAAAAAGGACCTGATGGTATTTTTAATGAAGGGGACTATGTACTTTTCTACGGATCGGGACCAGTCACCTGGAAATACGACTCAAGCCTGAAGATATTCACGCATAGGCTTCATTTATATTCTGATTACGTCTACTATTTTGTAACCGAAGACTTAGGAGCTGGAAAAAGGATTGCAGTCCAGACCGGATCCGGCCTGGTGCCTCAGTCAACGGTCACCAGTTTTGATGCCTATGAATTCAGGGAAAAGGATTCCGTTAACCTGATAAAAACAGGGAGGATATGGTGTTGGAAACAGTTCAGAGATGTGATGCCGGAATGGGGTTTCAATTTTTCAATGCCAAACCGCGTCCCCTCAGAGCCGGTAAAGGTTACCGCTTCATTATGGGCGCGCTCCCCAAGAACCAGCCCAAATTCAAAATTCTATCTCCTGGAAGGGGAAACCCGCTTTGCAACCGTTGACTTACCAGGTGTATACACAAACAATTATGAATCCTTGTATGCTTCATCGAGCATAACAAACAGCAAGTTCACCCCTGCCTCAGATGCTTTCACCATCAATCTGCAGTTTATAATGAGTAATCCGGCTTCTGTCGGATGGCTGGATTACCTCATCGTGAATACAAGATGCAATCTGATTTTCGATGGTGGTCAGCTTTCATTCAGAGAGTCCAGGGAAACTGCTCCTGGAAAGGTGGTGAAATACCAGATTAAGAAAGGCGCTTCAAGTCACATGGTTTGGGATATTACAAACGAGCGCGATATCAGGCAGCAGACGTTGACTGTTGCGGACAACGGTATCGAATTCATTGCAACTGCCGACCAGCTTAAGGAGTATGTAGTTTTTGATCCGGTGTCACCAAAACTGATGGTGCCGGTATATTCAGGCGAAGGTCTGGGATTGATCCAAAACCAGAATTTGCACGGACTTGAATCACATGACATGGTGATTCTGGTTCATGATGACCTCAAAGCCCAGGCAAATGAACTCGCTCAATTTCATAAGGAAAAGAGCGGAATAACATCCCTGATTGTGTCACCGGCCCAGATTTACAATGAGTTCTCAAGCGGCATGACTGATGTTACTGCGATCCGTGATTTTCTTAAAATGTTTTACGATCGCTCATCGGATTCTCCAAGATTGAAATATTTTCTCTTGTTTGGTGATGGCTCCTATGACAATAAGAACATCCCCAAAGCTTTCAGAACCATGCTTCCAACCTATCAGTCGCTTGAATCGCTTTACCCGACCAGCTCTTATGTGACTGATGATTTCTTTGGTTTGCTGGATACAGGGGAAGAGCTTGAACCCGGGCTTCTTGACATTGGGATCGGCCGTTTTCCAGTTATTACTGAAAACGAAGCATCCATAATTATCGAAAAGATCCGGCAATATTATTCCCCCTCTTCCTTGGGCGATTGGCGGAATCTGGTCTGCTTCATTGGTGACGATGAAGATGGAAACGCTCATATGAGGGACGCCAATACCCTGGCTGATATGTTGAGTTCCGAGTACCCGGCATTTAATGTTGAAAAGATATTCCTCGATGCTTATCAGCAGATTTCGCTTCCTCAGGGCGAACGGTATCCGGAGGTTAACCGGGCAATCAACGACAGGATGAAGAAAGGCGCCCTGATTATGAATTATCTGGGACATGGAAGCAAGAAAGGCTTGGCCCATGAAGAGATACTTACCGTTTCTGATATAAAGAATTGGGAGAATCCCGGACAATATCCTTTGTTTATGACAGCAACCTGCGAATTCAGCAGGTTTGATGATTCCACCACCGTTTCTGCCGGTGAATGGGTTTTACTTAATCCAACTGGTGGGGGAATTGCATTGTTTTCAACTTCACGACTGGTCTATTCCTCTCCGAATTTTATTCTCAACCGGGAATTCTACAATTGTGCATTCAAGCGGCACGAGGATGGAAGCCGGTATACACTGGGCGATATTATGCGGCTGACGAAAAATGCTGTAGGCGAAGAGCAGAATAAACTAAATTTCACACTACTCGGCGATCCGGCCCTGGTTTTGAGCTACCCCGACGTAGGCATTCGAATGGATGAGATTAACGGAAAACCAATTGGCGAATTTACCGATACCTTAAAGGCACTGTCCCGAACGTCGGTTAAAGGTCATGTAACTGACTTACAAGGAAATAAAATCACCGATTTCAATGGCATAGTAATGCCTTCCGTATACGATAAAGAGGTCCAACTTACAAACCTTGCCAATGATGGAGGACCGATCATGGATTTTTCGGTCCGGAACAGCATTCTATTCAGAGGCAAAGCATCAGTTAAAAATGGCGACTTCAGTTTCAATTTTATGGTTCCCAAGGATATCGCTTACCAGGTGGGTACTGGCAAGTTCAGCTTCTACGCAAAAACTGACACCTTTGATGGGAATGGTGTGGACCAGAGGATACGAATTGGTGGTTCCGAAGGTTCCCTCTCAGACGACAAGGCAGGTCCGGAAGTAGGCGTTTTCATGAATGACACTACTTTTGTTACTGGCGGAATCTGCAATGAAACCCCGGTTCTCCTTATCAGGGTAAAGGATGAAAGCGGTGTTAATACCACAGGCAATGGGATCGGTCATGATATTACGGCAACCCTCGACGGAAATCAGCAAAACGTGCTGGTTCTGAACGATTATTATGAGAGTGACCTGGATGAATACCGGTCGGGCACCATCCGCTATCCTTTCGGAAAACTCAGCCCTGGCGACCACGTATTACGGGTAAAAGTGTGGGACATCGTAAATAATTCAACGGAATCCGAGCTCCGGTTCACGGTAACCAATTCCGATGAAATAATCCTGGACCATGTTCTGAACTATCCAAACCCGTTTACAACTAAAACCGATTTCTACTTTGAGCATAACCAGGGTCACCAGTCACTGGATGTGCTGATACAGGTCTTTACCATTGGGGGAAAGCTGGTGAAAAGCTTTGAATTTCTCGCTTCGGACCAGACCCAGATAAATGCCGGTTCCTTTCGCGTTGGCCCTGTAACATGGGACGGACTGGATGACTTCGGCGACCGTATTGGCAGGGGGACCTATTTTTATCGGGTCAGGGTCAGAACCAATGATGGAAAAACAAAGGATGCATTTCAAAAGCTTGTTATCCTGAAATAATCAGTGGTCTAACACAATAATACGGCATCTCATCTGTTTAGACTTGTGAAAAACCCTTATTTACTAGGAGAATTCTTTATATTTGTCGTCAAAATTCAAGGTTCATGAAACTTGCCAATAAGCGCATTATTACTTTGCTGGTGGCCGTCAGCCTGATCATCCCGGCCTTTGCACAAATTACCACCGATGAATTGTCAGGGAAAATCAATACTATAACCTCGGCCGTGCCATTTCTGACCATAGCCCCGGATTCCCGCTCTGGTGGTATGGGAGACGTGGGTGTTGCGTTGTCACCTGATGCCAACTCGATGCACTGGAATCCGGCAAAATATGCCTTTGCCCCTAACGATATGGGTATCTCCATGTCCTATACCCCCTGGCTGAGGCAGCTCATTCCTGACATCAATCTGGCTTACCTGGCTGGATATAAGAAAATTGACCAGAATCAAACAATTGGGTTTTCTCTTCTCTATTTTTCACTCGGGAACATCACGTTTACCGATGTTGTCGGAAACACCATGCAGCAATTCAATCCTAATGAATTTGCGGTGGATGTCGCCTATGCCAGGGCTTTCAGCGACAAATTTTCCGGCAGCCTTTCCTTCCGCCTGATCTACTCAAACCTAACCGGTGGGTTCACCGTCGGTGGAGTTGAATCCCATCCGGGCTTTGCATACGCATCCGACATCTCCGTGTTTTACAAGAACGATGAGCTTCGGGCGGGTGATTATGATGCTACCCTGGCATTTGGCGCCAATATTTCTAATATTGGTTCCAAAATATCCTACTCCAGTAATTCCGATAAAGATTTCATCCCGATCAACCTTCGTCTGGGTGCTGCTTATACGGTTGATTTTGATGATTATAACAGCCTTACCGCGGCCATCGACATCAATAAACTGCTTATTCCAACCCCTCCCAAATATTATGCAGATTCAGTAGATATTAATGGAGATCCTGTAATCGAAGCAGGTTTTGATCCGAATGTCGCCATCCCGGTGGGTATGTTCCACTCTTTCTATGATGCTCCCGGCGGCCTTTCTGAAGAGCTGAACGAACTTACATACAGCATTGGGATGGAATACTGGTATGCAAAACAGTTTGCGATCCGCGGCGGTTATTTCATGGAGCATGCAACCAAGGGAAACCGGAAGTTTTTTACGGTAGGGATTGGCCTGCGACTGAATGTTTTCGGACTTGACTTTGCTTATCTTGTTCCCATATACCAGAACAACCCGTTAGCCAATACTCTAAGATTTAGCTTGTTATTTGATTTTGCCGGGTTGAGTAATAAAAGATAATGTTCCGGATCGGGTTTGGTTATGACGTACATCAGCTGGCTGAAAACCGAAAGCTGATCCTTGGAGGCATTGAAATCCCCTACCATAAAGGAACTTTGGGTCATTCCGATGGCGATGCATTAATACATGCCGTTTGCGATGCCCTTTTCGGTGCTCTTGCCCTACGGGATATCGGATACCACTTTCCAGACACAGCCGGAGAATTCAAGGATATTGACAGTAAAATCCTGCTTTCAAAAACGATTGGGATTATCCGTGAGCAAGGTTGGGAGATTGGAAATATCGACACAACAGTCTGCCTGGAACAGCCTAAATTAAAGGATTATATCCCCCTGATGCAAAAAACCCTGGCCGAAGTTCTGGCCATCGAGCCCAGCCAGGTCTCTGTCAAGGCAACCACAACGGAAAAAATGGGATTCGTCGGATCCGGCGACGGCGTCGCCGTCTATGCCGTAATCCTGCTTACAACCACTTAACCAGAGTCTCTCAGCCTCTCAGTCTCTTGGTCTCTTGGTCTCTCAGTCTACCGCGCATACTCCGCCGTTACATGATCCACCTCCCCGCCACCATCATCGGCTGTATAGTTGAGCTGTATAATATTAAAAGTATCATTGACCTCACCGGTACCTTCAAAAACGAATCCATCGACACTCTGTTTGGGCAGGTCAATCAGATATCCGTTCTTAATCACAGCTACCCTGACGCCATTGCCTAGTTTATAAAAGTTATCAATATAGTATTTGTTCTGATTTACGGCATCCCTTTGGAATGTGACCGTGTAAATACTGGTTCCTTTGGTGCTTTTAACAAAAATCTCGCTGGTTTCGGTGCAGGTCCAGGAACCGGTGAGATCCGGGTTCCCCTCTTCAAGTGTGCAGCCGGTCATCAGCAGGCTCAGGCAAGCTATTGCCGCTAATTGAGTGATGGATTTCATTTTCTTGGTTATTAATGGGTTATTCAAAAATTCGACAGAAGTTTTTCATCTACAATGTTTGGCAGGGTGACCTGCAAGAGGGGATTCACTTTCATGGCTTCCTTGATTGCTGAAATGGCGCCTGCATTCCTCGCCCAGCCGCGTCGGGCGATGCCATTATTGACATCCCAGAAGAGCATGTTATCAATCTTCTTTTCGGCCTCTTCGGAACCATCTATAACCATGCCAAAACCTCCATTGATGACCTCTCCCCAGCCCACTCCTCCACCGTTATGGATCGAAACCCAGGTGGCTCCGCGAAATGAGTCACCGATTACATTCTGAATGGCCATATCCGCGGTAAAAGAGGACCCGTCATAAATATTTGAGGTTTCACGGTATGGAGAGTCGGTTCCGGATACATCATGATGGTCGCGGCCCAGCACGATCGGCGCACTGATTCGTCCTTCATGTATTGCCTTGTTGAAAGCCTGCGCGATACGTATTCTTCCCTGAGCATCGGCATACAGAATTCGGGCCTGGGAGCCCACCACGAGCTTATTACGTCCGGCTTCCCGGATCCAGTGCAGATTGTCAGCGATCTGGGACTTGATTGCGGGATGAGCCTCCTGCACCATTTCAGCCAATACCTCGGCTGCAATCCGGTCCGTCAGTGCCAAATCCGCCGGAGCATCCGAGGTACAAACCCATCTGAAGGGTCCAAAGCCGTAATCAAAGAAAAGCGGACCCATGATATCCTGCACATAGGAAGGATAGATATAGGTCCCGTCCTTTCTGAATACGTCAGCGCCGGCCCGTCCGGATTCTAAAAGGAACGCATTGCCATAATCCCAGAAATACATACCGCGCTGAGATAGTTTATTGATGGCCAGAACCTGACGGCACAGTGATTCCTGTACCAATACTCTGAAGCGGTCCGGATCTTCACGCATCAGCCGGTTGGATTCTTCAAAACCGACACCAGCCGGATAATACCCCCCAGCCCAGGGATTATGTAAAGAGGTCTGGTCTGATCCCAGATCAATTAGGATGTTTTCATCGGCAAACTTTTCCCATAAATCCACCACATTACCCTGGTAAGCCAATGAAACCGCTTCCCCACCCCTTCTTGCTGCCTCCATTCTCGCTAACAGCATGTCCATATCCGTAAACAATTCATCAACCCATCCCTGTTCGTGCCTGATTCGGGCGGCCTTCGGATTGATTTCAGCAATCACGCAGATTCCCCCGGCAATGACGGTGGCTTTTGGTTGTGCGCCCGACATGCCGCCAAGTCCTGAGGTGACAAATATCTTGCCCTTAAGGTCGGGCGCCGGATTCAAGGCTTTCATCCTGCCGGCATTCAATACCGTTATTGTTGTTCCATGGACAATTCCCTGAGGGCCAATGTACATGAACGATCCTGCTGTCATTTGCCCGTATTGCGACACGCCGAGCGCATTCATCCGCTCCCAGTCATCCGGTGAGGAATAATTCGGAATAACCATTCCGTTTGTGACCACAACGCGGGGTGCCTTAGTATGCGATGGGAAAAGCCCCAGGGGATGTCCCGAATACATTACGAGGGTTTGCTCGTCGGTCATCCGGGCAAGATACTGCATGGTTAATCGGTACTGCGCCCAATTCTGGAAAACGGCACCATTTCCTCCATAGGTAATCAGTTCGTGGGGATGCTGCGCAACCTTAGGATCCAGATTATTGCAGATCATCAGCATAATGGCTGCTGCCTGGGTAGACTCGCATGGGAATTCATCAATGGGCCTGGCTCTCATTTCATAGCGGGGACGAAACCGGTACATGTAGATTCGCCCATACGTTCTCAGCTCGTCTAAAAATTCAGGTGCAAGCTCAGCATGAAATCTCTCGGGAAAATAGCGCAAGGCATTCCGGACGGCGAGCACCTTCTCGCCGGCTGTCAGAATATCCTTTCGTCTTGGAGCATGATTGACTTCGGGGTCAAATGGAACAGTCTCAGGCAATACCTCCGGAATCCCTTCAAGGACAGCTTTTTTAAAATCATCGGAACGCATAAAATCCGTTTGCTTATTGTTTTACAAACTTACAAACGGATCGCTGATTGGTAGTCCTTAGTTCAACAAAATATATTCCAGGCTGAAAATCACTCACATCTACCCCAAAATCCTCAACAATCCCATGAATCTCAATAGAATGGTATGATAATATCCGACATGAAATGTCCATGATTAATACTTCTCCGGTTCCGCCACTGGCAAAGGAAATATTCAATAGGTCTGAAACCGGGTTCGGGTAAACTGAAAGGCTGCCAGCCAAAGGGAGATTCTCGAAGGATTCAGTCCCCGACAGTATTGTTGGTTTGGCCAGCTTCTTATCGGTGTAGATCCGGTATTCACCCGGATTCAGGGTAACCGGGCCGCTGGTCACCATTACCTCCAGGGAATCTCCGGTCCAGTATTCATACCACCACCCTGCATGCTGGAAATTGGCGCTTCTGGTGCTTGTCCTCACTCCAAAATTCCCGATAATGGTAGCATTCATATCGGAATGATTCAAGTGAATTCTTTTTATGGAATCCTGGAAACTGACCTGAAAATCAGAAGTTTGGAAAACAGGATATTTGGTTTTGAGTCCGTTAAGGGAAGAATAGATCTGATAAAGCCGTTTTCTCAAGGGATCGGAATAGTAATTCCACCGAATGGGTTTTCTGCCCACTCGCCCCCCTTCATTGATGGAGACATCATAGCCCAGTTCACCGAACATCCAGATCATCTTGGGTCCCGGAACAGGAATGAAGAAATTGGCAGCCAATTCCATTCTCTTCAGGGCTATGCCGGGATCCTTCATATTATAGGCGGGATTCTGTGTATTGCCGAATCTTACGCACTCATACATCAGCCGCTCTTCATCATGGCTCTCCATGTATCCCACCAATCCGGGCTGGTTCCATCCACGTGTCCGCCATGAAATTCCGGAAAAATCCCACGCGCTGTTGGAATACCAGCCTGATGAGGCCTGCCGGTAACTGTAGTTCGAATTTCCCCATACCATCATGCCGGCATCTGAGAGTTCCTTTTCCTCAGTATTAGCTGCAAAATGCTCTAAGATCACATAAGCTGAAGGGTTTGCTTCCCAAATTTTACCAGCCATCCGTTTTAGGATTGCGATCCGTGAAGCATCATGCCCCCCACCATCTCCGGGTGTATTGGTAAACCCCTTGGTGAAATCGAATCGGAAGCCATCCAGATTATACTCTTTCAGCCAATACGTGTTTACACTGTCAACAAACTTCTGTGTTACAGGGCTTTGATGATTAAAGTCATATCCCCAAGAATATGAGAGGTTTGGAGAAGCTACGTTGTACCACGGATTATTTGCGGCCGGACGGCTGTTGGCTGCATCCCAATAAAGCCTGACCAATGGACTCTGTCCGTAGGAGTGGTTGAGAACCATATCCATGATCACTGCCATGCCCATGGAATGAGCCGAATCAACCAGGGCCTTGAAAGTATCTTTAGGTCCGTAATATTTGTCAACAGCAAAATAAAATGATGGGTTGTAGCCCCAGCTGTCGTTCCCTTCAAATTCGGATACCGGCATCAGCTCAATTGCATTTATGCCCAGTTCTTTGAGGTAGTGCAGGGTATCAGTCAAGGCCTTGAATGAATGTGCCTGCAGAAAGTCACGGATCAGCACTTCATAAATGACGAGGTTTTTTTTGTCGGGAGCCTTGAAAGAAGTGTTTTTCCACTTATACTGAATTTGACCGGTTTGAAGGACTGCAGCCGCCTGGGTAGTCTTTCCAGATGGGTAAGGTATTAGACCCGGATAGGTAGATGCATCAATGTACTGATCATTCCATGGGTCTGATATTTTATCGGCATATGGATCGGCAATCCTGATTTCACCGTCGACCAGATACTGGAAAATATACTCCTTCAACGTTTCCAGTCCGGTTAATGTGATCCAATACCGGTTTCCGTCAGGTGTCCTGCTCATCTGATAAGCCGGATCGATGTTCCAGCCGTTGAAATCACCGATCGCAAAAACGAACTCTTTTCCGGGAGCGTATAGAACAAGGGTAGCCTGATTATCTCCCTGGTAGTTGATCCCGTCCTTTACACCAGGTGGCAGTTCGGCAATAAGACTGCCTCCACGCACCAGATAATTAAAGGAGTCACTGACGGTTTTACCCTGTCCATAGCCGACAACCGTAACGGAATGAAATCCAGATGAGGCCCCAATAAGAGTGTAGTTCAGTGACAGGCCATTCATACTATACAATCGATTCAGATCCTGAAAGACAACAATGGAATCGGCAGCAACGGCCAGAGCGGCAACGGGAATTGAAGCCCCGGGATCAATGAAAAGGAATTCCCGGTCTGGAGCAGTGAGTGTTATATTTAACCCTGCATCATATACAGTGACAAAAATATCTCCGTTTTCATTGGTTTTACCTACCCGTGATCCTGTGGAATTCCGGAAGACAAAGGCAAGTTTCAAGATCTTTTCCCCCGCCGGAACCCCGTAAAAGGCACGGATAGATGGCCGGATCTTGAGTTCCCAAAGATTATTTCCAATGGACTTGAGTTTAGCTTTATCCGTATTCTGGCCCCAGTCGGCTATCACATACTTCCAGTCGCCTCCAGAGGTGCTCCTATCGGTAATTAAACCAGCATGCGCCCAGATATCACCCGTGTAATTCGCCAGTCCCCCGCTGCCCTGAGTTGCATCAAAAATGACGGTTACGGAATCTCCCTCTGTCGGAAATGCAGGTTCTGTTCTTACTACCTGGCCCGAGACTGTCGCTTGAGCTAATAATAGACTTATAATGAGAATCTTAATTTTTAACATACACTATAATTATCTAACCTCCAAGATAAGGGGAGTTTTGGCGGGAACCTGAATCTTTTCGCTGGAAAACTCAGATCCTGATAAAACATTACGGAAGGTGCAACCAGGTGCCAGCATTTCCGGATAGTTTCGAGCATCCAGTGTCAGGGGAATATCGGACTTATTAAGGACCACCATTACCTTCTGATCTTTTGAATACCTGAAATAGACATAGGCTCCGTTGGCAGGTGAGTAGTGCATAAGCCGTCCGCTGTGTATCACTTCTGTCTTCTTTCTCCAATTGAGCATTTGTTTGATGAACTTCTGGGCATCCGACTGGCTTGCACTCAAGCCGGTGCCTGTGAATCCATTGACTGCATCTCCGGTCCAGCCTCCGGGAAAATCGGACCGGATATTTCCATGATTTCCCCGCATTGAGTTCTTCATAAGTATCTCAGTCCCGTAATAAATCTGTGGTATTCCCCGTGTTGTAAGGAAAAATGCCATTCCAAGCTTAAACAGCTCCGGATCCTCATTGACCTGAGTGAAGAACCGGTCCATGTCATGGTTGTCAGGAAAAATTACCAGCCGGTTAGGATCGGGATAAAGGAAATCGTTGGCGAGCATCTCATACAGTTTGATGAACCCATCGGACCATGTCTCTTTTTCGGTTAACGCCTTTGAGACGGACATCTGGAGGGGAAAATCCATGAGGCTCGGCAGGCACGACCGGAGGTTAACCCCGCCTGAATATCCCCGCTGCCATTTTGCAACAATCGCTGGATTTTCACTCCACTCCTCCCCTACAATATTAAAACCGGGATATTCGGTCATAATGGCGCAGGTCCAGGCCGACATAAATTCAGCACCTGCATATGGGTGTGTATCATGCCGTATTCCACCGAGGCCTGCATATTCCACCCACCATATACTGTTCTGAATCAAATATCTGGCAAGGTGCGGATTATCCTGATTCATATCTGGCATGGTTGGGACAAACCAACCCTTCTCAAATGATTCCCGGTCAGATTTTGAAGCATACGGATCATTGAAAGTGGACCTTCTGTGGTTGGTTGGTCCGCCAGACTGAGTGGTTCGCAGCCAGTCGGGATAAGGCATATCCTTCATCCACCAGTGGCCGGAGCCGCAATGATTCATCACCTGATCCATGATCAGTTTAATCCCTCGCTTCGAAACTTCGCTGCTCAGCTGTAGATACTCTTCATTAGTCCCGAATCGCGGATCAGTCTTATAAAAGTCGGTTATCGAATACCCGTGGTAAGAGACAGTTGGTTGATTATTTTCCAGAACCGGATTCACCCACAGCGCGGTAAAACCCATGTCAGAGATATAATCCAGATGCTGGATGATTCCTTTAATGTCCCCGCCATGTCTTCCGCTTAGGTTGGAACGATCCGGCCTTTCCAGAGCAGCGGGTGAATAGTCATTATCAGGATCTCCATTTGCAAACCGGTCGGGAGTAACCATGTATATTACATCTTCCGCAGAGAAACCCTGACGCTGGACAGACCCTTTGTTGCGCTCATGTATTTTGTAAAGATACCTGGCGTAGACCTTATTATTTTTTTGGAGTTTGATCTCAAACGAGCCCGGCCGTACTTCCGGTTTTACTGTTAGGTAGAGAAACAGAAAATTTGTATTCGAAGGGTTCACCACACTATCGATCACAATTCCAGGGTAATTGAATTCAGGGTTGAGTTGTCCGATTCCAGTACCGTGAAGCATGATCTGAAGTGACGGATTTTTCATGCCCGTCCACCAGAACGGTGGTTCAACATGTTCAATGGTTGAACTTTGCGCATATGCAAACTGGTCGGCACCCGCCAGGATCACCAGAAAAATCAGTATCCGGATTTTTGCTTTCATAGTGAAAAAAAAAGCCCACTCAACCAGGATTCCAGTTAAGTGGGCTTCATTTTAAATGATATTAGTTCTTCTTAATCTTATACCGATAAACCGGACCTTTAAGGTCGAGGGTAATGGTATAGTTACCAGCGGCGGCAATGACAATGTTTGCTCCATCATATTCAGCAGATCCGTTGGCACCGTTATCGCCCATATTAAGTGTCCAGGCATCATTTGCACGGAATTTAATATCACCCGCAGAAAGATTGATGGTAGCAACCAGCAGTCGGCTTGTGGCATCATATTCCATGTTCGTGTCATTATCCCATCCACCGGGAGTGGCCGATCCGATAACGCCCCATGCGGTCTGAGTAAATGAATGGGTAAGATTGTTCAGGTTAACATTCAGCTTATACATGCCGATATCACCTGATTTGATGTTAGCACCGTTCCTGTCAAGAGTTCCATCGGCAGCGTCATCCCCGTAGTTTTCGCCCCAATCGGGTCCTACTGTATACTTAAACTCATTATTGGCATCTTTGAAATAGATATAGCCTTCGTATTTTTTATCACTCAGCTTCGAGAAAATGACGGTGTTATTATCCTGCGGTGACCATCCCTGGTAAGCACCCGGAACCTGTAACTGAGGATAAACTACTACAACTTCATACGGATTGACTCCGATGCTAACCACTGGTGAAAAAACATCTGCAACTTTCTCGTTGATCGTTGCTTTAACCCGCAGCTCGATGCCAGTTACTTCGCCAAATGCAAACTCAGCGCCAAGCAAAGCTGAATTCAGATCCTCCACCTTTACAGTTGCAGTTAATCCTGTTGAGGATATCACCGCAACCGGGGCCTTGAAATCGTTTCCGGCTTTGTCGTACTGAACAGTATAATTAACGGCAGCGTCAAAGCCATAGTCGGCTGCTGTCCAGGTAAAGGTCACAAGGTCATTGGCCGATGCTTTTGTAAATACGAGGCTGGTACCCGAAGCTGGAGCTGTAAGGGTCGGAGCGGTTGGATTTTCCGAGATTACCGGTCCGAGTTCAGCCTTGTTGCAGGAAGCCAGAATCAGTATCCCTGCAAGTGTGAAATATGCTAATCTCCTCATTGTATTAATTTTTATAGTTTTCATTAATAACCGGTGTTCTGTTTAAGATTCGGATTAGCTCCGATATCGGTGGCCGGTATCGGGAACAGGTCAAAACGGCTGTCGGTAGCTGCACCGGCCGCGGCATTGCCTTTCCACTCCCACAGATAAGCACCTCCGCTGAATTTCCCAAACCGGATGAGGTCAGTTCTGCGGGTTCCTTCCCAATACAATTCGCGGGCACGCTCATCCAGGATGAATTCCAGTGTCAAATCTGATTGGGCAATGTTGCCGGCTTCATCGGTGTAGGCCCGGGTCCTTAGCTCATTAACCAGACCGAGTGCCTTAGAGATACTTCCACTGCCTCCGCGAAGGACAGCCTCGGCATACATCAGGTAAATGTCGGCCAGACGGAACAAGGCAAAATCGGTATCAACAAAGGTCATATCAGATCCGTTGGTCCCTGTTGAGGTTACGTTCTTAAACTTGGTAACAGCAAAACCGTCGTTGAATGCAAACAAGTTGGTGATGTCAAGGTTCTGGTCCTTTGTGAAGAAAAGAGCACGCCGGTCATAGCTGGCTCTTACAACCGTATAGGTATAGTCCGGCACCCCAAGTTTCAGGGTAATAGTATAAGTACCACCTTCCGTAATCGGAATGTTGGCCCCATTCTGTTCTAATGTGCCATTTACACCATCGTCACCATAGTTCAGATCCCATCCGTCGTTTGCCCGGAACTTCATCTCACCCACTTTCAGGTCCAGGACTGCCGTCCATATTCCAGTAGCCGGATCAAAAGTCATATTCTGGTCTGCATCCCAGCCATTGGCGGTTGCGGATCCGATAATACCCCAGTCCGTTTTAAGGTAGGTATAGGTCAAAGCCGGCAGGTCAACATTGATTTTGTAGTAACCGGCATCTTTGGCAACAATGTTAGCACCATTGCGATCTAACGTACCATTGGCACCATCATCGCCATAGTTCACATCCCAGCTTGGTCCGTCAGCAAACTTGAATTGTGCACCGGCATCTGCAAAATAGAGATAGCCTTCATATTTCCCATCGGCTTTTGCTGAGGCAATCACGGTTGAAGTTTTTGCAGGATCCCATCCCTGGTAGGAACCAGGCACATAGAGAACCGGATATCCTGTTTTTTT
>CAYQFT010000018.1:0-34432 GCA_964416825.1 uncultured Porphyromonadaceae bacterium
TGTGTCTGATCTGATTACAACTCCGGTTCTTGCTGCTACACCTGGTGAAGGTGCTTTTGGTGGTGTTCAGGTTGGTGCAACCGGAACTCTTGCCTTCAGCATTAAGAATAACGGTATTTCAGTTCTTAAGATTAAAAAGGTAGAAATTGTTGGTGCAGGCTTTACCCTGACCGATACCAATACCTATCCTTTTGAGGTTAATGCTAACAGTGGATATGCTTATTCCGTTGGTGCCAATGGCACAAGCCTTGGTTTCTCAGTTGACTTCAAGCCTACTGATATCGGTGTTAAAACCGGTAAGATCATTGTTACTTACGGCCTCTATAGCGACATGACCTATGAAATCCCGCTTACGGGTGAAGGTTTGAGCTGCTACACTGCTGCTGTTGCAACAAAAGGTGAGAACTGGGCTCCGAGCCAGAACACATGGTTCAAGTACACGGCTGATAAATTCTCTATTGTAGAAGTTAATAGCTGCCATCCGCATCAGCAGGATCCAGGTGCCTATTCATGGGATACCTTCCTGTATATTTACAAAGATTGCGAAGGCACTCTGATTGCTTCACATGACGATATGGAACTTGCTGCTTGTCCTTACAACCGGGCTTCATCTTCAGTTACCACTGTTGTTAATGCCGGTGAAACCATCTATATCTTCTGGCCGCTTGCATTCCCGACTTCCCTGCATGCTTATGACGGATTCTTCTTCAATGTAAACGTTACCTACCCGATGGACGGTGATGTTTGCGAGAATGCAATTCCTCTGACCCTGCCGGTTGTTAACCATTTTGGTACTACTGCACCGTTTAACGATGACTATGATCAGTCACCGTGCTCACCGTTCTCGAACTACATGGATGGTAACGATAAGGTTTACACCATCACCCTTGCTACTGAAGGTTACCTGACTGGTAATATTCTGGGTGCTTATGGTTCAATCCACGTACTCGACGTTTGCCCGAAAGAAGAACTTACAAAAGATCATTGCAAGGCATTCGTTGGTGGTCCGAACGGCGGTCAGTTCCGCAAGAAGATTGCTGCTGGTACCTATTTCGTGATTATTTCGACCTGGGCTCCGCCGCAGACCGTTGACTATCTGCTCAACATGAGTTGGGAAAGTGGTTCAGCTGTTGAAAACGGTGACCTCACTAGCAATATGAGCGTATATCCGAATCCGACCAACGGTAAGTTTACTGTCAGCATCACTAATCCTGAAGCTACAGACATGACTATCGAACTGGTTAATGTTTCGGGTCAGGTAGTATACCGCAACGAAGTAAAAGCTGCTTACAGCTACAATGATGAGATCGACGCCAGCCAGTTTGCAAAAGGTGTTTATTACCTGAAAGCAAACAACGGTAAAGACGTTAAGATTGAAAAAGTTGTTGTTCAGTAAGTAAGTTAGAAGTATAAAGGCAAAACCCCGGGGATTTCCCCGGGGTTTTTCTTTTATAGGACCTCCAAATCGACTGTCGGAATGGCTTAAATGTATCTGGCTCGCTTTTTATTATTCGATTCAAATTTGGGCCTTAAAAGAGGGTCTCAGATCATTCGATGATTAGTTTCTGCGTTCTGGTTGTTTTACCTGCTGTTATTTTTATAAAGTAGAGCCCTGAAGGCAGGTTTTCGCTAATGGTTTCTGTCGCAGAACTGCAGTTCGCTAAAATTCTGCGATAGCAGATCTGTCCACTGATTCCTGAAATAGTAATCTCTGTGTTTGCCGGAGCCGGATTCCGGATAGCAACGGTAAAGTCTCCGGTTGTTGGTTGGGATAAAGCCTGTACAATGCTGAGGACTCTTCTGCGATAATCCCAGTTGTTTTGCCATCATTGTATATATCGTTAAGAGTATTCCAATACCTGACTACATAGCTGCGATTATTGCCGCCATTCGGAAATTCCGATGTTGTCCAGTTTCCGTTAATCCGATATTTGTATTCGATCTTTTCTCCCGGTTTCAATGCACTGATCGTTAGGGAATAAATGCCATCACCATCAGGATCGGCCATTCTTGCTGATGCAGTCCAGTTATTAAATGATCCGGAAATATCCATAAAGTCAACACCCGGTTTAAATTCACCATTTGCAATATGTTTATTCAGGTCAACATTAAAAGTTGCCTCTGATTCAACAGGTCCACCTTTCTTATTGAGATTAAGCCCAATGATCGGAAGCTTATCGGATTGATACCAGGTTGATATGGAGGTAAGATAGATCATGTTGTGTGAGGTGAACTCTGCCCTGGCATTCTGGTCCCAGCCCAGGAACATTCCGGGAATATCCCCATCGGCCCAGGCCCTCCATGCTGCATAGTACTGTCCTGGGGTGAGAAATTCTGATTCTCCGTCCTTTGTGAGCGGCAGGGTGATCCATCCCAGTTTTGAGCTGTCCATCGGAATCACCTCTGAAGTAATGACCTCAATGATGTCATCCGCCTCTGCATCGTATTTCATCAGGATAAACTGAAAGCTCGGATTGGCGGAGGCGGTAAAGTTCTGGATTTTAGCTGTTATACTGCTAACCTCAACATCAGTCTTAATGTCGTAACGGACCGCCAGAAGGTCCCCGGCTTTGTTCCCGTTGGCCCAAACCCGCGTGCTGATAGCTGACTCGGCCGACATGTCTGACCGCTGGTAAAGGGAATCGTTGATAGTAAAATAGTAAACAGCGCTGTTATCGTTGATGGTTTCCTCCCCGTTATCTGCTGAAGCGGTGAGGGTTACTTTGTAATCCCCGTATTCATTTGGCGAAAGTGGCTGTTCGATCGAGAATGTGTCGCGATCAAGCGGCCAAATGGTTAATTGAGCTGAATTCTGGTTGGATATTTCTGATCCGTTTTTAAGGATTCTTGCGTTAAGCCTTGCCTTTTCCGCATCTGCCATGCCATTATTCAGAAATGCTCCCCGGAAAGTGAAATCCCCTACTTTCCCGGCTCCCTCGCCACTCATGCCAATCTGGCTGAACGGCAGGTAGTTGATATGTCCAACCGGATTTTCATATCCACCGTTAACATCGACCCAGGAATCTTCCAGCTTCAGGTCATTTTCATAGGCTTCACAAAGCTTAAGATCATCGATCGCCCAGAAATAGGCAGGAACATCGTGGAAGAAAATTTTAATGCGGACGTTCGGCATTCCGGCCGCCACGTCAGAAATGTTAAATTCCGGAGAGCGATACTTAACCGGGGTGAATGTATTATGTCCGATACCGTAACTCAGGTCGTATGTCGCCCAGTGCACTCCATTGTCATTGGTTACCTGAAGCTCCAGATGGCCCGTATTGTCATTTTCACAGCAGAACCTGTAGTATTGGTTCAACTTTACAACCACGCTCGGACGGCCCGTGCAGTTTATGGGAGGGGTCATAATAAACGTGTTTGACGCGTTGTCTGTGGGAAGCCCGTCGCGGTAATTGTAATAGTCCATGGGCACGGCAATGAATCCATCGCTTCGGGAGGCGAAGTAGGAGGGACCTCTTTCGTTTGTCCACCTGCCTTTAATCGAGTCCTGGAGCCAGGTCCAATTGTTGCCGAGGTCAGAAATATCCCGGATCTCCCATCCCTGGGGAAGAGTCCAGCCCTGGGGATCGGCTGGATTTGCCCAATTAAATGTGGTTTGCCAGATCACTTCACCCCCGGATTTCCCAGGGGCTATGAGTGATTGCAGGCTGACATCGCGCTGACTGACAGGCGTGCCGCTGCTTTTTCTCTGGTTTTGCCCGAAGCATGCTATGCCAAGCATGCACAGGCACGTGATCAGTGTAATTTTCTTCATAATACAGGTATTTAAATGGTTTAGAACAACTTTATACCTGTATGACGAAAAGGAAACGTCAGAATTTCACTGCCGGTGCGGCTCTTTAGGGTTCGTGTTATGTTTTTGTGTAAGTGGGCTGCAATTATTTGTGGCACAAAAAAAGGCCGGGGAAAGCCCCCGGCCTGATTTATACAGACGGTCTAGGTTGGAAAGACTTATTGAACCACAACCTTTTGAGTTTTTACTTCGGTTCCGTTGTTGACACGGATGAAATAAACGCCTTTTGCGAGCTGGCTGTCAATGGTTTCAGTGTGCTGTGTAGCGTTAGCAACACGGTTGGTGTAAATAACCTGTCCCTGAAGGCTGACAACGGATATATCCATGGTTGCAGGAACCCTGTTGGTTATGGAAACCGTGAATTTTCCGTTGGTCGGGTTCGGGAAAACGCTGAATGAAGAGGTCAGTGATTCGCCTGGAATACCTGTAGTGACGCCGTTGTTAAAGGTGTTGTTCAGAACGTTCCAGTAGCGGACAACATAGTTCCTGTGCAGGTTTCCGGTTGTTGGGTAAGCTTCTTCGATACCGTTAACCCGATATTTATACTCCAGGTTTTTGTTAACCGGCAGTGCATCAACGGTAACCGTGTAGATTCCGTCTCCGTCAGGATCCGTCATTTCAGCTGCACCGCTCCAGGAAGCTGCGAAACCTTTTACATCCACCTTATCGGTTCCCGGAACGAATTCCTGGTTCGCGATGTGCCTGGTGAGGTTGACATTAAAGGTAACCGGTGCCTGGGTTGGGCCACCCGTTTTATTGATATTGTAGCCGATCATGAACAGCGGTGCTCCGGCAAGGTTATTCCAGGTGCCTCCAACAGCATAATACTGACTGCATCCGCCAAATTTTGTGGAGAGGTCCCTTCCCACGTTCATCCCCTGTGTTCCGTTTGGACGGTCGGCCCTGACGCCCCACATTCTTACGCAAGTCTTGTAATTGCCAGGCTGCAGGAATTCTGATTCGCCATCTTTTGCAACGGGCAGCGTTACGTAGCTGTTGCGATAGGAAGAGTCCATGGTGATCACGTCTGAGGTAATAAACTCTTCCCATACATCCTCAATCGATTTCATCAGAACAAATTGGAACTGAGGAGTTTCAGCAGCAGTGAAGCCCGCGATATATGCAGTGATCGAATTAATCTCTGCGGGAGCGTAGAGTGTGTAATCTACAGCTACCATGTCGCCGGCATTTCCGCCACCCGTCCAACCACCTGTGCTCGTGGATGTTTCTGCTGAAAAGTCAGCACGATGGCTGAGCGTGTCATTAACTGTAAAGCGGTAGGAGGCATTATTATTGGCTGGTACTTCGTCAGTTGCATCAAAAACTGAAGAATAGTCAAAACGGTAATCACCGTAGTCGGTTGCAAGCCAAGGTGTTGCAATGCTTTGCGAGTCGCGTTCCAGCGACCAGATGGTATTTCCGGCTGAGAGCTGGTTAACGATTTCAGTTCCGTTCTTCAGGATTTTCAGGTTCAGTTTATTGTTTTCTGCATCGTCTTTTCCGTTGTTTAGGAAAGCGGCACGGAAGGAGAGCTCACCTACCTTACCGGTAGGGTCACCGGCCATCCCCATCTGGCTGAGCGGCCAGTAATTGATTTGCCCGATGGATGCGCCGGAACCTCCGTCGAAATCCAGCCAGTAGTCTTCCATAACTACGTCATTGGAATAAGCTTCGGCCAGTTTCAGGTCGTCGATCATCCAGAAATAGTACTTCATTCCTGTCATATAAATACGAATCTGAACGGTAGACAGACCTGCGGCCACATCAGAAATGTTTACTTCAACATTCCGGTATTTTTCAGGGGTAAATAGGTTTCCTGACACGCCATAACGAACATCGTACTCAGCCCAATGCACGCCGGCATCGTTGGTTACCAGCATTTTGAGGTTGTAGTTGCTGCAGCAAAGCCTGTAATACTGGGTGAATTTGACGACGACTGAAGATTTTGAAGAACAGTCGATCGGGGGAGTCTGGATATAGGTATCGGCAACGATTGTGGTTACCAAACCGTCGCGACTGTTATATTCATCCATCGGAACGGCAATGAATCCATCTGCTCCAGTAGCAAAAAATGAGGGAGCTCTCACGTTCGTAAAACTACCGCCCACTGAATCATTCCTCCAGGTCCAGACGTTGCCGTTGTCGGAAATATCCTTAATCTCCCAACCTGCGGGTAGTGACCAACCCCTGGGTTCATTCGGATCTGCCCAGTTAAAGGAGGTCTGCCAAAATACTTCGCCACTGCCTTTTACAGAACCCGATTGGAAATTCTGCTCAGTAGCTGATTTGTCTTTGTACGGGGCATCGGTCTGACTTTTTGTTACTTGTCCGAAAGCCAGACCAGCACCGAACAATAGAGCCAATGCCAGTGTAAATCTTTTCATGTTTTCAATTAAATTAATGGTTGTATCCCACAAATATAGGGGTTTTCCGGTCAGGGTGTCATATCCGGGGGCATTAACATTTTTTAACCAAAAAAAAGGTATGTATCGCAAGGCGGACCTTACTTTTGCCGGAAACCCCGGATGGAAATGACAGAGATTCTTGAAGCTTGCCAAACTTGCCTCGAAACTGCCGGATCGGTATTTAAGGATCTGCCGCAGGAGGAGAAGGATCGCCTGGCCCGGTCACATACTTCCCGATTTTTCCGCAAAGGAGAGCTCATCTACCGGGAGGGGGAGAAGCCTAACGGTATTTTGTGCCTGGCCAAAGGGAAAGTTAAGATTTTTAAGGAAGGGATCACCGGAAGGGAGCAGATCATCAGACTGGCCAAACCTGTTGGTTTTATAGGATACCGGGCTTTTTTTGCCGAGGAGAACTACCGCGCTTCAGCCATGGCTCTTGAGGATTCAGTGGTATGCCTTTTCTCCAGGGAAGAGATTCTGTTAACTGTCAAGAACCGGCCGGATCTCACGCTGAAGATTTTAAAAACACTGGCCGGGGAGCTGGGAGTTTCGCATTCACGGACGGTTAATCTTACGCAAAAGCATATACGCGGCCGGCTGGCCGAATCGCTCCTGTTTCTCCTGAATACATACGGATTTGAGGACGATGGGAAAACCATCAAAGCCTATCTCTCCCGTGATGATCTCGCCAGCCTGTCGAACATGACGGCTTCAAATGCGATACGGACACTGACCCAGTTTTGTGAGGAGAGTATTATTTCAACCGACGGCCGGAGAGTGGTTATCCTGAACAGGACTAAACTCGAGCATATCAGTGAAATCGGGTGATTATTCAAACAGGTAAATCCTTTTAACCCTTGCCGGTATCGAAGTCAGGATTTCATAGGGTATTGTGTTCAGGATTTCAGCCATAGCGGTTACCGGATTTTCAGGACTAAAAACCACCACTTCATCGCCTTCGACAGCTTTGGTGTCCGTAACATCAAGCAGCGTCATGTCCATGCAGATATTCCCGATTGTTGCCACGGCTTCCCCTTTTATCATCATCCGGTAATTCCCGTTCCCAAGCCTTCTGTCTATTCCATCGGCATACCCGATTGGTATGACCGCTACCCGGGCTGGCTTGTTTAAAATGGTCATCCGGCCATACCCGACAGTCTCTCCCGCAGGAAGATCATGAACCTGGGAAATGACTGTTCGCAGGGTGGCTATCGGTTTGAGCCCGGCTTCCAGCGTGCCGTTGTACCCGTAAAGTCCGATTCCGAGCCTTACCATGTCGAACCGGGCTTCAGGAAACCGGCCGATTCCCGAAGTATTCAGAATATGTTTTTTGAATGGATACTGGCAATGAGCGGACAAAGTTTCACAAGCCTCTTCAAACCGGGAAATCTGGAGCCGGGTGAAATCATCGGCAGCCGGGTCTTCACTGGCGGAGAGGTGACTGAAGGCGGTTCGTATGAATATTTCGGTATGGATTGCCATAAAATCTCCCAGGAGCGCCGCCTCATCGGGCTTAAACCCGAGCCGGTGCATGCCAGTGTCAAATTTCAGATGACAGGCTGCCGGTGTGCCGCCAAATTCGCGGGCAGCCCTGGCGAAGGCCTGCAGGCCGGACCAGCTGAAGATTTCGGGCTCAAGGTTATGGTCGATCAGGATATCCGACTGCCGGTAGTCGGGATTCATCACCATGACAGGAATGCCAATACCTGCCTTTCGTATTTCCACACCTTCATCGGCAAAGGCCACACCCAGGTAATCCACGCGCTCATGCGCAAGGAACCGGGCAATCTCGACGCCCCCGCTGCCGTAAGAAAAGGCCTTCACCATCACCATAATTCCGGTACCGGGTTTCAAGCCCTGCCTGAAAACTGTGAGATTGTGCCTTACATCTTCCATGCGGACCTCAAGGGTCGTGGCATGAATTCTGGCCTCCAGAAGCCTGCTGATAGCCTCAAAAGTGAAGGGGCGGGCCCCTTTCAGAAGGATCGCCTCATCACGGAACTCATCGGGGTTAAAACGGCTGATAAAATCCCAGGTCGAAATCCAGGTCTGAACAGGAACCGTAAAGCAACCGCGGTTTTCATGTATGGCTGGGCCAATCCCGATGATCCTGTCGATCCCGCGGCCTTCTACCAGACGGTTAATTCCGGCATACAACTCAGGCCCGGGTACCCCGGTCTGAAGAATATCTGAAAGGATTACGGTCTTTTTAACCTGATGAGTTTGCTGGAAGAGTATGTCCAGGGCGATTTTAAAAGCCTGAAGATCAGAATTGTAGAAGTCATTTATTAGGGTGCAGTTATTGATTCCCTCCTTCTGTTCCAGCCTCATTTTAACCGGCTCCAGGGCTAATACTTCTTTCTGGACCTGTTCGGGGTTGAGTCCCATCACGAGGATTATCAGCCAGATATGAATGAGATTCTCAACGGATGCCGGATCGGTAAAAGGAAGGATGAGGTTGACATTTTTACCACCGAACACGGCTTTGACCGTAGTTTTGTGAGCGGATTTTATCTCCTCGGTGATCCTGAGTTTGGCATCGCTGTATCTCGACCATGCAAGGAGTTCAGCGGATGATCCTGATTTTTTGATTTCCTGGTCGATCTGGTGATGGTCGAGGCAGTAAAAAAGCTTTTTGCACTCCGTAAAAAGGATGAGTTTCTCCCGGATTTTTTGATCAATTCCAGTAAAGTTCTCCTGGTGTGCATCTCCGATGGTGGTAAACAGGCCCCAGTCCGGGTTTAAAACTTCATGGAGACTGGTCATTTCGCCTGGCCTGGAGATCCCGGCTTCCAGAATGGCATACTCATCACCGGGATTAACCGATAGCACCGACAGAGGGACACCGAGCTGGCTATTGTAGGATTTTGGACTTTTGCTGACGCGGAAAAATCCCGAAAGAACCTGGGCAAGCCACTCTTTAACGATCGTTTTTCCGTTGCTGCCGGTGACCGCAATCAAGGTGCCTGACAATTGATTCCGATGGTTGCGGGCCAGTTCTTGCAGGGCCTTCAGTGGGTTGGCGTTTACCAGAAACACGGCATCCTCCGTACCTGTGAATTCATCAGGTACACGACTAACGATAAAACTTCTGATGCCCAAGGCAAAGGCTTCGCGGATATACCGGTGCCCGTCGTGGTTCGGACCCTTTAGAGCGACGAACAGAGTATCGGAAGGAAGATCGGGTCTTCGTGTATCGGTACAGATATGGCGAACAAGAAGTTTTCCTGTACCGATCAGTTCAGAGCCTGTCAGAACTGCAATTTCTTCACCGGTGATAGGTGTCATTTGATAAAGCGGCGCCGGATGATGGTTAGGAAATCCTTTGCCACCTGACTGTTCTTATCCCAGGAGAAATGATCCGTGAGGTATTTCTGCGCGGCTTCTCAGGAGGAGATGCTGTTGAGCAGATAGACCGTGGTTTTAAAAGACTCGGAATCGTTACCAAAGAGTTCGCGTGTGAAAAGGAACCGGTCGTTGATGGCAATGGCCGACCAGATATCGGCAACAGGTGTTTCCGTTAGCGCTGATGCAACGTCCTGGATCGGCTTTTGCTTTCCCAGTGCGTCATTCAGACTATCTTCCCTTTGGAAAAGAACCGTGTTTGAATGCATCTCCTTACCTGCGGGCTTTGAAGTCGGGGGTTCGGCAGGTGCCGGTTTTACATAAACCGGCTCTGCGGGAGCTGAAGGTTTGGCGGGAGGTTGAACCGATTCCGGTGCCGGTACCGGTGCCGGTGCTGGTGCTGGTGCCTTGAAGAACAGGGGTGGCTCAACGGTGGGTTCTGGCTCTTCATCAAGCTGGATTTGAAATCTTTTTACCGGCTCGATTTCCGGTTCCGGTTCCGGTTCCGGTTCAGGCTGAATCATCGGCTGTTCTT
Organism: uncultured Porphyromonadaceae bacterium; assembly: GCA_964416825.1. GTDB lineage: Bacteria > Bacteroidota > Bacteroidia > Bacteroidales > UBA12481 > UBA12481. The sequence goes on from CAYQFT010000018.1 coordinate 10,097, forward strand.
CAATCTGGGTTTCAGGTACGATCTTGCTCTTAGAAAGAATCGGCTTGTGAGTTCCATCGTCGGCGGCATTTTCGGCCATATAAATAATCCGTTCGTATAGGTCGCGTGTCTTTTTTAAAAGGAGGTCAAAATCGATTGGATGAACCTGTCCGGATTTTTCCATCCAGTCGATGGTATTCTCGATTTCCGCGATTTTATCCCGCAGGCCGTTTATGATTGTTTGGTTGTCCATAATTCTCATATTTTTGTAAAAATAACGATCAAAAATCAAAACTGTTATTGGACCGTTTTTTCTTTCCGGAAACCAGCAGAAAAGTTGCTGCTCCCAGAGGTTGGATTGAGGTGGTCTGCGGGTCAATGTTTTCCGGTAAAACCGAAGAGCTGATCCGCAGGTTAAACCGCGCCAGGATTGCCAGGCAGCGGGTTGAGATTTTTAAGCCGATGATCGACACACGGTATTCAGTGGAAGATGTTGTGTCGCACGATGCCAAAGCCATACGTTCCACGCCCGTCGCTTCCCCCCGGAATATCCTGCTGATGACCAGCGAAGTAGATGTCGTCGGTATCGATGAAGCACAATTTTTTGACTCCAGCCTGATTGATGTGTGCAATGACCTGGCAAATCAGGGTGTGCGGGTGATTGTTGCCGGCCTCGACATGGATTTCAGGGGAAACCCGTTTGGGCCGCTGCCAGCCTTGATGGCTGTTGCTGAATATGTGACGAAGGTCCATGCGATATGCATAAACTGCGGCAACCTTGCGCACTATTCGCACCGGAAGGGCCAGTCGGACCAGCTGGTAATGCTTGGTGAACAGGATATTTATGAGCCTTTGTGCCGCGCCTGCTACAATGAAGAAAATCAATCCCGATGATTGACCGCGACGTCAGACTGTTTATCGTTCCAACGCCAATCGGTAATCTTGCGGATATGACCTACCGGGCTGTCACCATTCTGAATGAGGTGGATTTCATCCTGGCCGAAGACACCAGAACCTCAGGAACGCTGCTTAAACGGTATGAGATTCATAAGCCCCTGGTTGCCCATCATAAATTCAACGAGCATAAGTCGGTCCAGCGCGTGGTTGAACGCCTGGCAGCCGGCGAGCGTGCCGCACTGATCAGTGACGCTGGAACCCCGGGAATATCAGATCCCGGCTTTCTCCTGACAAGAGCCTGCATACTGGAAGGGATTGAAGTTGAATGCCTTCCGGGTGCAACAGCCCTGATCCCGGCCCTGGTTAACTCAGGTTTTCCATGCGACCGGTTTATTTTTGAAGGATTTCTTCCGATAAAAAAGGGCCGGCAGACCCGAATCCGGGAACTCGCGGCAGAAGAACGAACCATTATTCTGTATGAATCCCCGATGCGTCTGGCAAAAACACTGCTGCAACTCATCCCCGTTTTCGGAGAGGACCGCCGCTGCTCCGTTTCCCGTGAACTGTCGAAAATGCACGAAGAAACCGTTCGCGGTACCTTAGCTGAAATCGCCGCATGGGCAGGGAGCAAGACGATGAAGGGGGAGATCGTTGTTGTTCTAGCCGGAGCTTAGGTCCTTAATGGTACCAGTTGCCAGTTACCCGTTACCGGTTAGGGCTTCTATTCACCATTCACTATTCACCATTCACTCTCCTACGTCTTCTGCTTCTTCTTCTTCGCCGCCGGAAACAGCACGTTATTGAGGATCAACCGGTAGCCGGGAGAGTTTGGATGCAGCGACAAATCGGTGTGTTCATCGCCAACCAGGTGGCTGTAGTCCTCCGGGTCATGACCGCCATAGAAGGTCCAGGTTCCTTTTCCGAATTCGCCGTGAATATACCGGGTTTCGTTGAGTGATTTATTTTCCCCCATAATGAGGGCCGAGGGCTTAATGTAATCTTTTATAAATGAGGTTGTCTGGCCCATAAAGCCCCTGATGATCCGCGCGTGATTCTGGCAGAGCATGGTAGGCACCGGGTCCCATTTGGCAGAGAAATCGAAAAGGGTAAAATAGTCCTGATTTTGCGCAATCCTGCGCAACTGCGTTGCATCAATGGTTGAGAATTCGTATTCAAGCGGATCCTCGATGAGCTTAAAATTCTGGAATGCGAGGGTCTGCGTGAAATCGAGCTTACTGTTCATGTCAGGGTCGGCAGGGTCGCCATCATACATGGATGCACAGATGTCCACATCCTGGGCCGCAAGTGCGATGTCGAACGAGTCGGCTCCCGAGCACATGGAAAAGAGGAATCCGCCGTTTCCCACATACGCTTTGATGGTGAGGGCGACCAGTAGTTTCATTCTTGAAACCTTATCGAAACCATTCTTTAATGCGGTTGCCTGATTGTCAGTTACTTCTTTCTGGTACCAGGCCATGTGATTAAAGGTCTTGTAGAACTTGCCGTATTGGCCGGTAAAGTCTTCATGATGAAGGTGAAGCCAGTCATAGTCTTTCAGCTTGCCCTCAATGACATCCGTGTCGTATATCTGCTCGTAGGGGATTTCGGCATACGCCAGTGCCAGCATGACCGCGTCATCCCAGGGCTGTTTGGTGGCAGGGGCGTATACGGCGATCCGCGGAGCCTTCTCCATCTTTATGACATCCATGTTAATATCGGGCCTGGCTATCTCTTCCAGGATTTGCAGCCTCATGGCATCGGCGATAACTTCGAGGGTCACTCCTTTCAGCATGCACTCCTGGGAAAGACCTTCATAATCAGGAATCAGGAAGCTTCCGCCACGGTAATTGAGCAGCCACTCCATAACGATACCCTTTTGCAGTGCATTATACGCTACCCCATAGGCTTTGAGATGGTTCGACTGGCTTTTGTCCATGGGGATCAGACCATACGACGCAAAGAGGCTGAAGTGCATGGTAAGTGTCACACAGATAATCAGCAAAAACCGGAGGATATTCTTGTCAGAACGGTTCCACATAATCGGGTGGGGTGTTTTGCTTATTCATCCGCGACTCATATTTTTTCATGGAGCCATTGTCAGGGACTTCAAAAACCGGCGTAATGAAATCCTCATCGAGCTCCGTGAATTTTGCCTGTTCAGCGCGGAACCGCAGTTGTATGTCGCCAACAGCCCCATTACGGTGCTTGGCAATAATTATCTCGGCCATCCCGATTGTTGAGCGGCCTTCCGAATCTTCCGTGAGGCCAAAGCGCTCAGGACGGTGAATGAAGATGACAATATCGGCATCCTGTTCAATGGCACCGGATTCCCTGAGGTCCGATAACTGCGGGCGCTTGTCGCCCGAACGGAGTTCAACAGACCGGTTGAGCTGAGAAAGGGCAATGATCGGGATATCCAGTTCTTTCGCAATCGCTTTCAACGACCTCGATATGCTGCTGACCTCCTGCTCACGGTTGCCCTGGGAATCAGGCGGTCCGGTCATCAGCTGAAGGTAGTCGACCACCAGCAGTTCAATCTTATGTTCCAGTTTCAACCGCCTGGCTTTGGCCCTGAGTTCAAAGACCGAGATGGCGGGAGTGTCATCAATAAACATCGGCGCATTCACCAGGCTCCTCAGCTTAATTTCGAGCTGTTCCCATTCGTATTTTTCAAGGCGGCCGTTTCGGATTTTTTCCGAAGCCAGTTCTGTTTCACTCACGATTAAACGGTTGACCAGCTGAAGGCTCGACATCTCCAATGAAAAAATGGCCACGGGTTTCTGATGCTCCACTGCCATATTCCGGCACATCGAGAGCATAAAGGCCGTTTTTCCCATGGAGGGCCTGGCAGCAATAATAACCAAGTCGGATGGCTGCCAGCCTGAAGTAATCCGGTCGAGCTTGACAAACCCCGATGGAACGCCGCTGAGCCCGGCCTCTTTTCCGGAGAGCTCCTCGATACGTTTAAGAGCCTTGTCGATCAGTACATCGATCCTTTGAGTTTCTTTTTTGATGTTTCCAAATGCAACTTCAAAGAGTTCACTTTCAGCGAAATCTAGCAATTCATCTACGTCCTGGGTGGAATCAAAGGCTTTTTCCTGTATGTCGGACGAGACCCGGATAAGTTCGCGCTGGATATATTTTTGGGCGACAATCCTGGCGTGAAAGTCGATGTGAGCGGCGGAAGCCACCTTCCCGGTGAGCTGGGTAAGGAAATAGGGGCCGCCAACCAATTCCAGCTTGCCCTGTTTTTTTAGCTCCTCTGTAACCGTCAGTATGTCAATTGGTTGAAGGTTAATCGAGAGGTTGCGGATGCAGTCGAAAATGATTCTGTGGGTCTCCTTGTAAAAGCAATCCGGTTTCAGGATGTCAATTACAGCAACCACGGCATCGCGCTCGAGCATGATGGCACCAAGAACGGCCTCTTCCAGTTCGACTGCCTGAGGGGGAATTTTCCCGAGATCCTGCATGATCTCCTGTACGCGCTTATTGGTATCGGTGTTTTTTTTCTGTGCCATTCTTTGTGAACCTTGGGGAGCAAAGATGAACAGAAAAATACGAAAAAAAAGGGTTACTTTGGGGTTTGTTGAAAAATCTGAAACTCGTCCCATGATTCTGTTTCCCCATGCAAAGATCAATATCGGGCTATATGTAATCGGTAAAAGATCAGATGGTTATCATGATATTGAGACGCTGTTTTATCCCATCGGACTAAGTGACATTCTTGAGGTACTGCCGGATTCATCGATTCCTCCAGGTTCTGTGGCTCTTCAGATGTCAGGCATCAGGGTAGAGGGGGAAACAGATACCAATCTGGTGTCGCGGGCGTACCAGCTGATCCGCAGAAACTGCGATATTCCCCCGGTGAGGGTCTGGCTGCACAAGCAGATACCTACCGGAGCCGGCCTTGGGGGAGGTTCATCAGACGGAGCGTGTATGCTCCGCGCGTTGAACGAGCTCTTTTCACTGGATATTTCAGATTCGGGCCTGCAAGCGATGGCCCTGGAATTGGGGAGTGATTGTCCCTTTTTTCTGAATCCGGTTCCCTCCATCGCCAGCGGAAGGGGTGAACGGCTTCAACCGGTGAAAGTGCATCTTTCGGGATTGCAACTTTGTCTTTTTCAGCCATCTGGAGGGATTTCAACGGCCAAAGCCTATAGCCATGTTACAACGGGCAATTTTTCCGGAAACCTCGGAAAGCTTTGCAGCCTGCCTGTTGAGAGTTGGAAGGGAGAACTGCGAAATGCGTTTGAGCCGTATGCAATTTCTCAGATCCCTGAGATCGGTGATATTATCGGAACCCTGTATAAAAAAGGGGCCATATATTGCAGCCTCACGGGAAGCGGGTCTGCAGTATATGGCCTTTTTAACGGGGACTTTGCCATTCCAGCTGAATTGGCCCCGTACTTCATCTGGAAAGAGTTTCTTCCCTGATTATTTACCTCTGCGCCGGCCGAACCTTTTTTTACGGACAGTTGTTCCATCCGTTGGTTCTTCCTCTTTGATTTTCAGCGATTTCTTTCCTGCGGAAGGCAGTTCCAGTTCTAGCAGCAGCTCGTTTTTTGATACCCTCTGATCCTCGGCGATATGAATTTTCCTGATGGTACCGGAAATGGATGAATATACCCGGTTCTTCATTTTCATGGCTTCCAGGATGAAGAGGCATTTTGAGGGATTGATCGACTGACCCTCCTTGACCATGATTTTAACGATCGTGCCGGGAATCTGTGCAACGATTTTTGTGGGATCTTCGGGCTCAAATTTTTTCCTCGAAAGGAACTTCTGAGTCATCAAAGTTTTGTAGTCCGTTCCTTCGTAGGAGAAAACCTCAAGGTCTTTGTCTTGTATTTCCATAGGTACTCCGATTTTCCGTTACAAAGGGATGCACCCGTGTTTGCGCTGAGGCTTGGGTACATCTTTGGTTTCTAAAACTTCCAGTGCATGCAGGAGGTATTTCCGGGTTTCAGCAGGTTCGATGACGGCATCAACGTAACCTTTAGCGGCAGCCACATAGGGATTGGCAAATTTATCCTTGTACTCCTTGATCTTGATCTTACGCATCTTTTCAGGATCTTCTGCCGTTGTGATCTCCTTGCGGAAAATGATATTGGCAGCTCCTTCTGGTCCCATCACAGCGATTTCGGCTGATGGCCAGGCGAACACGATATCGGCATTCAGGTGTCGGCTGTTCATGGCAATGTAGCCTCCACCATAGGCTTTCCTGAGAATAACGGTAATCCTCGGAACGGTTGCCTCACTGTAAGCATACAGCACCTTGGCCCCGTGCCGGATAACTCCGGCATACTCCTGATCCACGCCCGGAAGATAGCCGGGAAGGTCAACCAGTGTGATCAGCGGAATATTAAAGGCATCGCAGAACCGGATAAAACGGGCGGCCTTGTCTGATGAATCGACATCGAGAACCCCTGCAAGGTAAATGGGCTGGTTGGCGATAAACCCAACCGTCTGGCCGTTCATTCTGCCATAGCCGATAACAATATTCGGCGCAAACAGCTCCATGATCTCGAAAAACTCGGAACTGTCGGTTATGGCCCGGATCACGTTTCTGACATCGTAGGGCTGCTTCGGATCAACAGGAACGATATCGTCGATTTTATAGGAATTCTTCGGGTTTCTCGGCCGCAACCGTTTGGCTTTGTGGTAGTTGTTCCAAGGAATGTAGGAAATAAGGGTCTTGATCTGTTCAAAACACTCGGCCTCGCTGTAAGAAAAGAAATGCGCATTTCCGGTCATGGTGCTGTGAATTCTTGCACCGCCAAGATCCTCCATGGAGATCTCCTCGCCCAATACGGTTTTGATAACCTCCGGGCCGGTGATAAACATCTTGGAGATCTTGTCGACCACAAAAACAAAGTCGGTGAGGGCAGGGGAGTAAACCGCTCCGCCGGCGCAAGGGCCAAGAATGACGGAGATCTGCGGAATTACGCCGGAGGCCAGGGTGTTACGGTAGAAGATTTCACCGTATCCGGCAAGGGAATTAACCCCTTCCTGAACGCGGGCGCCCCCTGAGTCGTTAATTCCGACCAGCGGAACTTTCAGCTTGAGGGCATGGTCCATGATCTTAGTGATTTTCCGGGCATGCATAAGCCCAAGTGAACCACCGGCCACTGTGAAATCCTGTGCAAAAATACATATGGGTGAGCCATAGATCTTACCGGTTCCGGTAATCACACCGTCTCCGGGAAGCTCTTTTTTGTCCATGTCAAAGTCCCGGCCTTCGTGCTGGGCAAAGAGGTCATATTCCTGAAAAGAATCTTCATCCAGAAGGGAAATGATTCTTTCCCGTGCAGTCATCTTACCCATGGCCTGCTGCTTTTTAATAGCAGTTTCGCCGCCACCAAGTAAAACCTGCTCCCTTCGCTCAACCAGTTCCATTGTTTTTCGTTTCAACGACATAGGTTATAGGTTTGGAGGTTAATAATATTCTGATTATCAGAGAATAATGGTTATTCTACTACTATTTGCCGGATACAAGGTTACAAAAAAAGAGTCATACGATGTATCCGAACTGCCATTAAAAACAAAACCCCGTATGCCGGGGTTTTGTTTAAAAGATTATCTGACAGTTAATTACTTCTTAACTTCAAGAAGTTCAACTTCGAAAACCAAAACTACATTGGGTCCGATCGGGCTTCTTGGGGGAGGATTCTGTCCGTAACCCAGTTCGCCGGGAATAAAAAACTTGAATTTTGAACCAACCGGCATTAACTGCACGCCTTCGGTCCAGCCAGGAATAACGCCATTCAGCGGGAATTCAACCGGCTCGCCTCTTTCAACAGAACTGTCGAAAACGGTGCCGTCAACCAGGGTGCCGTGGTAATGAACTTTTACGGTATCAGTAGCAACCGGCTTGATTCCGGTGCCTTCGCGCATAACTTCATACTGAAGTCCGCTTGCAGTGGTGATGATGCCGCTTTTTTTACCATTGTCGGCGAGGAATTTTTTTCCTTCTTCCAGGTTTTTTTCTGCTTGCTTACCCTGCAGCCCTGCGAAAAAACTCTGCAGGATCGGATTGGTCTGGTCAAGGGTTATGTCCGTTTCTTCTTTGCTGATAACCTGCTGGAAACCTTTGGCAAAAGCATTGATATTCACCTCGTCCATTCCCATGTCTTTCACGTTGGATGCCATGGCAATACCGAGGGCATAGCTGGCTGTGTCAAGTTCGGTAGCCAGCTTTACATTGCCTAGCTTCACGGTTGAATTCTTCATCTGGTTGCATGATGTTAAGGCCAGCGCCGTTATGATAAGCAGACCGGCCAGAGATTTTGTCTTCATTCTGTTACATTTAGATTTCGGGCAAAGGTAAACGAATACCCCAAATAAAAAAAGGGGGAAAAGTTCCCCCCTTTCTGTCACCACGACAATTTGGAGTAAGGCTTGTCCTTAAATGGTGAAACTTGTGATTTTTGTATCATCTCCTTGTATGCTGGCCAGGTATTGGTGAAAAAATCATCAATTCGGGCAAGCATTTTATTCAGCTCGATTTCGGCCAGTTCGGCTGTGCGTTTCTGAGTTTCAGAGAGCGGATCGAATCCATCGGAAATCGCAGATAAGGCTCCTGTAACCGACCCTCTTAAATTAGACTCCGACCTTTTTGCACGCTGGCTGTCTGTTGCACGCGCCGGAGATATCCGGTTCATGATGGCCGTCAGGGTATCCTGTACGGCTTTGGTTTCCTGCCTCAGGTTTCTGGTATCTTCCGATCTCCCGGCAGGAATCTGCTTGGTAATGAGGTCAACAGCTTCCTGGGCCTGCTGAATGATTTCCATTGCTGCCGTCAGCTTATCCACCTTCTTCTGAAAAGCAAGAACATACTCTTTGCGGGCTATCAGGTCTTGCATGCTATAGGGGACTCTCGGATCAATCTTAACCTCGATCCAGGTGGAATCGGATGACCCGGCATAGGAATACTTAACCATATAATTGCCGGGGAAAACCGATAGTCCTCCCTGTTCCTGTCCGCCGGCCCTCTCCTGGGCGCCGCCCGGCTGGCGGAACCCTTTCTCGTCGAGCCGCCAGGATGCACGGTTAAAACCGGCGCTGGGGTAATCCTGAAGAGTCCGTATCTTGATTCCCTTCGCATCGAAAATCTCGATTCTCACCGGCTCAACATTCCGTGAGGCATCTCCGCCTCCCCGCATTCCAAACCCGCCGAAACCTCCGCGGCCCTGACCGCCTCCTCCACCTGCTGCCGCCCCGCTTCTCCCGGATGCCGCGGCCGCTGTTGTTTCCGCGGTTGCCTCAGGGGCTGGTTCCCGCTTGATGGGTTGATTGATGGAGTAGTTTAATACTCCGGCCAATGATTTTGTCTGCCCCGAGAAATATCCGCTGCCGGCACCATAGACTCCGGCCTGACTCTTTGAGTCGATGTGATAGGCAACGGGCGATGGATAGGCATGGATCTTCTGGTCAAGCAGCGAAACGCCGTTCCTGGCGATTTCCCTGAGAGGACGGATATCGTCGAGGATATACGCCGCACGGCCGAAAGTGCCTATGATCAGGTCATGCTCCCTCGGATGGATTTTAAGGTCCATGGTGGATACCATCGGGTACCCTCGGGTCCATTTCGACCATGTTGCCCCTTTATCTATGCTGATATACATGCCGTTCTCGGTTCCGAGGAACAGCAAATTGGCGACGACAGGGTCCTGAATCACACAAAGCGTATAGCCGAAAACTTTGGTGTCATCAACCAGCCGTACCCAGGTTTTACCAAAGTTTGTGGTGTGAAAAAGATAAGCGGTAAAATCATTCTGCCGGTAATTATTTATAACAACAAACGCCTCTCCTGCCGCATGGTTCGAAACATGGATCTGCGGGATCCAGCCGTTTTTGGGCGCACCTTTGATGTTTGGAGATAAATTGGTCCAGGTCTTGCCGCCATCGCGTGTCAGCTGAAGATTGCCGTCATCGGTCCCAACCCAAAGCTCGTCGGGTGTCAGCGGACTCGGGGTAATGGCAATGATGGTGCAATGGTTTTCAGCGCCGGTGATATCATAGGTGAGCCCACCGGTTTCATTCTGTTTCAGCTTCTCCGGATCATTGGTGGTCAGGTCGGGCGAAATCAGCGCCCAGTTATCCCCGCGGTCGGTGCTTTTATGCAGGTATTGACTAGCGTAATAGATGGTGGTTTTGCCGAAGGGGTCATGTGCAATCGCAGCATTCCAGTTAAACCTGAGCTTGGCACCGTCAGGATGAATAGGCTGGATATCCTTGGTGCCGCCGGTAATTCGGTCGTATCTTCCAACATTTCCACCCTGCGACATAGCGTATCCGTACCGGTTGTCCGAGCTGTCGGCCACAACATCAAATCCATCGCCCCCCATCACCGTAATCCAATGGTAATACTGAATCCCGCCGCGCTGAAGCACATTGCCGGGTCCTATCCATGAGCCATTATCCTGCATCCCTCCATATACATTGTAAGGAAACTCCAGATCCCAGTTGATATGGTAATACTGGGCCAGCGGCAGGTTGGTAACAAAACGCCAGGTACGGCCCCGGTCTTCGGAGATACCAAGCCCGCCATCGTTCCCGTCGATCAGGTAATTGTTGTTCTGCGGGTTAATGTAAAAAGCATGATGGTCGGGATGAATGCCCCGCATGTTAAAACTCTCGAAGGTTTTACCCCCGTCTTCCGACTTGGATATACCTGAAAATAAATTATATACGCGATCCGGATCTGCCGGATCCGCATAGATTTCATGGTAATAGAAAGGACGGTTGCTTACGTTCTGGTCTGTAGTCATCGACCAGGTGAAACCACCGTCATCCGAACGGTACATAGCATTTTTGCTTGCTTCAATCAGAGCATAAATGCGCTTGTTGTTTGATGCCGGGATAGCGAGCCCGATCCTTCCGAGCTCACCCTTTGGAATTCCCTCCTTTTCGGTAATCTGCTTCCAGTTTTTTCCACCATCCCAGGTAATGTACAGCCCCGATCCGGTTCCGCCAGATTTCAGGAACCATGGCCACCGCTGATGCTCCCACATGGCTACAATCAGCTTTTGCGGGTTGGCGGGATCGATGATCATGTCTGCAACCCCCGACAAATCATTCGTGTGCAGGATCAGGTTCCAGGTATCCCCTCCGTCAGTGGTTTTGTATACACCCCTTTCCGGGTGAGCTCCCCATGGAGATCCGATGGCGCCCACATACACAACATTAGGGTTGGTAGGGTCAACGATTACCCGGTGAATATTCCGGGTCTTCTCAAGGCCTTTCAACTGCCAGGTTTTCCCGCCGTCGATGGATTTATAAACCCCGTAACCCGATGTGATGCTGTTCCTGGGATTGCCCTCTCCAGTTCCCACCCATATAATATCGGGATTAGCCTGATAAATGTTCAAGGCTCCTATGGACGCAACGGGCTGATCATCAAAAATCGGAGTCCACTCCATCCCGCCGCTCTCCGACTTCCAGAGCCCGCCGGAAGCTGATCCTATATAAATGATCAGCGGATTGGACTGCACAACATCAATAGCTGTGATCCTGCCTGACATGCCCGATGGGCCTATCGCACGGGCATTCAGCCCGGTCAGCTTGCTCATATCCAGCTTCTGGCTGAAACCCGTCAAGGCAACGAGCACCAGCAGAAAAAAGACAAAGGTTTTCTTCATGATCGCGTGTTTTAGGTTAGATGCTTTAAGGACAGCAATTAAATCAAAAGTAGAAACCATTCAATCGGATGTTCCCGCTGAAAAGTTAAAAAAAATTAAAATGGATGGATCGGGTGCCTATCGCGCAATCAGTATCGGTATCCTGTAACGGAAATCTTTGGACTGGACCGATATAAAATACTGGCCATCAGGTATTTTTAATCCCGTGACCCGCATGGTGTGATTCAGGGACCCGGAAGCGCCCGGGATTCTGGCAGGCTTGCCGATCTCGCGACCGGTCGGGTCGATGAGCCGGATGATCCAGTCAGAATAAACCCCTCCGGTCGAACTGATACAGAGATGGATCAGGTCGCTTGCCGGATTTGGGTAAGCCGAAATGGCAAAACGACCATCGTAAATCTGGCGGCCGATAGCGGAACTTGTATTCTCCATGATCCAGGTGACCTTGCTGAGATGTGTGCGCGGGTGGAGCAGGTCCCGGATCAGGGCAGTTGTGTCAAGGATATAGCAGGATAACTGGTTCTTCCCGGCGATCAGGCGAGTTCTGCGAAGAAATAAACTGTCCGTATTATGGGCAAGAGTATCCCCATTGAGGATCCAGTCGGTTTTAACTGTGTTGGGAGTGGGCTTTAACAAGTTGATCCTGAATACCGTGTCAGTGGTGAACTCAAAGGTTGTTGCAGCTGGAGCGTATTCAATCACGGGGTCAACCAGATCAAGAATCCTGGATACCGTTGCCTCCTTGCAAATGGGGCAAAACTGACGGTTCAGGTACCGCATTTCACAATTCTGGTGCGGCCTGTACCAGGCAGGAGCCTCGGTGTGGGGATAAATACCCGTTTGACTGAAGTTAATCCATCGGCTCCATTTAACGGTTTTGGTATCCGTCACCTGTGTCATGTTGATATTCTCCCGGGCATACTGCTGCCCTGCCCAGTATTCGTCGGAAAGCCCGGCAAAAGAGTGCCCCAGCTCATGAATGCAGATTTCCGGACCGTCGGTGTGGGTGGTTGATGTCGCTACCCACCCGCCTGATCCTCCGTAACGGCTGTCGTTAACAATCATGAATACCTGGTCATACCGGGGAAAATTGGTTGCCAGTACATTGGTAATCCGCGTTGTACGGGTAGGAACCACCAAACGCCAGATGCCTGCATAATTGAAAGTGCTGCCGAAGTAGTTGTTTATCAGTGTTGAGGGGTCCTCAGCAGCACCGGATACCTCCGAAGGAACCTTGATGGCAAAGCAATTGAAGTAAGACTTATAGTTGGAGTAGGGGGGCTTTGAAAAGAGGGCATTGATCATCCATTTGACGTCAGCCGAAAATTTCTCCATTTCCGATTCACGGTAACCGTCACCCAGAAAAACCATATTGATCCGGTCCGAGAGATCCCCTGTCATGGAAATTGTGTCAACTTCGAATCGTTGAGCATTCAGACCCACGGAGGAAATAAGCAAGAAGGATATCAGGAATACTTTTTTCATTTGTCCAGCTGAAGGTTAGCATGAATAATCGGGTACTCCGGGTTATCCGAAATAATCCGGAGCCGGTGGGATTGCGCAAAGTAAGCGGTTCGTATCATAAATTCACGACTGTCATGCCGGACGATCCTTACACTGATATCCTGATTGTTTTCCGAAAACTCCAGTCGTTCAACAAGCGGATGTTCAATCGTTCCCGATGACAGAACACGGTTGTCAGAGGCGAGCAGCTCAAACCGGGTGGGACAGAGGTACTGCGTCTCTGCCGGTTTTTTTAGCTTCCCCGGTGCTGTCTGGAGCGTAAGAATATTCATGGTTACCTCGCCTCCGGCCGCGCGCACCGCCTTCAGGCCGATGAAAACCATCTGTTCCTGTGTCTTTGCAGGCTCTCTGGAGTTCCGGCCCGGTTGCAAAGGATTGCACCCTGTTAATAAGAGGATGGTAAAAAGCATCGGAAAAGCGGAACGTGCCGTCATAACGGCAAAAATATAAATAACCGGAGATGAATAATGCCTATTTTCGGCAATTCGATGCAATCCATTTTCCCTGATATAGATTCCGTGCAGCTTGTCCTGCTGCTGGTTGTGGCACTGTTTATCGGCATGTCAAAAACCGGCGTCAGTGGTCTGGGCCTTGCTGTTGTTCCCTTGCTGGCCATAGCTTTCGGAGCACGGGAATCTACCGGGCTGATGATCCCCCTGTTAATCATGGCTGATATATATGCGGTTATTTATTACCACCGGATGGCCGAATGGAAGCATATCATCCGCCTGATGCCCTGGGCGGTAACCGGAACCCTTGGCGGGGTGCTGGCCGGGAATTATATTTCAGCCGGCGGCTTCCGCACGATGCTGTCTGTCCTGGTTTTTGGGGGATTAGCCCTGATGGTCATCCGCGACCTGATGAAGAAATCGGAATCGATACCCGAAAATCGCGGTTTCGCCGCCGCCATTGGAGTTTTGGGAGGCTTTGCTTCCATGGTGGGAAATGCAGCCGGACCGGTGTTCGCCGTCTATCTGCTGGCGATGCGTTTGCCGAAGCATTCATTTATCGGGACTGGGGCATGGTTCTTTTTTATCATCAATTTGTTCAAGCTTCCGTTTCATATCTGGGTATGGAAAACCGTAACTCCCGCATCATTCGCACTGGATCTTCTGGCGCTTCCGGTGATTATTGCCGGTGCCTGGATTGGAATCAGGATCGTGAGGCTTTTTTCTGAAAAAGTATACCGGATATTTGTGGTTTCCATGACGTTCCTCTCCGCGTTGCTTCTTTTACTTCGATAAACCCCATCTTTGATTATCCGGATAATTTTTCTTTCTTTCGGTCTATAATTCCTAAAAACCGAAAAATATGAAAAGATTCCAGCTTAGCACTCTACTCCTGGCGGCCTTGCTTTTTGCAGCCGGACAGGTTATGGGCCAGGATATCGTTGGCAAATGGAAGACCATCGATGATGAATCCGGCAATCAGAAATCCATCGTCCAGCTCTGGATGATCAGCGGTAAGCTTTATGGGAAAGTCCTGCAAACATGGGACGATGACGGTGTAACCCCAACCGACAAACTTTGCGATAAGTGCGAAGGAGCCAACAAAGACAAGCGGGTAATTGGTATGACCATTGTTCTTGGATTGACCAAATCCGGAGAAATCTGGAAAGGTAAAAAGGGCATACTGTATCCCAAAAAAGGTACCTACTATGATGTAAAAATCTGGCTTGAAGATCCTAATACACTCACTGTCAGGGGTTCCATCGGGCCGATAGGCAGGAAGCAGACCTGGCATAGAGTGACGGAATAAGGCAAAAGGCAGAAGGCAGAAGGCAGAAATTAGTAAGAAGAAAAAAGGAAAAAGGAGCAAGTCGGGATCGACCTTGCTCCTTTTTTCTTAATACCTATTACTAATTTTTGCCTTCTGCCTTCTGCCTTTATTCTTCAAAATAAAATCCCCTCCGTTCATTGCCTTTGTTAACGGCGTTGGCGTCAATCGCCCACATTCCGCGGCCATGCGTGGCAATGACCAGGATGTTGTCGCGCGGATGGATAATCAGGTCATGAACGTAAACGGTCGGCAGATCCCCAAGAACTTCCCAGCTGGTCCCCCCGTTGGTTGACACATAAACTGCCATATCGGTTCCTGCATACAGGATATTCTGATTAAACGGGTCTTCACGGATCACATTCACCGGTCCCAGTGGGATATTCCCCGAGATATCCTTGAATGTGGCGCCATAATCCTCAGATTTCCAGATATAAACCTGGAAGTCATCGTCGCGTTTGCCGTTCTGGGTTACGTAAACTCTTCCCTGCTTATACTGTGAGGCCACAACACGGCTGATCCAGCGGTTTGGGACAAGCTTTCCGGTCAGCTCGGACCATGCGGCACCCCCGTCGCGGGTCATGTGCAGCCGGCCGTCATCGGTACCGGCATAGATCAGGCCGAATTTCAAAGGAGATTCTGAAACCGAAAACAGGGTCTGATATTGAATGTCGCCCGATTTGTTCGGATCGTTGTAAGTCAGGTCCGGACTGATTTGTTTCCAGGTATTCCCCTGATCCCGCGACATAAAAAGATACTGCATGCCGTGATAAACAATATCAGGATTATGGGGGGATAGAATAAACGGTGCGAGCCACTGTCCGCGCAGTGCAGGTTCATTGTCAAACATTTTGGGCAAGATGTTTTTCCGCTCACCGGTCCTGATATTTGCCCGGCTGATGCTTCCGTAGAATCCGGCTGAGTAAACCAGGTCCGGATTTCTGGGGTCAATGGCATGATTGCTGCCTTCCCCGCCGGGTGCTCCTGACCATTCCGTAGCCGGGATCTTGTCGCGGCCCCTTGCAAGGTTGACCACTCCCGAATAGCTGCCATGATCCTGAACAGATCCGTAAACCCTGAAAGGATCGCCCATGTCGTAATTGAGGTTAAAGAACTGAACGACAGGCAGGTTATCGGTAAACTGCTTCCACGTTTTCCCTTTGTCATACGAAATGACGATGCCCCCGTCGTTGCAGTTGACGAGATAATTTGAATTATCAGGGTCAACCCACAACCCATGATGATCACTGTGCATTCCGCGAAGTCCTTTAAAAGTTTTTCCTCCGTCGGTGGAAACATTCAAGCCGAGCCCCATGGTATATATAGTGTTCTCATCGTTGGGATCCACTTTGATCTGGGCAAAAACCCATCCGTAAGTTGCCGAATGATACTCCATGTACCGTTTGGTTTCGGGCGTCTGTCCGCTCATCTGGACCCAGGTTTTTGCTCGGTCCGATGTTTTGAAAACTGTTGCCCCCTTGATCACGCCGCCTCTCGGCCGGCCATAGGAATCGTTGTCATTGGCATCGTCATTCTCCCGGGCTATTTCATAATTGTCCACAAATGCATAGAGCACTTTCGGGTTAGAGGCTGCAATATCGATGCCGATCCGGCCGCGGAATTTTGCCTCGGGAAGTCCCATGTTTACCTGTTCCCAGCTTTTGCCGCCGTTGGTGGTTTTCCAGATTCCTGATCCGGTATAGCCCGGCTCGTTCCTCGGGTCGTTCCATTTCTTCCTGATTCGCTGCCAGGTGCTGGCATACAGAGTGTTAGGGTCTGAAGGATCCATCACCAGATCGATCGCCCCGGTCATGTCATTCACAAACAGGACTTTCTCCCAGGTTTTCCCGCCATCGGTGGTTTTATACACCCCCCGGTCAGGGTTAGGAGTCCATTCATGTCCGGAGGCTGCAACATAAACCGTTCCCGTGCTTTTGGGATGAACCACGATGCGCGCAATCGTAAAGGTGTTCTCAAGGCCCATGTGCTGCCACGTTTTACCTCCGTCAGCTGTCTTGAATATACCGCATCCCGATTGGGAGCTGCGGAAGATATTTGCTTCGCCTGTGCCAACCCAAAGAATCTGTGGGTTTATCGGGTCAAGGGCAAGGTCACCGATAGCTGCCGAGACCTGCCGGTCAAAAACGGGCACCCAGGTAACTCCTTCATTCTCGGTTTTCCATACGCCACCTGAAGCGGTGCCGACGTACACGGTATAGTTTTTTCCCTTCGGCTGCACCACCACGGCGTCGGTACACCGGCCGCTGATGTTGGTGGGACCCAGGAATTGCCATTTCAGGTCCTTGAAGGAGGAGGCGCTCTTCATGCCCGTAAATTTATCGAACCGCTCAAGCCGGTCCTTTCCGGCCAGAACAGGGGATTTGGCTTGCTGGGCCTGTACCATGGGGATAATGACCATGAGCCCTACGGCCATCAGGCCGCCAATAATCTTGTGAAAGCTTTTCATAGTGTTGGGTATCGGATTAGAAATTATTTATTCCGGTTAACGGGATTTGCATCCAGGGCAAACATTCCGCGGCCATGGGTAGCAATAATAATAAGGTTTTCCAGGGGATGGATGATCAGGTCGTGAACATAGGTTGACGGAAGGTCGCCGAGGACACTCCACTTCTTCCCATAATCCTTGCTGATATAAACCCCGATGTCTGTGCCCACGTATAACATGCCGGGCACAGTCGGGTCTTCTTTAATCACATTCACCGGCCCCAGCGGGATGTTGGCGCCGATATCCACCCATGTCTTCCCATAATCCTCGGATTTCCATATATAAACCTGGAAATCATCATCGCGCTTACCGTTCTGGGTTGCATAGACAGTACCCTGATCATACTTCGAGGCAATAACGCGGCTGAACCACCTTCCTGCCGGGAGACCGGTTGTAATCTCGGTCCATTTTTCCCCGCCGTTCAGTGTCACATGCAGCCGGCCGTCATCGGTGCCAGCATAGAGTACTCCTGCTTTAACGGGTGATTCCGACAGTGCGGTAATGGTTTGGTGGGATATATCACCCTGTTTGGCTGGGTCATTGTATGTAAGATCCGGACTGATCCGGGCCCAGGTCTGCCCCTGGTCGTTGGATTGGTAAACCGACTGCATCCCGTGGTAAATAATATCGGGATTATGCGGAGAAAGAAGGAAAGCGGCGATCCATTCACCACGCAGCGGAAGTTCGCCGTCCTCGGGTTTGGGAACGATGATTTTGCTGCTCCATCCCGATTTTTTCCGCTCGCTGCGGGTCAGCTGGCCGTAAAAGCCAGCCGAGTAGAGCAGGTCCGGATTCCGGGGGTCTACGGCATGCATGCATCCTTCTCCACCCGGGGCGCTTTGCCAGGTTACCGGCTGGATGTTGTCCCGGCCATTTTCGGTACTGACTTCTCCCCTGTAGCTGAAATGGTCCTGAATCGACCCATAAATATGAAATGGCTTTTCCAGGGATGCGGCCACATTGTAAAACTGCGCCACCGGGATTTCCACGAAATGTTTCCAGTTTTTCCCTGCGTCGTACGTCACGTTTACCCCTCCATCATTCCCGCTGAGCATGAAATCCGTATTGGCCGGATCGATCCAGAGCGCATGATGGTCCATGTGGATGCGGGTTTCCCGCTTAAATGTTTTTCCGCCGTCGGTCGAGGTGTTCAGAAACAGTCCCATGGTAAATATTTTGTTTTCCAGCTTGGGATCCACGCGGATTTGCCCGAAAACCCATCCATAGGTACCTGAGTGGCCTTCCATGAACTTTTTGCTATCCGGGCTCAGTCCGCTCACCTGCTCCCAGGATTCACCGGAGTTTGAAGACCGATAGACCGTTGCTCCTTTGATCACGGCCGATTTTTGCCGGCCATAGGCATCTCTTTCCCCCTCTTTGGCAGCATAGGCGACCTCATAATTATCGAGCAGGGTATACAGGACCTTTGGATTCGAGGGTGCAATGGCTAATCCGATTCTTCCCCGTTTATTGGCTGGCGGCAGTCCCTGGTTGATCTGGTTCCAGGTTTTACCTCCATCGGTTGATTTCCATATGCCGCTGCCGGTGTAGCTGTCCTTGGTCCTCGGATCGTTCCATTTCTCGCGGATACGCTGCCAGGTTGATGCATAAAGAATATCAGGGTTTCCTGGATCCATGGCAAGGTCATACGCTCCGGTCATTTCGTTTACGTAAAGGATTTTCTGCCAGTTCTTTCCGCCATCGGTTGTTTTGTACACCCCCCGTTCCGTATTGGAGGTCCACTCATGTCCGCCTGCTGCAACATACACGACATCAGAGTTCGCAGGAGAGACCAGTATCCGGGCGATGGTATGCGAATCTTCGAGGCCCTTGTTTACCCAGGTTTTTCCGCCGTCGGTGGTTTTGTAAATCCCGCATCCGGCCATGGAGCTCCTGAAAATATTGGCCTCACCCGTTCCCACCCAAACCGTTTCCGGGTTTTTGGGATCGATGGCAATGTCGCCGATGTCTGTAGTAACCTGCTGGTCAAAAACCGAGATCCAGCTGATCCCCTCATTTTCCGACTTCCAGACCCCGCCGGAAGCGGCGGCAGCCCAGATTACCAGGCTCTTGCCCGGAAGCCGCACAGCTTCTACATCCGTGCAGCGGCCGCTGATATTGGTAGGGCCCAGGTATTGCCAGCGCAGGGCCTTATATTCGGATTGTTTAACAAGATCCAGTTGCTGATTGAAGAGCTTCAACCGCTCTGGTC
Source organism: uncultured Porphyromonadaceae bacterium (assembly GCA_964416825.1). Lineage (GTDB taxonomy): Bacteria > Bacteroidota > Bacteroidia > Bacteroidales > UBA12481 > UBA12481. The sequence continues at coordinate 29,631 of CAYQFT010000018.1, forward strand.
CGCTTGTAACGGGTTTTCTGTTAATGGATTGAGCGGAAGTTACGGCCCAGAGGGTCATCCATAAAAGCAGGATCAGCGAAAGGGTTTTGTTGATTTTCATGTTGGTTTAGTTTATCGGAATACCAAATGTAGATTATTTAATTGCCTGATAACGGGCGATCCGGCATCGAATTAAGATTTTTTAACAAAATGCCCTGTTATTTGTACCTTCAAATATTTAAAGGAGGCCAGGATACCATGCATGAAGGGTTACAGGAAGTTGAAATTGTTTCGGTAGAGGAGATTGCCGAAAAGGTTTATACACTTGAGTTTGAACGTTTTTTTGATTTTGAGGCCGGACAGATTATCAGGCTGGCCTGGCAGGGTGAGTCTAAGCCCCGGCTTTATTCTATTGCCAGTGGCGAAAAACAGCAGAATATCCAGATTTTGTTTAACGTGGTAGGGGAGGGGCAGCTGACACCGATGATGGCCCGGCTGCGACCCGGCGACAAGATACTGGCATCCAACCCGATGGGAAAGTTTTCCGGCACCGGTGGGCCTGCCTGGTGGATTGCTCAGGGGACGGGAATCGCCCCTTTTGCCTCTATGTTCCGGTCGGGGCAGACAAACAATAAAACTTTGGTACACGGCGGACGGCATCATGATTCCTTCTATTATCAGGATGAGTTTATTCCGATATTGGGCGATCAGTATATTCGCTGCAGTTCAACGGATAGCGGAGATTCCTTTTACGATGGAAGGGTGACCGATTACTTAAAATCTATTGAGCAACTGCCCACCGGACACATATATTATCTTTGCGGCAGTGCGGAAATGGTGGTGGAGACAAGGGATATTTTGATTGATAAGGGGGTTAGCTATATAAATATTATATCGGAGATATATTTTTGACGGACGACGGACGACCGATGACAGATGAACGATGACCGATGACCGATGACCGACGACAGATGAAAAAAGAAGAGTTATTTGGGAAGACCTGGGATGAGCTGGTTATCATTTGCCGGGAGCTGGATATGCCGAAGTACGCGGTCAGGCAGGTTACCGATTGGCTTTATAAGAAGTCGGTTGCCTCGATCGACGGGATGACGAATGTGGCCGCAAAGTACCGGGAGGCGCTAAAGGAGCGGTTTGATACCGGGCTTACTCCTCCGATGAAAGTGCAGGTTTCAACCGATGGCACAAAAAAATATCTGTTTCAGACCGGGCCGAACCGATTTGTGGAGGCGGCGTATATTCCCGATGAGGACCGGGCAACACTGTGCATTTCTTCCCAGGTAGGCTGTAAAATGGGATGCCTTTTCTGCATGACCGGCAAACAGGGTTTTCAGGCAAACCTGACTCCCGGAGAGATCGTTAATCAGATCCATTCTATCCCCGAGCGGGAAACACTCACCAATATCGTATACATGGGCATGGGAGAACCGTTCGATAATCTCGAGGCGGTTTTAAAGAGCCTGGAAATTCTGACCTCTGAGTGGGGGTATGGATGGAGTCCACGCCGGATCACGGTTTCCACCATCGGGATCATTCCCGCCATGTTATCCTTTCTTGAGCGTTCGGAGGCTCATCTGGCCGTGAGCCTGCATACGCCGTTTGAAGAGGAACGGCGGAAAATCATGCCGGTTGAGCAGGTTTATCCGCTTCCGGAGCTGATTAAGGCAGTAAAATCGTGGGATTTTGGCCGTCAGAGAAGAATTTCTTTCGAATATATTTTGTTCAAGGATTTCAACGATTCTCCTAAACATGTTAAAGAATTGGCCCGATTATTAAACGGACTTAGGTGCAGGATTAACCTCATCCGGTTTCACCCGATTCCCGGAACACCTTTGGAAGGTTCTGATGATCAGGCTGTTCAAGCTTTTAAGGAAGCTTTAAATGACAAAGGAATCCTTACAACCATCCGTGCTTCACGGGGCCAGGACATTTGGGCAGCCTGCGGGCTTTTGTCCACCAAAGAACTTTTGTCCCGGTAAGTTGTTTACATATCAACAAGGCACTATTAATAAAATACTTCAACTGTTTGGTTATTTGAATATTATTTGTATATTTAAATGCGGAATTACATTCGCACGATTAGAGCCATAACGAACAGGGTATTAATCTTTTAGATTGGTAGTTATGACACGCTTGGGTTTACAAAAAAGGAAGAAGGCGGGAAAAATCGCTGTTTTAGCGATGGTTCTATCGTTTTTTATGGGTGGTTTCGCATATGCGCAAATCGCTACGACATTTGGTGATAAGGTTTTTTGGGACACTAATGCCAACGGAATTCAAGATGTTGGTGAAGCTGGTATAAATGGAGTAACTGTTGAATTGTATTCTGTTGGGGCCGGTGCCACTTTACTGGCAACCGCAACAACTTCTACAGTCGGCCCGGAAAGCGGTATTTATACTTTTACAAGGACGATTACCGGATCACAGTTTTTCCGGGTTAAATGGATTGCCAATCCCGGTTTCTTTATAAGTCCTGCCAACCAAGGGGGTGATGATTCCAAGGACAGTGACGCTAATGTCACAACCGGTGATTTTACCTTTCAGGTAGTTGCAGGTGTAAACTCTAGCATCCATGATTGTGGAATGTTTCAAAAAGGTACACTGAACGGCCATTTGTATCAGGACTCCAATAACAATGGAAGTCAGGATATTGGTGAACCTAACATGAACAATGTGGAAATTGCGATTACGGATAAAAATGCATTTACCACAACCGTATATACCAATGCATCGGGTGACTGGACAGCACAAATTGTTCCTGGAACCTCTACCTATGATATTGTTGAAGCAACCAGTGCTTTTTTCGATAATGGATATTTTCATAATGAAGGTGCAGGGCTCTTTGTTAACATAGTTACCGATGGCGGGATAACCAGTGCCGGCAATGACGGGTTTTACCTGTATGCAAAAATTGGTGATTTTGTTTGGCGTGATTATAATATTAACGGAATTCAGGATCCTGGTGAGCCCGGGTTGGCTGGGTTGGAGGTCTATCTGATCAGCGATGATTTTTCCGTATTTACCTCTGTTTTTTCAGATGTGAACGGATATTACGAGCACACCAATGTCGTTCCGGGCAACTATACTATACAACTTCTTAGCGTTCTTCCCGGATACCAGCTTTCTGCCCATGATCAGGGTGGGAATGATAATGTGGATTCTGATATCAATACCGGAACCAATTCTTCTGCGCCTTTTGTAATCTTGTCTGGCACCACTACAACGAATTTTGATATCGGATTGCATCAGCATGGAAGCATAAGCAATTTTGTCTGGTGGGACATTGATGACGATGGAGTTCAGGGTGTCGGGGAACCAGGCATTGCCGGGATTACAGTTACTTTGTATGAAAATGACGGCACAACCTTTGTTGCATCTGATGTAACCGATGCTAACGGTGAGTACTTATTAGAATTTATTGAACCCAGGACTTATAAGGTTGGCTTTGCTGCCATTGCCGGTTATACCATTGGTCAGCAGGATCTTGGCGGAGACGATACAAAGGACAGTGATGCTGATGCCGGAACCGGATTAACGGCATCGATTGTTGTTGCCGAAGGAGATCACGATGTAACGGTAGATTGCGCAATGGTCGGCACCGGCCAGATCGGCGAGGGCCTGGTCTGGGAAGATCTTGATGGCAATGATGTTCAGGATGTTACTGACTTACCTATTTCCGGTGCAACTGTAGAACTTTTATCGGTCCCTGCCGAGGCGGTTCTGAAAACAACTATCACTGACGTAAACGGAAAATATAAATTTAATAAGCTCGCTCCCGGAAACTTTAAGGTGAAATTTACCAAGCCTGCCGGATTTGATGATTTTTCAACCAAGGACCAGGGTGGAAATGATGCTCTGGACAGTGACGGAGACGGCGCCGATGCGGGTAAGACGGGTTCCTTTACCCTTGCCGCCGGTGCTACCGATGATACCCGCGATTGCGGTTTCTATAAGAATGTGACCATGTCCGGTAAGGTATGGCACGACCTTAATGCCAACGGTCGCAAGGTTGGAGGCGAATCGGGTCTAAATGGAGTTACGGTTAGGCTAAAAGATAAGTTGGGTGCAGAAGTTGCAACACAATCATCGGCTGGTGATGGCGACTGGTCGTTTACCGGCAAGAAACCTGGACTTTACAGCATATTATTTGACAAATCTTCAGTCAACCATTTTTACAGCCCTAAAGATGTGGCCCCAGATGATGATGACGACAGCGATGCCGATATCACTTCCGGTGAAACGGACCAATTCCAGGTTAATTCGGGTGTAACCAAGAATAATCTGAAATGCGGACAGTACCAGAAAGCAAAAATCGGTGATTATGTGTGGGTTGACGATAATAATGACGGCTTGCAGACCGGCGAGAGCGGAAAAAATGGAGTGACAGTCAGGTTGCTTGATAATCTTGGAGCAGCTGTTCCGGGTGTTAGCGATGTTGTGACTGCCGGAGGAGGTTTGTATCTGTTCGAAGATCTGATGCCCGGTCAGTACATTGTTGAATTTGTCAAACCATCCGGCTACGGAATCACGGTAGATAATGCCGGGGATGACGCCCTGGATAGTGATGCTAATACTACCTCCGGACGAACGCTGGTGATCACACTGATATCAGGTCAGAATGAATCGACGGTTGACTGTGGCGTTTATCCGATACCTGTTGATCTCAAGGTAACCAAAATTGTAGACGATGCCTCACCCGACGTTAACGATATTGTAACGTTTACCATAACCGTTGAGAATCTGTCTGCCGACGCGGGCACAGGAATTGTATTGACTGATCTGCTTAACCCTGCTAAATTTACCTA
>CAYQFT010000019.1:0-31360 GCA_964416825.1 uncultured Porphyromonadaceae bacterium
TCTGATCCATTCGGGGCAAAAAAGAATTCTCAGGAATTTCTCATATATATTGTTTGCAGTGCTCCTCTTTCTGGCCGTTTCTCTCCTTTTCCTTCGGTCTGACCCGGACCGTCTGGCCAGGGTCATTTCCTTTTATCAGAATCCACTCCGGATTTTTGAAACACCCTTTTTGTTCCTCCTGATAAACGGACAGCATCCCTATTCCGGGTTTCTTTGGCACAACTTTTTGATCATTAATCTGCTTTCAATATCAGGGTTAATTATCCTGTTAAAATATCGCAGCCGGCTCCAGGTTCATGAGCAAGTCCCTGCCTGGGGCCTGTGCATGCTTTCACTTGCCCTCTCTTCGCCCATAATCGGCATAGAATGGGCCCTGCGTTACTACCTCATGGCCTGGCTGCCGATAGCGTTGCAATATGTTTTCCTCCTGCGAATCCTCCCCGGCGGCTGGCAGAAGAGCACCACCATATGGGTATTCAGTGCCCTGGTTTTTTTATCGGCAGCTGCGGGAATAACCGGAAAAAGAATGCCATCGATTACTCGTGATTCCTATATGGATCTCGGTAACATTAAAGCAGCTGTTAAGTTGAACCAAGAGGATCTGGTGGTTGCCCGTCATGGTCTCGAATGGTGGACCGGCTGGGTGTTAAACTGCCGGACAGGTAAGGAATATTGCCTGGTTTCTTCCGACTGGGATAAGTATGCTCAAATATTCCTTCTGCGTCAGAAGGAGGGAAATAATTATCCCGGTCATCAGGGTGGCGGACAATTTGCCGAGTTACCGGTCCCCACAGAATCCACGCGGGCATATTCAAGCGAATTCTTTGATCTGTACCGACTCGCACCACCTTCATCTGAAGAGCTTTATCCCGGTATACTTCCCTTGGTTCAGGGGCAAATACGAACAATCGGCGGCAATTACGTGGTGATAGAATCAGAAGGGTACCTGCAGCGCATTGGATTATCCCAGGGAACCCGTTATCCGGATTTACCAGCCGATTCCATCAGGCAGGGAATGCGGGCCGACATCTGGGGAAAAAGAATTCCGTTCAGCCTGAAGATTAAAGCTCAAACGATCAAGATTTATCGATAGACCATTTTTCTACATTTGAAACCTAAACGAACTTGAATAAAATGAAAGATCAACGGAAAGAGGGACAATCCAGGCGAAAATTCCTGCGAAATTCGGCTGTAGGCGCAGCGGGCCTTACTATCGGCGGTATCGGATTCAGTGCGAAGAGCTACGGCAGGATTATCGGGGCCAATAGCCGCTTGAATTTTGCTGTAGTCGGAGTTAACAGCAGAGGCACCGCTCATATTGATGCAATCGGAAAAGGTATTAATACCCTGATAACCCATATTTGCGATGTAGATTCCAACGTTCTCGATCAGATCGTGAAATCAACCGGTGCTAAGCAAGGAACTATCCCAGCCGGGATCAAGGATATCAGGAAATTGCTGGAAAATAAGGAGATAGACGCCATAACCATTGCCACGCCCGATCATTGGCACGCCCCGATGGCAATTATGGGAGTTCAGGCTGGCAAGCATGTGTATCTTGAGAAACCCAGCAGCCATGACATCATGGAAAACGAGATGTTGCTCAAGGCATGGAAAAAACACGGAAAACTAATTCAGATGGGAAATCAGCAGCGCTCGGCGGTCACGAGTGCGGCGGGGATTCGAAAGATTAACGAAGGGATTATTGGTGAGGTCTACCACGCCCGCGCCTGGTATGCGAATACGCGCGGACCGATAGGCATTGGAAAAACTGTGCCGGTTCCTGCAAACCTCGACTGGGACCTCTGGCAGGGACCTGCACCGCGGAAAGAGTTTAAAGACAATATTGTACATTACAACTGGCACTGGTTTAAGAACTGGGGAACCGGTGAAGCTCAGAACAACGCATTGCATGAAGTGGACATTTGCCGGTGGGCACTGGGGAAAACCTATCCAGCTGAAGTCCTGTCAACGGGGGGAAGATTCCATGCGCAGGACGACTGGGAATTTTTTGACAATCAAATGATTACCTATAAATATCCGGATAATAAAATTATAACCTGGGAAGGCAAGAGTTGTAACGGCTTGCCGGTGATCAACCGGAGCAGGGGTGCCATCATTTATGGAACGAAAGGATCGATTCTTCTGGATCGCAACGGATACATCCTATACGATATTGCGGGCAAGACGATTGAGGAGGTAAAAGAAGCAGCCCTCTCGGCAACCACAAATATTGTGGGTTCGGGGAATCTCGATGTTGTGCACTTCATCAACTTCATCGATGCCATTCGTGACGGGAAGCCCCTTAACTCACCGATTGATGAGGCCATAATCAGCGTTAACCTTTGCCATCTGGCCAACATCGCCCAGTTTAATGACGGGCATATTAAAACTGATCCGGCAACCGGGAAGATTCTTCAGAACAAAACAGCAGAAAAAATGATGGGCAGAGATTACCAGCCCGGCTGGGAACCGAAGGCATAATACTGACATTTGCCAAAACGGGCGCGCGCAGCGCGCCCCTACCTGTGCCCTTGTGCCCATTATTTCCATTTTATCCCGCACCCGATGCCCGGCTTCTGTCGGGCAGGAACAGGTTTTCCTGCCAGGGTCAGATCCAGCGCCAGTGAAAGATCTTCGCCGGTAACCGGTATTCCACTGTTTGGGCGGGAATCATCCATCTGGCCATGGTAAACCAGTAACAGATCGCTGTCAAAAACATAAAACTCAGGAGTGCAGGCTGCATCATACGCCTTTGCCACCTGCTGAGTCTCATCAAAAAGATAGGGGAACGGATAGCTGTTTTCACGGGCAAATTCAACCATGCGATCCGGTGAATCTTCAGGATACCGAACCGGATCATTGCTGTTGATTGCTATAAAAGATGCACCTTTGGATATGTAACGATTGGCCAGTTTTACAAGGCCCTCATTGATATGCTTGACATATGGACAATGATTGCAGATAAATAAAATGACCGTTGCCTTTTCTGATTTCAACTCCTTTAATGACAATGTTTTACCGGAAACCATATCGGGCAGTTGAAATTCAGGTGCTTTTGTACCGAGTGGAAAAGGATTTGATTGGGTAAGGGCCATGGGATTGGAGATTGACGATTGACGATTTACTAATTACTTTCAACAGATTGAACGGATATTTGTTTAGTAGCAAAACAAACCATAATGAATAAAGATACTAAATCGAACAAAGTTCTAGCCCTGCTCTTTTTTGGTGTGTTGATGGGGGCCCTGGACATCTCTATCGTAGGCCCGGCGATTCCGTCGATCACCGAAACCATTAAAGTTGCTCAAAAGGACCTTTCTTGGATTTTCAGCATTTATGTTTTATTCAATCTGGTAGGAATCAGCCTGTTTGCAAAATTATCCGACCTGTATGGCCGCCGGAGCATCTACATGACCACTTTGGCTATTTTCGGGATCGGGTCCCTTGTTGTTTCATTTGCACCGAACTTTGACATATTGCTTTTGGGCAGGGCCATACAAGGATTTGGTGCAAGCGGCATTTTCCCGGTTGCCTCGGCTGTTATCGGCGATCAGTTCCCGCCCGAAAAGCGTGGACGAGTGCTGGGGATGATCGGTGCAGTCTGGGGAATTGCCTTCATCATCGGGCCTGTCCTCGCGGGCACCCTGCTAGCCTTTTTCGAATGGCATATCCTTTTCCTGATTAATATTCCTATCGTCATTACATTGATTTTCTTTAGTTCAAGGCTCCTGAGTTCCGACCGCGTGGAATCGGTCAACCAGATCGACTGGAAAGGAATCCTTTTGCTTGGCTTGTTTCTTGGCTCCCTCACATACGGGGTTAACAGTTTTGATCCAGCCAGCGGATTCTCCGGACTTGACAAGATGGATGTCTGGCCTTTTTTGTCAGCATCCGCTATTTTCCTTGGACTTCTATTTTTCGTTGAACGGAAGATCCCTTTCCCTGTAATCAATCCATCACTTTTTAATTCCCGGCAGATTCGGATCGTTGGTTTTATCGCGCTGATTACCGGTCTCTTCCAGTCGGCGTTTGTATTTATTCCCAACCTCGCTGTTCTCTCTTTCGGCGTTAAACCTTCCACAGCTAGCTTCATGCTGCTACCGTTTGTAATAGCCACGGCTATAGGATCTCCCATATTTGGCCGTATGCTGGACAAAACCGGATCCAGGCTCGTTATCCTTATCGGGTTGGTTCTGTCGGGAGTCGGCCTCTTTCTGATCAGCCTGTCAGGTGATTCAAAAACTTTTTTCTATGGTTCAGGCGTTCTGATCGGCCTGGGGTTATCCGTTTTGGCCGGATCTGGATTGAGATATATCATGTTAAATGAGGTCGGTGTGCATGACCGCGCTATAACCCAGGGGGTTCTTACCATATTTATCAGCATCGGCCAGATTGTGGGCAGTGCAGCTATTACCATGGTTGCCGCACAAGAACTTCTACCGGCTGCAGGATACCGAAAAGCACTTTACCTGATGGCATTTCTGATGGCTGTAACTTTCATCCTGGCCTTGCGTCTTAAATCTAAGGCACAGGAAATACAGCAACCCATAATCCAGTCGGATGAAAACAATCAGTAAATCATTCATTACCGGAATAATTCTTATTTCGGTTGCTTTTACAGGATGCAAAAAAGACCCTGTCGGACTTTATTCTGATGAATATTTTCCTAACAGCATCGGTAATTCATGGGTTTACCATCGGTTCGACAGCCTGGCGATGGAGCAGACTTCATTACAGGTAGATATTCTCCGTGACACCCTCGGATCCGATGGTCTAACCTATCGAATGTGGGTTTTCAGCAAGTCCAATATCTATGATACCCTGTATGTAAGAACCCTGCCAGACTCCGTTAAGTTTTACCGGTATCCGGAGGGTTATCCGGTGGATGTGATGGTGATTCCCCTGTCGGTCGGCCAGTCCTGGCAGCACCCCATCATGGTAAGGGACTCTTCAAAAGTGGTTTCAGTAGAAACCCTGACGGTGAATTCTTTCACTTTTGAAAATACCTACCTGATTCATCACCGGATCATGGCATTCAACGATTACCTCAGCGAGGACCGATGGTTTGTTCCTCACGTGGGACTTGTGAAACTGGAAAACTGGCATTACCTATTTGGTTGGATTTCCAAGGAGAATTGGTCCTTAGCAGGTATCCGGGTGAATTAGGAGGTATTTACAATTCCCGCAAAGGCAACCCTCCCGGTTGCAATAATTCTCTGCTCGGTTGTCTTCATCCTGATCTCTCAGAGCTTATATGCCTGTAATGATCGGCCTTGATCAGTCGTCTGTTATACAGAAACATACTGACCATGAAACCCATCCTGACCGGGCTGCTTGTATTGTTCATCCAATGTCAGGCATATACCCAAACCTCGCCCAGAGAGTCGGCCGAAAACTTCATCCGCAGCCGGCTGGCAAACGCTCAGCTGGAATTCACGCAAACTCTTAAAAAGGGAGATGTATGGGTTTTTGAGAATCCGATGGTTCCCGCCTTTGTAATGGTGAAAGATGAACCGGGATTCCCGGTCGTGGGTTATTCAACGGAGAACACTTTCACGAGTGAGGGCACCATTTGCCCCCCGGCCGGAATATTTCTGGAAGCCCTGGCAGACAACCCGGCCTCAAAGTTACTCACAACATCAGGATTAAAAACCGGAATGCCGGGGATGGGGCACCTTCTTAAAACCCAGTGGGGCCAGGACGACTTTTTCAATTTCTACTGCCCCAAAGACCTCGAAGGTCCGGGCGGAAGAGTCATGGCTGGTTGTGTGGCTCTGGCAGTCGGACAGATCGTGCGGTACTATGACAAATACAACAGTTTTAACTTTTTGTGCGAATTGGAGGCGGGTCCATATGGCAGGATAACTTCCGGAATTGGAAGCTATCAGTGGTCGCTCATGGAAAACAAACCGCTGGCTGTCGACAAGGAGACCAGCAGGTTTCTTCTGGGTATGGGAATTATCACAATGATGAATTATGGACCCGATTTCTCAACCACCAGTAATTATAATGCTTACGATGCCTTTAAAAAGCTGAAATACTTCACGGCCGACCGTATTGTTGCCAGCGACACTGACCTAAGCACCTGCCGCGACCTGGTCCTTGGAAATCTCCGCAACTATCAGCCTGTCTACGTTTCCGGATCAGGCCATGCCTTCATTTGCGACGGGTATGACGCCGAAGGCTTTTTCCATTTCAACCTCGGCTGGGGTGGCTATGCCGATGGTTACTATCCCTTTGACATGCTGGGGATGTTCCAGATTGATAATTATATAACCGGACTGGCCCCCTATTCAAACCTTGAACCGCCAACAAACCTGCGCTTTGAGAACGAAACCGGAGAAACAGAAATTGTCTGGGATAACAAAAGCAACCAGAATGATCATTCACGAGCCTGGAGAATTTACATCGATGAAGTACTTTTCATGGAGACTTCCGAGAAACATATCGGGATAAAAGATTTGCCGGCGGGACAGCACTTTATTCAAGTCTCGGCAGTAACCGGTCAGGGAGAATCCCGCTGGGTTGGCCCGATAGAGGTGAACATAGCTGGACAGCCTGTTGACATACCGGATCCAACGCTGAGGCGCGCCATTCAGAACAAGTTGTCGGAATACCCTTCTGTAACAACCGAGGAGCCTTTGCAGACGGGCTCGATGCTTTCCATTACCAAACTGGAAATAACAGAAAACTGCTTCTCGCTGGAAGGATTGGAAAACTGCTCTAACCTGCAAAGCCTTTCCATAGAGTTTGATGAACCACAGATTTTGGACATCACCCGGGTCTATGGCTTGAAACGATTGAAAGAATTAAAGCTAACCAATGTTATTCCGGCAAATTACGAGGGATTTTCCGCTCTTATGGGATTAGTTAACCTGAGCATCAACAGGTGCCCGGCAGACAGCCTTCTTAAGCGGGAAAACCTGGTCGGCCTGATCGAGCTAAGGATCAGGAACTCTATGGTTTTTCTTACTGATGCTATCATAAGCATGCCTGACTTACGAATTCTGACCCTGGACAGCACCGGAATAGACAACCTGCGGTTTACGAATAATCTTGTAAACCTTGAGATCCTTGAAGCGAATAACAATGCTATCAAAACAATGGGCTGGACAGGCGAGTTTTCATCCATGGTGTCTCTTTCTGTGAGGAACAATCAATTGACAAACTTTGATTTTCTGAGCTTTACCCCAAACCTTGCAATGCTGGACGCAGCGGGTAACCAGATGACCGCTTTTTCAGTGAACCGAGAACTGGCCCGATTAAAACAAGTAATAATTGATCATAACAGGATCACCAAAATCATTGCCGCACAACCACTTCCCCTGCTTCAAACCTTTTCCCTCAGCCACAATCTTATTCGCTCGGTAGAAGGATTGAACGGACTATTTCCAGCCATAAAAAACATGGATCTTCATGGCAATCAGATAAAATGGTGGAAAGGTTCCTGGGAAAATCTTAAGTCGCTCGATTTATCGGGTAATCACCTGGTTTATGTGGACAACCTGGCAGGGAATCCCAGTCTGGTCCACCTGAATCTTTCTGACAATGGCATTTCCGATATAAAAGCACTTGTCAATGAGACATTTATAAAAATATCGGAATATATTAACCTGATAAACAATCCGTTATCACAAGAATCATTTCAGGCTTGTATTCCCGTTATGGCTGATAAAACGGACACGCTCCTTATCCCGGAAGCCTCTCAGATATTGAGTCCCTGCTACCTTGATCCCAGAGAGCCGGTAACTATTTCCGGCCCGGAACTTACCCTTTCCTGGTCAGGCACAGTCCTTCCGGAGAACAGCTGGTTTGATGTATATCTGGGTACAGATCCGCTGGAGCAAAAAAGGATTGTGACTGGTTTGGCATCGAATCAGACTACAATTGAAACCTCTGGCGGCAAAAGAATGTTCTGGTCGGTAATGACAGTGACTCCAGACTCCTCTTATCAGAGTGGATATGGTGCTTTCAACACTTTCACCCCGGTTACCCTGCCCTACTTTGATGATTTTGAATCCTATGAATCATTCGGGGTTCTCACCGCCCAGTCACCGAACTGGATTTCAGGTTCTTTATCAGGCCATCCCGGATCGGATGGCAGGATCGAGCGATACAGAAAATATGATGGCAGGCAGAGTGTTAAAATTGACAATTCATGCGACCTGGTTCTACCCCTTGAACATATCCGCTGTAAGGATCTGGAAATCCAGCAGTATCTAATGGTTGAAGATAACAGGAGTGGATGCGTCAGGATTAACGGGATTGCCGGCCACGATCTTATTGCCTATTTTAAAACAAACGGGAAGCTTGACATATACTATAATGATATCCGGCAGGGCGAATTTGACTATCCGAAAAGCAGATGGTTTCAGTTCGAAATCAGAATATTGCCTGCTAAAAAATATGTGTCAATAAGGCTGGATGGAAAATACATACTTGATATAATCCAGCGTTTTCCGGCAGGGTCACTGTTGGCAAAAGAACTCAGGTATACATGGCAGGACAGCCCACTGGCCTCTTCAGTCGGATACCCGGTATTCTATTATGACAAGCTGGAGATCAGCTCTTTATCAACTTCTATTGAAGTGGCTGAACATCAGGAATCTGATATTTCGATCCTTCCGAATCCAGCTTCGGACTATATCAGGGTTATTCATCAAAACCTGCCAGCCAATGCTTTTGTGACATTAATTGACGCAAATGGAAGAGTAGTAAGCCGGACATCGGCAAACCCGTTATCGGACCAGACAATAGTTGATATCAGAAATCAGACCCCCGGGATTTATTTTATCAGGATTACCGGGCAAGGATTTTCAGCGACCAAAAAGCTGCTGGTGAGTCGCTGAACGACCGACGACCGCCGACCGACGACGGACGATGGACGATGAACGGAAGGTCTTTTCGTCGGTCATCTGTCGTCGGTCGTCGGTCGTTAAATCATTTTTCGCTATTTTCAGGGACCATTTCTAACTATGCCGGTTGATAATTACTATTATAAGGAATATGTTGCCCGGATCAACCGGGTGATGGATTACATAGAGTCTCATCTTGCCGATCCGATGACTCTTGAAGAGCTTGCAGAGGTGGCAATTTTCAGCAAGTTTCATTTTCACCGCATTTTCTCGGGTATGGTAGGTGAAACCCTTTATGAGTATATCCGGAGAAAGCGGCTTGAACGAGCGGCAGGATTGCTTTCTGAACAACCGGATATCCCGGTTGCGGATGTAGCGGTGGCTTGCGGCTATTCCTCCCAGTCTGTTTTTAACCGGGCATTCAGGGATTTTTTTGGCATGAACCCGACCCGATTCCGGAAACACGGCTATCGTGAGCATAGCAAGAATCGCAAAAGGGACAGCAAGGAAGATCAAATTCACAGCAACCGGGATCAAATCGAAACGGATGAAAGCGGTGAACTTCGCAGGGTAAGTTTAACCCAATTAAATCCGTTGATTATGAAAGTTGAAATTAAAGACCTCCAGGAAATGAATGTGGCTTACGTGCGCCATGTTGGATCCTACAACCAGATCGGCCAGGCATTTGGAAAGCTGATGCGCTGGGCCGGTCCCAGGGGATTATTTGCCCGACCGGGAACGCAGCTGCTATGTGTTTACCATGACAGCCCCGATATCACAGAAGAAGAAAAGCTCCGGTCGAGCGTCTGCATTACCATTCCCGAAGATATGCCGGTAAAGGGCGAAATCGGAAAAATGAAGGTAGCGGGTGGAAAATATGCGCTGTGCCGCTTCGAGATCTCCACGGATCAGTTTTCACAGGCCTGGAAAGAATCTATGAGCGAATGGCTGCCCTCCAGCGGATACATCTGCGACGACCGCCTGCCTTTTGAGCTCTATCACAATGACGCCCGGGAGCATCCGGAGAAGAAACATATACTGGATATCTGCATTCCGGTGAGGGCGATGTAGACGATGAATGACCGATGACCGATGACCGATGACCGAAGACCGAAGACCGAAGACCGAAGACGGACGATAGGCAGAAATACTTTTTCGTCGGTCATCTGTCGTCGGTCGTCGGTCGATAAGTCATTTTTCGCTATTTTCAGGGACCATTTCTAACTATGCCGGTCCCGATAAAAATAGAATGCATCAATCTGACCAAGCGGTTTGGTGAACAAGCAGCCGTGGATCATATTGATCTGGAAGTAAATCCGGGTGAGATCCTCGGCTTCCTGGGACCGAACGGTGCAGGAAAAACCACTGCCATCCGCATCATTTGCGGACTCCTTAAACCGGATGAGGGGCAGGTGCTGTTCAATGGCCTTCCCCTTCATGAAATCCCGGATGGAAAATCCCTGCTTGGCATCTGTCCGCAGGAAAATGTTCACTGGGAGCGGTTAACGTGCCTCGAGCAGCTGGTATTTATGGGAGAAATGTACGGACTGCCCCATCGGGAATCCTCCTTACGCAGTCGGGATTTGTTAAACCAGCTGGGGTTGCTCCCGCAATCCGGAAAACAAGCCCGCCGGCTCTCGGGTGGGATGAAGCGGCGCCTGAGCATTGCACTGGCCCTGGTGCATAATCCCGATGTTTTGATTCTGGACGAGCCAGAAGCCGGACTGGATCCTCAGAGCCGGGTCCTGATGCGCGAATTCATAAGGGCCATGGCGGGCAGCCGTACGATAATCCTCACTACCCATGATATGGATGAAGCCGAGCGCCTCGCCCAACGGGTTTCCATTATCGATCAGGGAAAGATCCTGATTACAGATAGCCCGGCTAACCTGAAGCATACCTATGGCTGTGATAACCTTGAAGATGTATTTATCCGTCTTACCGGTAAAAACCTGCGATCATGAAACTCATCGCCATTATACGAAAGAGTTTTACGGAGCAGGTAAGGCAATTCTGGATTCTGCTACTTACCATCAGCATGGCTCCCTTTTTTGTCGGGATTTTCTACCTGATATACAAAAGCACCACCCTGAATCTGACTGTTGCTGTTGTGAACCTCGACAAACCTACAACTTCCAATTTATCTGCTAGTTACGGCAAAGAATTGCTGGAGTTTCTGGGATCGGTGAAAAATGACACCTTACCGGTGAAATTCAGGGAAGTCACGGATCGCGCTGCCGCCGAGGAAGAGATCAGGAATAAAAAGTCAAATGCAATGCTGGTTATCCCGGCGGGATTCTCCGACAGCATTTTGCTTAAACAATCGGGATCAGCGGTAAGGGTACCTTTCGAGCTCAGCGGAAATCTTACCGAAACCAATTATATGGTATCGGCCATCATGGGAGTTACCTATGTTTCAGGCTTTATCAACGCGGCAACCGGAACCCTTGAACCCTACCACTTTATTGAGACCCCTGCAGGAATCTCATCGCAGCTGAATGATTTCACCATTGCCATACCGGGGATGCTGGTCCTTGCAACGATCATGCTGATGTTTTCAGGAGCCATTGCCTTTGTGGTTGAACCTGAAAAGAAGACCATGCTTCGCCTGAAACTCTCAAAGGTGAGACCCCTCACCTTCATGACCGGGGTTACCGCGGTGCAGCTTGTGGTCGGTCTGGTCTCGATCTTACTGACCCTGGCAACCGCCTACCTGTTTGAATTTGATTTTTCGGGTTCATTCTGGCTGTTCCTTCTGGTTTGTGTGCTGACGTGTCTTTCTGTGATCGGATTCAGCCTGATCCTGGCCGGACTGACCAAATCGGTAAATGAAGTTCTTGTGGTCGGTAACTTTCCGCTGTTTCTTTTCATGTTTTTTTCAGGCACCGTATTTCCCATGCGTGGTGCAACACTCTTTGCTATAGGTAATTATGATTTCACCATACCCGGCCTGATGTCCACCTATCATGGGGTGGAAGCCCTCAAGCAGGTTTTGATATTTCAGGCCGGCATCGGAGAGATCTGGCCCCACCTGGTCTGCCTGACCGGGCTCACGGTGGTGTACTTCCTCATCGGGTACTGGGTGTACAGGAGGAGGCATATGGTGGTGTTCTGACGATGAACGACTGACGACCGATGACGGACGACGGACGTAACACTTTTCCCATCCGTCATCGGTCGTCGGTCATCCGTCGTTATCTGAAGGTATTTGTCATGAAATCCATGCCCCGGTTCACATTTCCCTCAAAATCGAAAAACGTACAGTTTTCCCAGGCGGAGCCAGTACCCCAGAGGTCTTTGGCCTGTGAGGTGATCCAGGCAGGTTCCCATACCATGATGCCCATGCCGCCTCCATCTTTAATGGCCTGGGTCAGTGCCACCATATACTTGTATTGTCCTTCCGGAGTAAGCGGATATCCGGGTTCGGCATCATTTGCACCGAAAATATTGCCATAGGAATCGGCACCATCGCCTGTCCATGGGTATGCCGTCTCCACAACCATCACCGTTTTTCCGAAGGTTTCCCTGAAATCCCTGATATAACCCGATAATTGGGCCAGCTGAATATCGCTCCACTTGGAATAATAGGAAAGCCCGATAATATCAAAATCATTCACCTCGCCCAGTGTTGTGACACCCCGGAACCAAAACTCAACATTTTCCGGTTGGGCTACATGTAAGATGATTAACGTCTTGACATCGGATTCCTTCGAAACATCCCGAACGGCCTTGATACCCGAATTGATTAATCCGCCAAGCTGGGCCCATCCGTGATCCATGTAACTCCCAACCGGCAAAAGCATTCCGGGGTTAATTTCATTACCGACCTGCACCATTTCCGGCATCAGCCCTTCGGAATTGAGACTTTGTAATACCCGAAAGGTATACTGATAAACTGAATCCCTCAGAACAGAATAACTCAATCCCTTCCAGGCCTCCGGCATGATCTGGTGCTGTGGATCAGCCCAGGTATCCGAGTAATGAATATCGAGGTTCACTGCCATTCCGGCTGCCTTCGATCGCCGGATAGCCTCACGAACATCTTCAAGATCATTGTACATCCTGGTTCCATCTTTCCCATAAACCGTTTTTGTCCAGGCCGGATTGTGCCAAAGCCGCAGGCGCACAAGGTTGGTTCCACGGTCACTGAAAATCTGATAGGGATCCTTGATGACACCATTGTCCTTGTACACTCCGCCATGCTCAAGAATCTGGTTTACATAAGACAGGTCGGCTCCGAAAACAAATTTTGTTTTTCCAAGAATCTCTTCCTTATTGCAGGAAGTTGATAACCCGACAAAGACCAGGATTGCTATAGGAATCAGACCTGAGAATATTACTTTTTTCATGTCTCAAAGTTAAAAAATACCTCGCTATTGATTCTGAATACATCTCACCTTCTCAAACCGTTACCCATACGGGAATTCACTGCTGATGTGAAAAGCCATCAATAATGTGCCCGGTAACCAAAACCACAAATCGTCAATCGTAAATCGTCAATCGTAAATTCTTAACTTTACCCCTGTACCAATAATTCTTTATTTAACCCGATATGTCACGTACCTCAGCTCTTCTTGTTGCCGGGACTTTAGTTCTCTGCCTCTCCTGTTCCAAACAGGAACCCAATTACCCGGCCAACCGGGAACCACTCAAAGCCAATTCTTTTATACAGCTTCCACTAGGAGCGGTTAAACCCGCCGGCTGGCTCAAGGATCAGCTCGTGATCCAGGCAAACGGCCTGCCCGGTCATCTGGATGAGTTCTGGCCCTCCCTCACCACTTCCGCATGGCGCGGGGGCGACAAGGAAGCCTGGGAGCGTGGCCCCTATTATCTCGACGGACTGGTTCCGCTGGCTTACCTCCTGGATGATCCGCGTCTGCTGGAAAAAGTGAAGACCTGGATGGAACCGATTCTTGCCTCAGGGCAGCCCGACGGGTGGTTCGGTCCGGCAAAAAACAAGGACCGCTGGCCCCTGGCCGTTGGTCTGAAGGTGCTGAAAAGCTATTATGAAGGAAGCAACGATCCCAGGGCGCTGGATATGATCAAGAAGTATTTCACCTACCTGGCCAATAACAATCCCGATTGGCCCGATAAGGAGTGGCGCGGAGTCAGAGCCATGGAGAATGCCGTTACCGGCTACTGGCTCTACCGGCAGAACGGCGACACCACCATTCTAACTGCCCTTCGGTCGATCGAGGAAAACTGCTTCGACTGGGGCAGCTATTTTACCCGTTTCCCCTGGGATTCACTGGCAGCCCGTGAAGGCAGAATACCGAAAATATGGGATGCCGTTGGACTTACCGCCCACGTGGTTAATAATGCGATGGCGGTTAAATATCCGGGAATATGGTCACAGCAATCTGGCAATCAATCGGATATTGACGCATCATATACCGCGATCCGGAACCTGATCGACCACCATGGCCAGGCGGGAGGCCGCTTCTCGGGCGACGAGCACCTGAGCGGCCGGAATCCCATTCAGGGTACCGAGATGTGCGCCGTAGTGGAATTCATGTACTCTCTCGAAAGCCTGATTGAAATTACCGGCGATGTCGCATTGGCCTACCGTCTGGATGTCCTCGCTTTTAACAGCCTGCCCGGAACCTGCACCCCGGATTATTGGGCTCACCAATACGATCAGCAGGCCAACCAGGTACTGGTCAGTGACGCTCCCCGCCCCTGGTCGAGTAACCGGCCGGATGCCAATGTATTCGGGGTTGAACCCGATTTTGGCTGCTGCACCGCAAACGGCCACCAGGGTTGGCCCAAATTCACACAGTCGCTCTGGATGGCATCTCCCGATGGCGGTTTAGCTGCGATCAGCTATGCGCCCTGCACGGTTAAAGCACTGGCCGGCAAGAAAGTTCCTGTAACCATTGAGGTCCAGTCGAACTACCCGTTTGAAGAAAAAGCCCTTATCCTGATAAACCCGGAAAAAACAGCAACCTTCCCGGTCTATCTGAGAATTCCGGGATGGGCAGTCAATCCGGTAATTACAGTGAATGGCGAATCAGTACCGGCCAAATCCGGAGAATTCCTGAAGGTAGAACGGACCTGGAAATCCGGGGATAAAATTGAATTGAACCTGAGTTCCGCTGTTCAGTTGGAAACCCGATACAACAACGCCGTGGCAGTAGTAAAAGGCCCGCTCTATTTCAGCATCAGGATCCCGAAGAAGTTCACCCCGATAACCATTACACACAGTTATCAGTATATGGGCTCCACCGATTTCCAGATCGAGCCCACGGCCGATTGGAACTTCGGGCTGGTTGTGGATCCGGCCGATCCGGCTAAAAGCTTTGAGGTAGTAAACAATCCTATTGGCAAATATCCTTTCGGCGACAGGGGCGACCTGGTATACAACCCTTCCCTGAATGCATTTGACACTCTTGATATCAATCCCCCAATCATGCTCCGGGTAAAAGGAAAGAAAATTCCGGGCTGGGGAATCGTCAACAACAGTGCGGGTCCGGTACCCTATACGCCGGTTGAATCGGTTGAACCGGTTGAAATGGTTGAATTGGTGCCCTATGCATCGGCCCGGCTGAGAGTTAGCGAAATACCAGTAGTTAAGTAGGAGGTTACCGGTTTCCGGTTTCCGGTTGCCGGTTAAGGCCAGTGCGTTATCTTTCAGGCATAAAAATCTGATAATAATTTTCAGGCTCCATTAACCGGCAACCGGCAACTGGAAACCGGCAGCAAAACATTCGACCCATGAAACAATCCGTATCTGTTATTCTGTTGGCAGGCCTCCTGGCCGCCTGCTCCCCCCGGACTACCGAATTCAAAACATCGGGATTAATCCTGGGCCTTTCGGATAAAGGCCAGGTGGTAAGATTGTCTGATGCACTGACCGGAAAGGAGTACCTTCCTGATGGTCAGACTGCTTCATTGATGCAAATCCGCAAGAACGGAACCTATTTTCAACCGGTTTCCATGCTGGTTAATGAAGAAAAGAAAGGCGTCATTCTTGATTTTCCGGGAGGCGTGAAAGCAACGGTAGATATCACGGAAAAAGAGTCCCACCTGGTTCTCTCCCTGAGGGAAATAACCGGCGCTGATTCCCTCGACCTGATTGTCTGGGGCCCCTACCCAACCACAATCAGCCAGACGATCGGTGAAACGGTCGGTGTGGTAAGGGATTCAACCTATGCTATCGGAATTCAGTCGCTGAATCTGAAAACCCTGGGTGGCTTTCCAACCGAGGAGAGCGACGTGGACCCGGGATATGATATTTTTGAAACCAACAGTCTGATAGACGTTGCGGATTCTGTCAAGATATTTTACCGGGGACAGACTGCCAGAAAAGAACCTTTCGGCAGCGTGATTCAGGCCTACTGCAGAAACCGGAACAAGGAAAGGATAATTTCAAACTGGAATCATGAGTATTATGTGGCACCGGCTTTCGAAGATGGAGGCGTGGCCGGTTCTTCCATTGCCCTGTTCGGATGCAAGGCTGCTGAAGCCCTGAACACCATCGGGAAAATTGAGGTTGCGGAAGGCCTCGCCCATCCGATGATCGATGGAGAGTGGGGTAAAACGGCAAAGGGTGCCTCAGCTGCCTATCTGATCATGAATTTTGGCGTTAAGGAATTTGAAGACGCGGTGGTGCTGACAAAAAAAGCGGGTCTGAAATATCTTTATCATGAAGGCCCGTTTGAAACCTGGGGCCACTTTAAACTGAATTCCACCCAGTTCCCGGAAAACTGGGAAACCATGAAACTTATGGTTGACCGGGCTGCCGAGGAAGGCATCCGGATTGGCGTTCATACCCTGTCGAATTTCATTACTACCAATGATCCCTATGTGACCCCGGTTCCGGATCCGCGGTTGGCAAAAGTCGGATCCACAAAACTGAGCGGAACCATCGGAAAGGACGACAAGAATATCGGGATAGAAGATCCGAAATTCTTTAACCAGATGAAAAACAACACACTGCGCGCAGTGGTGGTTGACAATGAAATTATCCGCTATAAAGAGGTCTCCACTGCCTCACCATGGATGCTGACCGACTGCGAACGGGGTGCATTTGGAACAACCGCTTCCGCTCATGCACAGGGCACCGTGATCAGCAAGCTGATGGATCATGGGTACCAGACTTTCCTGACTGACAATGCCCTGTCGGAAGAGATGACCTTACGGATTGCCGACTTTTTCAACCAGACCGGATGCCGGCAGATTTCATTCGACGGGCTGGAAGGAAACTGGTCGACAGGAATGGGCCAATACGGTCAGCAAAGGTTTACCCAGATATGGTACGATCACCTGAAACCCGAGCTGAAAGGCCAGGTGATAACCGATGCCAGCACGCCGGGACATTTTTTCTGGCACATGTACACCCGGATGAACTGGGGAGAGCCCTGGTATGCCGGATTCCGGGAGAGCCAGACTCAATACCGCCTGATCAACCAGCTCTATTTCCAGCGCAACCTGATGCCTGCCATGCTCGGCTGGTTCCGGATGACGCCAGAAACCAGCCTGGAGGATATCGAATGGCTTCTGGCCCGGTCAGCAGGTTTTGATGCCGGCTATGCACTGGTTACCTCTCTGGCTGCGGCATCCGGCAACGGCTTCAGCGAGAAAATCCTCGTCGCGATCCGGGAATGGGAACGCGCGCGCATGGCGGGGGCGTTTTCGCCTGAGATAAAATTGTCCATGCAGGACATTAAGAACGAGTTTCACCTGGAAATGGACGGCCCCAATAACTGGAACCTTTATCCCTATACCATCTGGAGGGCAGAACACAAATCCGGGTCAGGAAGTACATTCATCGAAATGAACAACGAAAACCCGGATCAGCCGGTACAGTTTATTCTCTCATCGGGACCCGAAAATGCAGCAACAGGAATCACTCTTGATTTCGACGGTGACCATACCATCAGTATTCCCCTCGACCTGCCCGCCAATCATCATATTAAATATACGGGAGGAAGCTATATTTACCTGTATGATGCCAACTGGCAGTTGGTTGCCACCGGACAGCTGACCCAGTACGATGTCACCCTGACCCAGGGAACTCATAAACTAGGATTTAACGCACTTTTCACAAGCTCAGGCCCCAGTCAGGGAATAAAGATCGAGATGAAGACAGCCGGATTGGCATATGGGTTGAAGACCGATGACCGATGACCGATGGGTGGAAACCGACGGAAAATGATTTAGAAATGAAGAATGACCACTGGAATGTTTTGACCCGAATCATAAAGGGCGAAGCGTTATCACCGATGCCGGTTGGGTTTATCATTGATTGTCCGTGGCTGCCCAACTGGGCGGGGGTTACCATGGTCGACTATTTTACACATGAAGAGACCTGGTTTCAGTGCCACACCAAGGCATCCGTGGCTTTTCCCGATATTCTATTCCTGCCGGGATACTGGTCGGAGTTCGGAATGTGCACGGAGCCCTCTGCATTTGGAGCCCGGTGCAGCTTTCCGGTTAATGAGTTTCCTCATGCTCACCGGGTCATCCATTCATCGGAAGATATCGACCGGTTGGTCAAGCCCAATCCCGAAACCGACGGACTCCTTCCATTCATGCTAAACCGTTTGGTGAAATACAGGTCTCAGATCGAACAGTCCGGCCAGCAGATTCGTTTTTCGGTTTCACGCGGTCCCCTGAATATTGCTTCCTACCTGATGGGAACCACCGAGTTCCTGATGCTGATCCTCATGGAGCCCGACAGAGCCCACCGGCTGATCCGGATGATCACGGATTTCCTCATCGAATGGCATGATTTGCAGAAAAAGCGGATCGACAGCATCGATGGAATCTTCATGCTTGACGACCTGATCGGCTTCATGAGCCGGGACCAGTTTGAAGAATTCGGGCTGCCCTATTTTAAAGAATTGTACAACAGACCTGTATCGGTCAAATTTTTACACAACGATGCTCCATGCCGGGAATCCGCACCCCTTCTTAATGCGATGGGAATCAACCTGTTCAATATGGGAACCGATGTTTCCCTGAATGAATTGAAAGAACTCACCGGCCCCGGAATCACCCTCATGGGCAATCTTCCGCCCCGTGATGTGCTTGCTGCAGGAACTCCCGGTGAGGTTGAGAAGGCTTCCCGCGAAATGATTGCAGAACTGACGGATACCCGATATCTTCTACCCTCCTGCGGCGGTGGGATGCCGCCCGGCGTGAGCAGTGATCAGATCAGGGCGTTCCTCTCAGGTACCAGGTATCGTAAATCGTAAATCTGATGTGGATCTGCCCCGATTGCGGCCGGAAATTTTCGCGAGACAACCAGAGTCATTCCTGCCTTGAATACAATTTGGATGACATGTTTATCGGGAAGGATCCGAAAACCCGGGATTTGTTTGATTACCTGATGGTTCAGGTTACTGCATTCGGAGAATCAGCTGTTTATACGGCCAAATTCAATATCACCCTCCGCAGGCTTTCCACTTTTGCGGCCATCATGATCGAGAAAACCCACCTGACGATTGTGTTTATAAGCCGAGAGCCGATAGATGAATTCCCGGTTCACCAAACGCATCAGCATTCCCAGAACCGAAGCTCCAATGTGATCAAAGTTGAATCAATCGAAGAAATCGACGATCAATTAATTCGTTGGTTGCGTGCCGCGTGGGAAATGGCGGTTTAGTAAGTGTTTGTCATCCGGGTCGGCACGACGACAACATAATCCGCCTTGCCTTTGGTTTCATCAGCCAGCTTGTCGATTTCATCCTGCGAAACGGTTGTGATCACCATGATTTTCGCTTCGGGGTAATACTTCTTCAGGTACCAGATGATTCCTTCATGGCTGTCGGAATGGTACGAACCATTGTAATGAATAAACTGCTGGCCGGGCTTGTAGTTCTGATTGATAAACCATGCCATGGTTGCATCTTTCAGGGCCTGTGCCTTGATGATATTAGATCCTCCATGGGCCATCGGACCTGAGGGAGCACCGCCTCCCATCATGCTGAGCATGTTTTTATAGCAGGGCACTTCCGGATCAAACGGAATGGGCAACGGAGCGATCCAGGTTTTTGCCAGGTCTGATAAAGAATCCAGAACCGCAAACCCCTTTGAGGCAACCATTGAGGCATATCTTCGGGGAACATTCGTGGCAATGAAAGGAAGGTTCTTCTCCTTGGCAAACATCAGGAGTGGCTTATAGTCGGTGGGATAGTTCTTCCAAAGTCTTACATCCTCCTCGAATTTCTTCTGGGTTAGAAATCCATCCCAAAACTCCTGAATCAGAATCTGATTGTCGGCCTCAAACATCTCGGCACCCAGTACAAGGTCCTGTCCCTTGTTCGCAAACAAGTCGCGGGTGATCTCCAGTTCCAGCCAGTGAGCTATGGCGTTATTGTGAAGCTCACCGTAAAAGACGAAATCAGCCTTTTCGAGTTGTTTCATCATTCTGCCATACTTTACCTCATCACCGTCGCTGGTGAAAATCTTATAGGCGGGTTTATCCTGCGCGTTAAGAATCATCGCAACCGTAAGGCTGAAGGCAAGGAGGAAGTATCTTTTCATAGTTTTTGCTTTTCCCAAAGAAAATGAAATTTCATGTACTTTTATTCGAATTAATTCAGATGGAGCGATTTATGAGACCACAACTCTTGATTATCCTGATTTTGACCGTTCTTTTTGGGAGCTGCGAAAGATCGCGGCTTCCTCAATCCGGTTCCTGGCGGGCCGTTCTGATCCCGGATACTTCGGATGCCTCACTGGAGATCCCCTTTCATCTGGAGATTTATCATAATTCTGATCAAACACTTACTGCATCTATCAGGAATGGAAACGAAACCATTGCGATCTCAGAGATTATTCAGGAAGGTGACTCCATTCACTTTCACCTGCCTGTTTTTGAAGGAACCATTGATACACGTATAGGAAAGTCCCGGCTTGAAGGAACCTACACCCACCGGGGCAGCGGACGTTCATGGACCATTCCCTTTTTCGCCGAACACGGAATCACCGATCGCTTTCCTGAACAAACCGCAACTCCGGCTGCAAACCTGACCGGGCGATGGGAGGTATGGGCTGGCGCGGGTGACCAGGCTGAAAAGCAGGTTGGGGAATTTGTACAGACGGGGTCCCGTCTTACCGGCACTTTCCTGACCACAACCGGCGACTATCGATATCTTGATGGTAAGGTCTCTGGCAGCAAGATGATGTTTTCAGCGTTTGACGGGGCCCATGCGCTGGTTTTTGAAGCCGATATTTCGGCAGACGGACAATTAGTTAACGGAACTTTTTGCGGCGGTCCCACCTGGAAGGGTGTCTGGACTGCGGTTCGGAACGATACAGTCACCCTGCCCGATCCAAAAACGCTTACCTTCCTGAAACCGGGCTATGAGAAACTGGAATTTGCTTTCCCCGATCTTGACGGAAATATGGTCAACCTGAGCGATACCCGATTTTCGGGGAAAACCGTAATCGTTCAAATCCTCGGGAGCTGGTGCCCGAACTGCATGGATGAAACCAGGTTCTTTGCCGGACTCTACAGGAAATACAGGGATAAGAACCTGGAAATCATCGGGCTTTGTTATGAATCAAACAATCCTGCTCAATCAGTCAAGGCAATTAAAAGGTTCAGGGACCAGACTGGTGCCGGTTACACCTTCTTATATGCCGGCGAATCGAACAAACGCAAAGCAGGTGAAACACTTCCGATGCTCAACCGGATACTGGCCTATCCTACATCGGTTTTCATCGACAGTAGCGGCAAGGTGAGAGCTGTTTTTACGGGGTTCTCAGGTCCCGGAACCGGGGAGCATTACGAGCAGCTATCAGGTGAAATGGAGGAGTTGCTAAAAACATTGCTCGGTGAGAAGATATGACTGAAAAAGGCACGATTGTTGATTTCTCCTTCCAAACAAATCAAAAAACAGAAAATTAAAACCAAATCGCCATGAAAAAGATTACTAAATCATTGATATTCATCATTTTGCTGAGTATCGCCATTTCTCCCTCCTTTGCCCAGGAAGAGGGTAACTTTTTATACAAGAACGCTCAGATCACACTTTTTCCCCCTGTCGGGACCAATGGCCCCGATGCCAAAGAATGTGTGAACAAATTTTCACTTAACCTCCTTTGGGGTGTAAGTGCCGGACTGCAAGGTGTGGAACTGGGCGGGATCGCCAACCTTGAGCGAGATTTTGTAAAAGGGGTCCAGCTCGCAGGTTTTGCGAATATCACAGGAGGTAATGCTATTGGCGGACAGTTATCAGGGTTCATGAATGTGTCGAAAAACCTTACGGGGGTAAGCGGTGCCGGATTCATGACAATAAGCCGTGATGTCCTGGGTCTCCAGGGATCAGGATTCATGAACATTGCTACTGACGTTACCGGTGCCCAGGCCTCCGGATTCATGAATATTGCTGACGGAGTAAGGGGAGCGCAGGTAACGGAGTTCATGAACATTGCCGAAAAAGTGACAGGTGCGCAGGTATCGGGCTTCATGAACATGTCGGGGGATACGAAGGGTGCACAAGTGGCCGGTTTTATGAATACGGCCGACGATATCACCGGGGCACAGGTATCAGGTTTTATTAACGTAGCCGACAATGTCAGGGGAACACAGCTTGGCTTTATAAACATCGCGGATAACTACGAAAAAGGCATCCCGATCGGGTTCATCAATATTGTCAAACGCGGTTATCATGTATGGGAATTTGCCGGCAGCGAGATCTGGAATTTGAATTTCGGCTATCGGCTGGGTGTCGACCGCTTGTTCACGCAGTTCATGGTGGGTGCAAATTGGGATCGCAACAGCAAATACTGGGGCGCGGGTATCGGTATTGGAAGCAGGTTTGGAATCACGCATTATTTAAAAGGAACTGTCGACCTGACCACTTACCAGATCATTGAGCGCAGGCATATGTATGCCAAAACCCCGAATCTGCTTGAACAACTGAGATTTACTGTTGAAGGAAGAGTTTTCGGAGGACTGAAATGGTTCGTCGGACCCACATTTAATATCCTTTTCGTTCCATTTGAATACCCGGAGCCAGCATTTCTGGAGCACATTACCCCATGGACGGTTTATGAGAACGCCAGCGGGTTCAGTTATATTAAAATGTGGCCGGGGGTGAGCGGGGGGATAAGGTTCTAGTAGGGGAGGACCCAAGGTCCTCCCAACCCATGGTCCTCCCAACCCATGGTTTGGTTTTTTTTCGGTCAATACTGCAATAACATTATTTTTGTGAGGAATTACTATATTATCGTACAAAAAAACGGGAGGACCATGGGTCCTCCCCTACATTAACGACCATGCCCCCTTCCGATCCCCGCATCGACTCCTACATCGCCTCTGCAGCCCCGTTTGCCCAACCTATCCTAACGCATATCCGTAAACTGGTCCATGAAGCCTGTCCTGAAGTTGAAGAGACTATGAAATGGAGCTTCCCTCATTTTGATTACAAGGGAGTGATGATCAGCATGGCCTCATTCAAGGCACATTGCTCGCTGAACCTATGGAAAGGCGCGCTGATCGGGGGGCTCCCGAATATGGACGAAGGGGATTCAGGCATGGGAAATTTCGGAAAGATCAAATCGGTTTCCGATTTGCCCCCCGAGGAGAAGTTGCTGTCAATCTTCCGGGAGGCAAAACGACTCAATGATGAAAATATCCGTGTTCCCCAAAAGCCCAGGGAAAAGCAGGTGAAGGAGCTTGTTGTTCCCGATGATCTGACTGATGCCTTAAAAATTCATCCTGAAGCCCAGTCGACCTGGGAAAAGTTCTCCTATAGCCATCGTAAAGAATATGTGGACTGGATTGTCGGTGCAAAAACCGAGCCCACCCGACAGAAAAGGCTGGCTACTGCAATGGAGTGGATGTCGGAAGGGAAAAACCAGATGTGGAAATATTCAAAATAATTTTAGCAATATGGACAAAAAAGCACTCAGGAAATACTTGTCGATTGCCTTGTATGGAATCGGCATTATTGTGGTCGGCCTTATCATCGTAAGCTGGTTTGTCGAGTATCCCGACTGGCTGAGTCAGCTTCTGACCAACATCATGCTCTTCGGTCTGGGTGTGATCCTTCTTTATCAGGCTTACCGGATACGAAAACGTGACAGAAAGTTTGCTGCCATTTATGCGATCTCTGGGGTAACCCTCATAGTGGTTGCATTTGCCACTCTTGCCTTTATCAAGATAATTGCCGTAGCCGGCCTGGTAGCATTTCTGGTGACCCGGCCGTTTGTGAAAAAAGAAATCAACAAAGACCAACCCAGCTCATGAAAAAATTCATCATTCTCCTGGCCCTGATTGCGGCAGTTTTCTGCGTTGATGCCCCGGCTCAGCAAGCAAAACACACATTCGAATTAGGTGAAAAGGATTTTCTGCTCGATGGGAAACCCTTTCAGATGATCTCGGGCGAAATGCATCCGGCTCGCATCCCTCGGGAATACTGGCACCATCGGATCCTGATGGCCAAAGGAATGGGATGCAACACCATTGCCGCCTATCTGTTCTGGAATTATCTGGAACCCGAGGAAGGTTTTTTTGATTTCAAAACCGGTAACCGGGACATTGCCGCATTTGCCAAAATAGCACAGGAAGAAGGCATGTGGGTATTATGGCGCCCAGGCCCCTATGTTTGCGCCGAATGGGAACTGGGTGGAATTCCACCCTACCTGCTCAGGATTCCTGATATTAAACTCCGGTGCCGGGATCCCCGCTACATGGTGGCTGTTGAGCGGTATATAACCGAAATGGCAAAAGTGATCAAGCCCCTTTTGGTAACCCATGGCGGGCCGATCGTGATGCTGCAGATCGAAAACGAATATGGCAGTTTCGGAAACGACAAGGAATATCTGGAAGAACTGCGAAGAATGTGGCTCCGCAACGGCATCGACATTCCATTTTATACGGCAGACGGCGCTACCCCTTATATGCTTGAAGCCGGTAATATTGACGGGGCGGCAATCGGACTGGATTCGGGTTCCAATGAAGGGGACTTCGCCCAGGCGGCTAAACGAAATCCAAGGGTTCCCGCCTTCAGCAGTGAAACCTATCCCGGATGGCTCACGCACTGGGGCGAAAAATGGGCTCGCCCTGATACAGGTGGGCTGCTCAAAGAGGTTGATTTCCTGATGAAGACTAAGCGTTCTTTAAACTTCTATGTGATCCACGGAGGAACCAATTTTGGGTTCACGGCCGGCGCCAATTCGGGCGGCAAAGGATATGAACCCGATGTGACGAGCTATGACTATGATGCCCCGATATCGGAACAGGGCAATTCCACTCCAAAATACATGGCACTGCGAAACCTGATCTTCCGATATACCGGGGTGATGAATGAGATACCGGCTCCGATTCCTTCAGTCGATATTCCTGAATTCCCGATGAAACCGATAGCAAGCATCTGGAACCGGCTTCCCTCCCCCGTATGGTCGGTACAACCCAAACCCTTCGAGGCTTATAATCAAGACTATGGCTTCATCGTTTACAAAACAAAACTTATCGGGCATAAAAAGGGAAAGCTGACCATCACTGACCTGCACGATTATGCAACAATCTTTCTCAATGGCAATTACATCGGAAAACTCGACCGGCGCGAAGGTGAAAAAACCATCGACATTCCAGCAAGCGATGTCAAAGATCCGGTCCTTGAGATCCTCGTGGAAGGCATGGGCCGGATCAATTTCGCCCAATACCTGATCGACAGGAAGGGCATCACCGACCGTGTAACCCTTAACGGGATGACCCTGATGAACTGGGATGTATATAACTTGCCGATGGACGAGGGGTTTATCAAGAAACTGACGGATGACGGACGACGGGCGACAGACGGCGGTCTTCCGTCATCGGTCGTCGGTCCTTCAAGGCCCGGGATTTTCTTTAGCGGCACCTTCGAACTTGCCGAACTGGCAGATACCTTTATCGACATGACCCATTATCAAAAAGGAATTGTATGGGTAAACGGTCATAACCTAGGCCGTTACTGGAACATCGGGCCGCAGTTCAGGCTTTACTGCCCTGCCACCTTCCTCAGGAAGGGAACCAATGAAGTACTGGTATTCGACTTACACCAGACCGAGGCGAAGGGGTTGAGCGGGAAGATGGGGATGGAATAAACTAGGGCACAAGGGCACTAGGGCACAAGGGCACTAGGGCACAGGGGCTTAGGGGCATAGGGGAATGCATCATTCCAGGTTTCTGATCAAAATTTTCCTTGTTGTCCGGTGTCCGTCGCAGAGAATAGTGACCAGAAAAATTCCGGTTTGAATCTGAGGCAGTTCAACCTCGCAGGAAAGTCGTCCGGCAGGAAGGGTTAGTCTTTTAATTAAGGATCCCGAGACGGAGGTTATGTCCACCTCCGATGCGAAGTCTGCTGATAATCCAAACACGTTGATTTTGCCGGATATCGGGTTGTATAGAACCCTGATTTTGTCCTGATCTGAAGCTATATTTGGGTTACCTGACCCACCCGTGAATACTTTGAACACCGGGAAGTTTACCGGGACTGTATTGACATTGTGTTCCACCAGATAATCATCGAAATAATTCCAAACTACCAATCCGTCATCAGTTGTAGGTTCCAGGAGATAGAATATCAGGTAAGCAAGGGGCTGCGCCATATCCACATACCAGGAACCTGCAGGTAAGGTTTGTGTACCCGTTGCATAACTTCCTTCAACAGAGGACAATCTATGCCCCTGATACAAGGATGCGTCACGATTCAAACGGTTGACAGTAAAACTCTCACCAGAATAGGTTGTATTCTGGGCAGTTTGAGTTATGGTAATCCCGTGCTCCCGGAGCTTTGCGGCAACCAAAGTAAGTTCTGCCGGAAAAACATAGGCTTTGGGCACTACTGCCTGCCTGACAGGTGAATATTGGTTAATCAGGGAGACATCAGAAAACCAGACCCGCTTTCCTGATCTTTTCCCGCTTTTAACCTCATAGACCAGCAGGTCGGTTTTCTGGCCTGGCTGCTTGTAATCAAAAGAGACGCCTCTTTGAAGGGCTCCTCCTGAACTTCTGATTTCGGCTACAACTTCCTGATCGATAGCTTTTGTAAGGTCTATTATCTCGGCTGCATGATCATTCGTGTATTCAAGCAGCGAGTTCAGATAGGCAATATTGGCCGAAATCCGCTTTTCAAACCGGTCGTGCGAAAAGGTCTCAACCAAAATGGAAAGCCGGTTCCGCAGGGCAATGCTGTTGGTGAGATAACGGGGCTCTGCCGCCATACCATAGAAAGTGCGGGGCGGATATTCATAAAAATCGCCGTAATAGAAAATATCATAGCCGGCCCGCTCCTTAACCTTGTCATGCACCCAAGGGAAAAGCTCATCCTGAAGATAACCCGTGGTACCCGGATGGCCGGCCGTAGCCATTCCGGGTGCAACAGTTATGGCATACCCGTGCCAGGTTCCGTTGGTCGTATGCAGATCCACCATTAACTTCGGATCCCAACGCAGGACCACTTTTTCCATGAATGCTTTCCCTTCTATGGTTTCCAGCTTTAGCCCGTCGCGGTTCAGGTCGTAACCCTGACCGTTGGCACGTTGACCAGCCAGATAGGGGCTCCCATCCTGGTTTGGGCGGTTGCTTGGGCCCAGGGCATCATTTCCATCGGCATTAAACAATGGACAGAAAATCAATATTTGGTTATCAAGGAGATATCTCAATTTACCGAATGCGATCTCCCGCATCAGATGCAATGAGGCTTCCTTCCCCTCTACCTCTCCGCCGTGTATGTTTCCCTGTATGTAAATGACCATTTTTCCCGACATGCGGGCCTCCTCCGGACTTGTTACAACCGGATCAGCCATGATAACCAGATGAAGGGTGCGCCCTCCGAAACTCGTGCCCATCGTCTCTACATGGACTATTCCACTATTCTGTTTCAGGCTTTCAACAAAGCTGGAAACGTCAGCATGACGAGAAGTTTCCGCATATCGGGTTCTCTCCGGTCGGGAAAATAATACATCCGGATAACCGGTATTCTGGGCACTGAGCACCATGGATGACAGCCAAAGGAGCGCCGAAA
The DNA here is from genome assembly GCA_964416825.1 of uncultured Porphyromonadaceae bacterium. Taxonomy (GTDB): domain Bacteria; phylum Bacteroidota; class Bacteroidia; order Bacteroidales; family UBA12481; genus UBA12481. Next base: position 27,824 of record CAYQFT010000019.1, read on the forward strand.
AAGAAATAAAATGGTAACGCATGTATCCTGTTTTTTCAAAGATAGGGGTGAAGTGCCGGGAATAATACCCGTTTTTGAATTATCTTTTATGCAAATAGACTGATCAAAAAATGAACATACCCGAACCGATTGTTACCTGGCTGCTGGAAGGCGAACCATGGGTCAGGTACCTGACGCGGACCACCCTCATGGACCTTACGGAAAGCGATCCGCAAGTCATTGAAGACCGGACCAGTATGCTTGGGCACCCAAGAATCCGTGCTATTCTGTCAGAATCACTCAACTGGCCCGGTCAGGTTGTTAACGGTCACAAGAATGCTGCTCTTATCTATCACAAACTGGCTTTTCTGGCGGAGCTTGGATTGGATCGCAGGGTTCCTGAGATCGAGCAGATATCGGAAAAGATCATGTCGCATGATTCCAACAAAGGTCCCTTCCAGGTGGTGATGAACATTCCGAAACATTTCGGGGGAACCGGTGTGGATGCCTGGACCTGGGCGCTCTGCGATGCCCCGGTGCTGGCGGAAGTTCTTTGCCGGTTCGGCTATGCCGAGGATCCGCGCGTTCAGAAGGCAATCCGGTACCTCGACGGACTGGTTCGTCCAAACGGATGGCCCTGCACTGGTGATGATGAGTTGGGAAAATTTCGCGGTCCGGGCCGGAAGGAAGATCCTTGCCCCTATGCTACTTTCATTATGGTCAAGCTTTTAACTGCAGCCAGGGCGTGCTATCCCTCACCGAACCTTCTTGCCGGAGCTGAAACTATGCTGCGTTTATGGGAATCCAGCCGGGATCAGCATCCTTACATGTTCTATATGGGAACGGATTTCCGCAAGATCAAACTGCCGTTCATCTGGTATGACATCCTCCATGTTGCTACAGCTCTTTTAAAAATTCCAGAGGTCCGGAACCATCCTGCAATAGCCGAAATGATCAGCATCATACGGGCTAAACAGAATACCGATGGTCTTTTTATCCCTGAATCGGTCTATCAGGCCTGGAAAGAGTGGGATTTCGGTCAGAAAAAAGAACCATCCCGCCTGCTTACCTTGTTCGCTTACAGGGCATTAATGCCAGTCCGTTAAAAAAAATTAAAAAAAAATAACCTTCGTATTAAAATATGTTTTATGTTTGTATCGCAAACTATTCTGTTATTCACTATTAATTGAAATGCCATGCAAACAAGCAATCATCCCAAAAGCATTGAGAAGCGATTGATCTACCTTCAATCGCGCGACGGCGTACTGGATATTTTTTTCGGCAGTATGCTGATGGCTGTCGCACTGAACAGCACCTTCACCTATTTTGACTGGGCAGAACCCTGGTACGTGCGGTTCATAATCATTATTCTTATGGTTCCCTTTGTTCTCGTGAAGGTTTTTGTGACTACTCCGCGAATCGGATATGTCAAGATGAAACCCGTAGCTGGTGGAAGAAAGCAACTATTGACCATTCTGACGGTTATCGGGGTGATCCTGACGGCCCTGCTTCTGGTCGCCACTATATTGAAGGTCCCCTGGCTCAGCAATCGGGAATTTTCCGTTTCTCCGATCCTTGAATTTGCTGTCCTGATTTTCGTTCTGGGATTTGTCGGCTGGCTTATGGGATTGTATTCCCTGATAGCTGTTGGAATCCTCCTTGGCTTCGCCTGGCCGATCGCAGGAATGATCGGTCTGGAAACAATTGCCAACCTACCTGCTGAGCTTTTCACTCTTGGCCTGCCGGGATTGGTCATTGCCATCACAGGGATTTTCAGGCTCGTAAAGTTTTTAAAAATGTTCCCCCGCCAGAATCTAAAAGCCGATTATGAGCATGGAGAACAATAACATCCGGAGCATCATAGATGCCGACAAGGTAATTCACGAGCCGGCAAGGGTTGTAATCCTTTCACTGCTGAACGCGGTTGAGAGCGCCGACTTTGTCTTTCTAATGAACCAAACGGGACTCACCCAGGGGAACTTGTCCAGCCATCTGAGCAAACTGGAAGCCGCAGCCTATATCGAAATAGAAAAAACCTTCCACAAAAAACGCCCTCGAACGATAATCAGGATCAGCCAGACCGGCAGAGAGGCTTTCGTGAAATATCTGGAGACAATGAAGGGATTTTATAATTCGGTTGGTTAATTTGTAACTTTGGATCGGAAAAGTTGCCAGTTTCCAGTTGCCGGTTTCCAGTTACCGGTTACCGGCAACCGGCAACCGGCAACCAGTAACCAGCAACCAGTAACCAATATGGAAATCCCCGCCCGCAAACCAAGCCCTTACGCACGCTACGCCATCGTTGTTGCCGTTCTCGGCGTTTTTCTGTGGTCTTACTTTCAGGAGAAGAAACCCCGCATTGAAACCGGCACGCTTGAGTACCGGATGGTGACGGGGGTCAATAAAGGTAATTTCCAGCTGATTGTAATGGAGATTCCGGAAAGTTTCATTATTCCCGATTCTTCCTACCGCACGGTTTTCGATAACAGTCAGGCTGAATTGGTTTCAAGGCCCCTGCAGGTTAAAATGATGGAAACCTTCCAGAATATCGAATACAAAATTGGTCTGAATGAGGAGACATCAAGCACAAAGCCGACCTATCGGGTTACCCGGGAGGTTTTTAACAGCGTTAGATTTGGCGTTCCGTTGAAATACGAGATCGATAAAAAGCAGAAAGACGGAATAATCAAACTGGTTGAATAGCTAAATCTGATAAAGGTATCGCTTGATTTTCTTTGTAGCGGTCTTTTCAAACGGGGTATCCTGAATGATGATTCCCTGCAAACGTGAATATCGGTTTACCTGAGAATTTACAAACTGCTGTAATTCCTTCCGCATCTCGTCAATTTTCTTTTCCACTTGTATCCGGGCTTCATCCTTGAAGTGTTCAAAATGCTTCTCAAGCTCCTCAATATTAAAGTGGACAAGGGCTACCAGTTTTCCTTTTTGCTCAACCACCACGGATTCCAGTACATATTGAAACTTATTTATAACTGATTCTATTTCTTCCGGATAAATATTCTCGCCTGAGGCTCCGATGATGACGTTTTTGAGCCGTCCTTTGATGAACAGGTAACCATCCGAATCAAATACACCCAGGTCGCCGGTCCTGAACCAACCTTCCTTCAAAAGTACCTTTGACGTAATATCGGGTTCCTTATAGTACCCTTTCATGATATTGGCACCACGAGCCCATATCTCACCAATACCCGTTTCAATATCAGGTTCATTAATTATAAGCTCCACTCCGAGAACCGGGGTGCCGGTCGACTGGACACGGGTGTTCTTCGGATTTGCACCACAGATAAGCGGAGCCGTTTCAGTTAATCCGTATCCTATGGCATAGGGGAAACGACCTTCCTTCAGGAATCTGTCTGTTGATTCATCGAGTTTCGATCCTCCGATGCCAAAAAACTTCAACCGGCCGCCAAACGTGGCGTATAGTTTCTTTCCTGTCAGCCTGTGGAAGAATTTCCGGAAGGCGGGTAAGCGATACAACAATTTCAAGGGGGCTGAACTTTCAACTTTACCCTTTATCTGTGTTTTAAAGATTTTTTC
>CAYQFT010000019.1:31370-33860 GCA_964416825.1 uncultured Porphyromonadaceae bacterium
GTCGGGCGAACCATTTTCAGCGCCGGCAGAAGGACGGATGCTGTTGGAGGCTTCTCAACATAATGAACCGAAGCGCCGTAAGACATAGGCAGTAAAAGACCCAATGTATTCTCATAGGTATGCGACAGCGGGAGAATAGAAAGAAAAACATCACTGCAACCGGGAGGTTCCACATTATAACACTGCTTTACGTTGGTTGCCAGGTTTTCATTGCTGAGCATAACACCCTTGCTGAATCCGGTTGTTCCGGAAGTATAAATCAGGGTTGCCAGGTCATCTTTGGTAACCGTAACAGTAAATGGATCCATGGATCCCTTCGGCACAAATTCTTCCCACGAAGAGGCAGAAGCCCGAGCCTCATAATTGATCAGCCGTGAAAAATTTTCGATTTGAAAGATGTGCGAAATTGAGGTAACAGTCTCGTCAGTTAAGCGGGTGATTTGCTTCTGGGCTACAATTAATCCCTTAACATCGGCATGTTTAAGTATATGCTCTATCTCGCCAGCATGGAAATCAGGAAGGATTGGAACCGCAATGATTCCCGATCCAAGTAGGGTGAAATAGCTAACTGCCCAATTGGGGGAATTCGGGCCCAAAATGGCCACCCGGTCACCCTTTACAATCCCTAACTGCTTGAAATAAAAAGCCAATTGCTCCGTCTGATCCTGAATCTGGCGATAAGTAGCCATTTTCTCACCCACAAATCCTAGTGCCGGCTGTTCCGGAAAATCCTGAAAGGCTTTCCAGATTAACTCCCTCACTGTCAACGCTGCTATTGTTGTCTCTGACATCTTTGATTGTTTCCTGGTACAAAATTACAACTAATAACTGACACGGGGGCAGAATTGTTGGATTAACCTAAATGGATCAATTACAAAGCTATATTACACACTTATGCCGCCAGCGCACTGGTTTACCAATTACTCTCGCTCTGTAACCAATTGACCTATTGCATTTTAACATCTCTTAACATATCTTTAATACCGGAAAGACAAGGGTAATCGGTTGACCTGTCGGGAGTTGTTTGAAAAGCATTGGAGAAGAAGGTTTGGCTGACCTAAAAGACGTGAAAGGAACAAACGGTAGGGGGACTCCGTTCGAAAACAATCACACTTTTCCTACGTCATAGGCAGCTCTTTGGCAGGTCAACCTTTCTTTAAGACACTTCAATTTCTTCCATATTATCCTCCCAAACATCAAAGGCCTCCTCAGAAATGAGGGGGCTTTTTCTTTTGACGGACGACGGATGACGGATGACGGACGACGGATGACGGACGACGGACGCAAGTCCAGGCTTCCATCGGTCATCGGTCATTTCTCCGCATGTCGCTCTGCAAGCACGCTCGCCACATCCTGCAACCTCATTCCCCTCTCAACGAGCAGTACCAGATAATGATACATCAGGTCCGCGGCTTCATTCAGGAAAGCGTGGTCATCCCGGCCCATGGCTTCGATAACCAGTTCAACAGCCTCTTCCCCGACCTTTTGAGCAATCTTTCCGGTTCCTTTTCTGAAAAGCTTGGTGGTATAGGAGTTTTCCGGAAGCTCACGTTTTCTTGACTGGATCAGTGATTGAAGGTTATCGAGAAAAAACAGGTCACCCCGGTTAATTTCATTAAAGCATGTATCGGGTCCATCATGGCAAACCGGCCCGGCAGGTTCGGCAAGAACCAGCAGGGTATCGCGGTCGCAGTCAACCATGATGCTGACAAGCTTCATGGAATTCCCGCTGGTTTCACCTTTAGTCCAGAGGGTTTTCCGCGACCTGCTGTAGAAGGTCACGAGTCCCGTTTCACGTGTGAGCCTGAGTGCTTCTTCGTTCATATACCCGAGCATCAGAACTTTCCGGGTAACTGAATCCTGAACAATGGCAGGGATCAGCCCGTTGTTTTTAGAAAAATCAAGTTTTTCGTCCATATCAGATCGTATTTATCTTCATAATCGTACCGGGATTCCTTCCCGGTAAAGGTATTCTTTAAGATCCGGAATTGGGATCTCCCCAAAATGAAAAACGCTGGCAGCCAGGGCTGCATCGGCCTTTCCGATCAGGAAGGCATCGCGGAAATGATCCGGACAGCCCGCTCCGCCTGATGCAATGATCGGAATTCTGAGTTTTTCCGATAAGAGGGCTAATTCATTATTGGCGTACCCGTTTTTGGTTCCGTCATGATCCATACTGGTATACAATATTTCCCCGCAACCCCTCTCCTGCCCCTCCCTGGCCCATTCAAACAGGTCACGGCCGGTTGCGATGCGGCCGCCGTTGATATAAACTTCCACGGGCGTTGGCGGGTTAAAGTGTATTGTTGGGTTAACGGGCGTCCGCCGGACGCCCCTACGGGGACGTTCCTTGTGCCCTTGTGCCCTCGTGCCCTTGTGCCCTTGTGCCCCTGTGCCCTTGTGCCCTTGTGCCCCTGTGCCCTTGTGCCCTATTTTTGCGTCGATGGCGAGGACCACAAACTGGCTCCCAAAATCCCGGGCCAGCCGGTC
>CAYQFT010000020.1:0-7322 GCA_964416825.1 uncultured Porphyromonadaceae bacterium
GCCGGCACCAACACCGTGTACCCCAGGGTCATGGTTTCGCCCTTCTTCATCTTCAAGCCTTCATGGTAAAGGATGGCCGCGTTGTAGTACCAGAACTTCTCGGCCGGTCGGTTGATGCAGTACCAGGGGGTGGGAAAGCGCGTGTTGGAGGAGTTCTCAAGGATAACCATCTGAACGGTTTTGCCTGCCACGTTTTTCAGGTTTGCTGCGACCCATCCAGCGCGTGTTCCGCTGGCTAAGGAATCCTTTTCGTTGCTGAAATAGATGGGGTCAGACAGACTCTGATCGAATCGAACGGAAAGCCCTGCATATCCCCCCCAGGATACACCGCCCGGACTGGTTTGCGGGGGAGTGCGTTCCAAAACAATATCTTTTACCGCGGTGAATTTATGCTCAAAATCTATCGTATAAGAACCATCATCAGCAGGAGCAGTGGTCTTGATGGTGCGTGTCTCCTTCATCACAACGGAATCGGCCGACTTCCATGGATGGTAGCTGATCTCCAGATTGAGCAGGGCGGACCCATCAAGCCGTGTACTCACCCGGATCTCCTGCAGATCCGTCTTTCCCTCACTTATTGCCAGTTTTGGATCATCCTCGTACTCCCAGTAATTCACACCGTCAATATACTTCCAGGAAAACCAGAGGCCAAGATGCCAGAGATGATCTTTCGGTGCCTCAGCGGTAAGCAGGGTTCCATCAGGAGAATAGACCGGATGGAAAAAAGTTCTCTTTTCAGGAAAATAGTTGAATTGCCATACTATCTGTTTCCCTCCACTCCCAGTTTCCTGAAATAATGTCAGGCTATCCTGGGTTTTCATCCAGGAATATTCTTTTTTGTTTTGGCCCGATAGGTGTCCTATCGGGATGAGCAACAGAAAACCCAATAATAACGCGTAACTCTTTTTCATAGTCTGATTCTTAAATCCGGAATAAATATAAAAAAAAGGGGTAAGCCTGCGCCCACCCCAAATCTTACAATCTTTATTTCTTAATTCTTTCTTTCGCCTTTCGCCTTTTTTCTTTTGTTTTAAAACCCCGTTATCTTATTCGGGTCATAAGCCTTATTGACAAGTTTGTGGTGAATCTCCGAGAAAGCGTTGATCGTGTATTCAACATCTTCCAGGCTGTGAACAGCTGTCGGGATCAGTCGAAGCATGATAACATCCTTTGGTACAACCGGATAGATCACTATCGAGCAGAAAACTCCGTAATTCTCTCTAAGGTCGAATACCAGGTTGGCAGCCTCATGCGGGGTGCCCTGCAGGAAGACCGGGGTAACCGGGGATTCGGTGTTGCCAAGGTTGAATCCTTTGGCTTTCAAACCGGTCTGGAGGGCATTAACCACTTTCCAGAGTTTTGCCTTGAGTTCCGGCTTGGTTGTGAGCAACTCGAGCCTTTTCATCGCGCCGATAACGATCGGCATCGGAAGCGATTTGGCATAGATCTGTGATCTCATATTATACTGCAGAAAATCAATCACTTCAGCAGGACCGGCAACAAATCCTCCGATGAGGGCCATAGACTTGGCAAAGGTCCCGAAGTAGAGATCGACGTCATCCTGTACACCAAAATGCTCAGCGGTTCCCGCGCCTGTTGCGCCCATGGTGCCGAAGCCATGTGCATCATCGACCAGGAGCCGGAATTTGTATTTTTTCTTCAGTTTAACGATTTCATCCAGTTTACCCAGGTCGCCCGACATACCAAAGACTCCCTCGGTGATGACAAGAACCCCGCCGCCGGTTGTTGCCACAATTTTTTCCGCTCTCTGGAGTTGTTTCTCCATATTCTCCATGTTATTGTGGGGATAAACAAACCGTTTTCCGATATGCATCCGCAAACCATCGAGAATACAGGCATGAGCTTCAGAGTCATAGACTACAACGTCTTTGCGGTCAAGCACCGCGTCAATGATCGAAACCATTCCCTGATAGCCATAGTTAAGCAGGTAGGCCTTATCTTTTCCCTCAAAGGCAGCCAGCTGCTCCTCAAGGATCTCATGCTGGCGGGTGTGGCCCGACATAGCACGGGCCCCCATCGGGTAACCAAGTCCCCATTCGGCAGAGGCGCTGGCATCGGTCGCTCTTACCTCGGGATGATTCGCCAGACCGAGATAGTTGTTAAGACTCCAGGTAAGTACCTCTTTGCCGCGAAAGGTCATGCGAGGCTTTATCTCACCTTCAAGTTTTGGGAAAACAAAGTATCCATGGGCATCCTTGGCATACTGTCCGAGAGGCCCTTTATTCGTCCTGATTTTTTCAAATACGTCCACGGTTTTCTTAATTAGTTATTGTGATGCGTGCAAAAATACATTTTTTCCCGGCTCCATTTTTTCAGTATAAATACCGCAAATTTTTCTATCTTTGCGCCATGTTTAAAAAATTGAGAACCGGGTACTTACTCGCTGGCTTACTGGTGTTTTCTCTTTTTTCATGCAGTGAATATCAGAAGATATTAACCAGCAATGACTATGACCTTAAGTACAAGAAAGCCAACGAGTATTACGATAAAAAGGATTACACGCGCGCTTCCACCCTTTTTGCGGAGCTGATACCTGTTTATCGCGGAACCGAGAAGTCGGAAGAGGTGGATTACCGTTATGCATACTGCTACTTCAACCAGCAGGATTATATCATGGCGGGTTATTATTTCAATAATTTTGTGGTTTCTCATCCCAATTCGCCAAAGGCTGAAGAGTGTTCCTTTATGATCGCATATTGTTATTATGAAGATTCACCTAGTTCCAGCCTTGATCAGGCGAACACCCTTAAAGCTATTGACGAGCTGCAGATGTTCATGAACATGCACCCTGCCAGTACGCGGGTTTCTGAGTGCAACAGCCTGATCGACGAACTGCGGGACAAACTGGTAAAGAAATCCTACGATAATGCAAGCCTCTACTTTAAATTAAGTGAGTACAAAGCTGCCATCACAGCCATTGAGAACAGTCTTAAAGAATATCCGGATACCCGCTACCGTGAAGAGCTTCGCTTCCTGTTACTGAAAGCCAACAGCGAGCTGGCTAAAAACTCTGTGACGCTAAAGGTTAAAGAGAGGTACCAGGCTACCTCCGAGTCCTTTCTTACTTTCCGCGATGAATTCCCTGAATCCAAACATTTAAAGGAGGCTGAGCGTATATATGAAGCCGCCACTAAATATCTGAAATAACTATCTGAATTAACTGGTACAAGAATATGGATTATAAAAAAAGCAATGCACCCCTGACCACGATTACACGTAATCTGGACGATCTCGACCGCAATACGGAGAATGTTTACCAGACGGTAGCCATTCTTGCTAAGCGTGCAAACCAGATCAGTGTGGAATTGAAACAGGAATTGAATACCAAACTGGAAGAATTTGCTTCATTTACCGATAATCTGGAAGAGGTCTTTGAAAATCGCGAGCAAATCGAGATTTCAAAGTTCTACGAGCGTCTTCCGAAACCCACTCTGATTGCGACTCAGGAGTTTCTTGACGGCAAGGTCTATTTCAGGGCGCCTGAAGCCACTGCTCCGGAGGAGTAAAAATTAATTTGCCGGTTATGCTGCAGGGTAAGAAGTTTATACTGGGTGTTACCGGAAGTATCGCCGCCTACAAGTCAGCTTATTTAACCCGGCTGCTTCGGAAGGAAGGGGCTGAGGTAAAGGTTATCCTTACACCCTATGCAAAGGAGTTTATTACTCCGGTTACTCTGGGAACCCTTTCTAACAATACAGTACTTACCGATTTTTTTCGTCATGATGACGGATCCTGGAATTCCCATGTTGAGATGGGAATTTGGGCGGATATGATGATCATTGCTCCCGCCACCGCTAACACCATCGCCAAAATGGCGCATGGAATCTGTGATAACCTTCTGTTAACCACCTATCTTTCGGCTCGTTGCCCTGTTGTGATCGCTCCTGCAATGGACCTTGATATGTTTGCACATCCTGCAACCGTGGAGAACATGAGACTCCTTGAGTCACGCGGAAACGTGATTATTGAGCCGGCCAGCGGGCAACTTGCAAGCGGCCTCGAAGGAAAAGGGCGAATGGAGGAACCGGAAGAGATCATTCGCTGGCTTAAGGACTACTTTAAAAAAAAAAGTCGCTTTAGCGGAAAAAGAGTCCTGATTACTGCCGGTCCAACCTATGAACGCATTGATCCGGTGCGGTTTATCGGAAATCACTCCTCAGGAAAAATGGGTTATGCTCTTGCGGAAGTTCTTGCTTCCGAAGGCGCACGGATCGAACTCGTATCGGGCCCTGTTTCAATTAAGTCCATTCATCCTGCAATCCATGTTCATTCGGTGGTAACAGCCAGCCAGATGGCCCAAGTTGTTGACCACCTGCAACCTGACATGGATATCCTGATTTTTGCTGCTGCGGTTGCTGATTATACGCCGGCGGACCCTGCACTTCAAAAAATCAAGCGAACCGGAGAAAACATGACGATCACACTGAATCCAACAACCGATATTGCTGCCGCCGCAGGGAGAAACAGATTCCCGGGACAGTTTCTCGCGGGATTTGCTCTGGAAACAGAGAACGGCGTGATCCATGCGGAGAAAAAGCTTCATGGGAAGAATCTCGACATGATTGTCCTGAATTCTCTGGGCGAGCCCGGAGCAGGCTTTGACGTGGAAACCAACCGAATCACAATTATCAGTAAAGACAATAATCGCCTGGATTTTGAGTTAAAACCGAAGAGTGAAGTTGCAGCCGATATAGCTGATGCGATTTTTAAACTGATGAACAATGAGACTCAAGCGTAGAATTCTCCTGATATTTTCCTTCTTTGCCCTGACAGCTGCTGTTCAGGCCCAGGAACTCAACTGCATGGTGAGTGTAGTAGCCCAACAGGTGCAGGGTTCGAACCGCGAGGTTTATGACAACATGCAAAAAGCCATCATGGAATTCATGAACAATCAGAGTTGGACCGACCATATCTTTAAGACCGAAGAGAGGATACAGTGCCAGCTAATGTTCAACATTACCGAAAGGATATCCGATGATGAATTTCAGGGATCTCTCCAGATTCAATCCAGCAGGCCAGTGTTCAATACTTCGTTAACCACGGTAATGTTCAATCACCGGGATAATGACCTTAACTTCAAGTATACTGATTTTGAGCCTCTTATTTTCAATGAGACTCAGTTTACCTCAAATCTTGTCTCAATTCTTGCATTCTATGCAAACCTGATTATCGGTCTCGACTATGATTCCTTCTCACAGGAAGGCGGCACCCTATTCTTCCAGCGTGCGGAGGCAATCGTTACGAACGCCCAAAATTCACAACAGACCGGCTGGAAAGCTTTTGAAAATACGAAGAATCGATATTGGCTGATTGAGAATCTTTTAAACAATAAGTATAGTGCCATGCGCTCCTGTTTGTACCGATATCACCGGCTCGGTATTGACCGGATGTCGGAGCGCCTCGATGAAGGCCGGGCCGAAATTGCCGAAGCCATCACCGATCTGAGGCCAGCATACCGGGAGAATCCCACGGCGATTATTTTTCAGATATTTTTTACTGCAAAATCCGACGAAATAGTAAATATCTTCACACAAAGTTACCCGGATGAAAAGAACCGGGTGATTACTGCCCTGAAGGAGGTGGACCCCGGGAATATGGCCAAGTGGGACCGGATTGCCAAAGCGGGAAACTGATTGAGGATTTACGATTTACGATTGACGATTTGAGCCTATGCTAAAGTCCCTGTCTGTGAGTAATTATGCGCTGATTACCAGCCTGGAGATTGAATTCCGGGAGGGACTTAACATGATTACTGGTGAGACAGGAGCCGGAAAATCGATTTTGTTGGGTGCTCTTGGGCTGATCCTGGGAAACCGGGCCGACAGCCAGGTCTTGAAGGACAAGAGCCGGAAATGCATGATTGAGGCGGGGTTTGAGGTGCGGGGTTCGGGGTTCGGGGGTTTCTTCGAGGCGAATGATCTGGATTATGATACCACGGTGATTGTCAGGCGTGAGATCACACCCCAGGGAAAATCAAGGGCTTTTATTAATGACACCCCTGTTAACTTAAACCTGCTGCGCGATCTTGGCCTGATGCTGGTTGACATCCATTCACAGCATCAGAATCTTATGCTTAACAATCCCGGGTATGCCCTCCATGTGATTGACCAGTTCGGAGGCTTATTGTCACAGGCTGCCGATTATACTTCCGGCTACCAGGCTCTGAAAGGATTGGATAAAAAAATTGAGGTTCTTACCGATGGATTGGCCCGGTCGCGTGCTGACCAGGATTATCTGGAATTTCAATTTTCACAGCTTGATCAGGCTGCCCTTTCGGCCGGTGAACTGGAAACTCTGGAAGAGGAGCAGGAACTGCTTGAGCATGCGGGCGATATCCAACTACGTCTTACAGAGTCCGTTCAAATTCTTCACGAATCCGAGGATGCAATTGAAACCAGGCTGAAACAGGTGGTGACAGGCCTGCAATCCGTATCAGGCTATCTTCATAGCCTTTCGGAACCCATTGAGCGACTTCATTCTGTGTACCTTGAGGTTCAGGAGACAGCGCGAGAGTTAAGCGGCCTCCTGGATCATGTCGAATCGAATCCCGCCAGACTGTCTGTTATAATTGAACGTATTGATCTTATTAATAACCTTTTACGTAAGCATCACGTAATTACTGTTCCGGAGTTGATCGAACTTAGAGATCAGTATAGCCTGAAACTCCTTGGAATCCAGGTCTCTGATGATGATTTGCACAGGGTGTTGGCAGAGAGGAAAGTGTTGTATGCAGAGATTAGCGAAAAGGCGAATAAACTTACAGATGCCCGAAAAAACGTGTGGCCGGATTTTGAGGACAAGGTTACAGCGCTCGCCAGGGATCTGGGGATGCCCAATGCCATCTTCAAGGTAGAGCACAGGCAAAGCAGCGAATTGCTGGCCGATGGAAGAGATGAAATCCGGTTTATGTTTGCAGCCAATAAAAACCAGCTTCCGGAAGAACTGATCCGGGTTGCTTCGGGTGGCGAGACGAGCCGGCTGATGCTCAGCATCAAGTCACTAATCAGCGATTCCCTCGCGGTTCCAACCGTAATTTTTGACGAAATCGATGCCGGGGTATCTGGTGATATCGCTGATAAGGTCGGTAACCTGATGGTCAGGATCTCATCGGGGCGGCAAATATTAAATATTACCCACCTGCCTCAGGTTGCCTCAAAGGGAGATCACCATTACCTGGTTTATAAATTTGATGATGATCATTCAACACATACCTCCATACGGCTGCTTGATCATGAGGAAAGAATTATGGAGCTGGCCAAAATGTTGTCAGGAGAAAGGATTACGCAGGAAGCCATTCAAAA
>CAYQFT010000020.1:7422-33768 GCA_964416825.1 uncultured Porphyromonadaceae bacterium
TTCAACCATTTCAACAATAAATTGTTATACTATCGTAAACCAAAAACTACATTCATGTCACATCACTTACTCGACGGAAAGCGCGGTCTGATTTTCGGGGCTCTTAATGACAAATCCATTGCATGGAAGGTTGCAGAAAAGGCGCATGAGGAGGGCGCTAAATTCGTTCTGACCAATGCACCTTTTGCCCTTCGGCTGGGTGAAATGGATCAGCTGGCTGCGAAAACCGGAAGCGAGATCATTGCGGCTGACGCCACCAGTGTTGAAGATCTGACGGTAGCTCTTGAGCGTTCTCAGGAGATACTGGGAGGAAAGCTCGACTTTATCCTTCACTCGATTGGCATGTCGCCAAACGTCAGAAAAAAACAATCCTATGATAACCTGGATTACAGGTATTTTCAGCAAACCCTTGACATTTCAGCGCTTTCTCTTCATAAACTGCTGCAGGTGGCAAAGAAAATGGACGCCATCAACGAGTATGGTTCGGTGGTTGCCCTCTCTTACATAGCTGCTCAGCGCACTTTCTACGGATACAATGACATGGCGGAGGCCAAGTCGCTCCTGGAAAGTATTGTTCGTAGCTTCGGTTACATTTACGGTCGATCCAAAAATGTTAGGGTGAACAGCGTATCTCAGTCGCCTACTTTTACCACGGCAGGGGGCGGTGTACGTGGTTTTGACGGACTCTATGATTACTCGAACCGGATGTCACCATTGGGCAACGCATCAGCAGAAGAATGTGCAGATTATTGCCTGACCCTGTTTTCCGATCTTACACGGAAAGTCACGATGCAAAACCTTTTCCACGACGGAGGCTTCTCAAGCATGGGTATGAGTGAGCGGGTGATGGGATTCTATAACAAGTGCCTGGATAATATATTGCCAGAGGAGTGGTAGACCCGGAAAAGGCTCAAGGCTCAAGGCACAAGGCTCAAGGCTCAAGTAGTGTGTACGTTACTTGAGCCTTGAGCCTTGTGCCTTGTGCCTTTTAGACGTACAGAAGGAACAGGATTAGTGGAATCAGAATCCCAACTACGGTATAAGTGATTCCCTTCCAGCCTGTTATGCTGTTTTTCCCTGAGCGGATAATGAAGAGGCCGCTTAAGGCGATAATTATCCAGGCTACGCAAAAGATGTCGGAGAACCATTTCCACCAGACGCCCGGATTGTAGTGAAGAAAGTTAACCTGGTTAAAAACAGGACGCTTTTTTATGATTTCCATTATGCCTTTGTTAGTGGCCAGATTGATCTCAACATTGCCATGATAAAGGAAAACTTTCAATGTCTGTTCTGAAGGGAAATAGTGTTTCTTATATTCCTTACTTTGATCAAGATCATCAAGAAGCGAGATAACCCAATCCTTATCAATATCACTTTTAGTAACCGTATCGTTTAGCGTAACGGTGTAGTTCTTAATTATATAGTTGGGATTCCAGTCACGAAGATGGTTGAGTGCAATGCCAGAAAGGGCATAGATAATACTCATTCCAAAGAACAGGTATCCCAGATCCCGGTGCAGGATCGAATTCAGTTTTCTTAATTTCATAAGGATTTGGATTATTTTTTTTCAGTTACGGAGATAGCATCAAGAGAGTAGAATGAAAGGTATCCTTTTTCGCTGGCAGCGATCTGGTCGCGATAGTTTTTAATTTGCTTCATCTGGGTATCTACTGCCGATTCATCTTCTCCCTTGGATTCAGCTTCATACGTATGTACTTCTTCTTTCATTTGCACCTGAGCAGCGCCCTGAAGCTCTTTCTCCCATTCGGCCAAATAGTTCTCATCGATTCGACTCTCGCGCACATATCCAATGGCAGCGATGTCTGATCCCTCCAGTGTCACATCAAACTTGCCGATTTTATCGGAGGCCATCACCTTGAATTGTTCTTCTCCCAGAAACAGCCTCTTTCCGCTTTCCCTGCAAACATGAACGGCCATGCCATCAACCTCAATCAGCTGATCTACATAGGTACCCGCTTTTGCTGCTATCTCGGCAACCGGGATTACTGCCTTGGGCTGTTCGACATTTTTCTTGTTTTGGCAGGCGCCAAAAGCCATGGTTAAAAGTAAACCGGACAGAATCAGATTTCTCATTTGACTAGTAAATTAAAATGTTCATTATCAGATAGTAGGCCCAAAAGTACAAAAACCTTTTCAACCTGTTAAGAGATTAACGATTCTTTAACACAATCCGGCATAAAACCGTATTTTTACCGTCATGAAAGCTTATCGAGCCCTGTTTGTATTATTATTGTTTTCCTTTGGTTACTGTAAATCCCAGAGTGTTGAGAAAGAAACCCTGCAGTATGTGGAAATATTCTCAACCGGTTTCGATGGTTCACGGATTTCCTATCATATTCAGCCGGAAGGCAGGTATAAGGAAATCAAGGGGTCACCCTATTTATTTGACGATTGGCATGATGGTGCGATTCAGTTAAAAACCGATACAATCGCATCCTCTTTCAGAATGCGCTATAACATGTATGGTAATGAAATGCAGTTCATTTATAAGGCTGATACTTTTGCTGTTTCCAATCCCTTAAAAGTGTCGAAGGTTTGGATTGGTAACCGGGAATTCGAATATTTACCATTTGTACTAAATGAGAACCAGCAGTACGGCTATTTTGAAGTAATCGTTAACGGACCGTACCGCCTTCTTAAGTTACATGGGGCACGGCTCGATGCCGGCAGGGATCCGGTTACACCCTATCATTGCCAGAATTCATCCGACAGGTTTGTGAAGACTGAAAACTGGTATTATCAGACTGGTAAAATGACAGAACCCATGATGCTGCCTGAATCTGTAAAAAGCCTTTCACGAATTCCGCCCGGAGATAAAGAGTCAGTTGCTGAGTTTATCAGGACAAGTCGCCTGCGGATCCATCGTGAAACTGACCTGATCGAAATTTTTAGATGGATGAATAAAAACAAATAAGAAGATGAAAAGATTTCTGCTTCCCCTATTTCTAATTATGGCGTTGCTGCCCGGATGCAAGCAGTTTGACGACGGACCTCTTTTAAGTCTTTATTCAGTAGAAAAGCGAATCGCAGGGAACTGGTATTTCGATAGGGTATTATACGGAGGGAGGGATTCAACCACCCATTATACCTTTCAGCGGATCGATTTTATTTATGTGAAGGAAATGGATGGAGGTGTCTTCACCTGGAACCACAATTTTGCTGCAACCACCTGGGATCCTGATATGGTAGACGGAGGTATCTGGACTCTATACTCTGACCGGGATTCCATTGAGTTTGCCTTTATCGACATAGAATCACAGGATACGACATATTCACGTTGGCGAATCAACCGCTGTGCATACACGGAATTCTGGCTTGAGCGAACCGTTAGGGATACATTAAAAATTGAGTGGCTTCTTTGGAAATGGGCCATGTAAAAGAAAAACCCCGCATTTGCGGGGTTTTTCTTTTAGTCAAACTGGCTAGTAATCGATTTGCGGATCTTTGACGGTTGGTATCGGGTGGATTTTGGTATCCCACCATACCTTGGCACCAAACATTCCGTTGTCAATACTCTCTATGCCCTGACGAGTTTTAGCCTCATTCAGGTTCTTCCCATTGTAGCTCTCCTCTGCAGGGGAATAAGCAAGGCGCAGCGGAAGTCCGCGTCCCGGATATTCTGTTGCTTCGAGTTCATACTCAAAAATCCTGGACGGGGTATGGGTTCGGCGAACTTCTGCGAATGCCTCAACACCCTGGCCAAATATCGCCATCCATTTTTGCTCCGTGATGAGTTCAATGGCTTTTGCCTGGTTATATACTACTTTCGCCTCAGCAAGGTATGCATCAGCACCCGCGCCAACGCCCCAATAGTCAAGGCTGGCTTTGATACCGTTCTCGTAGTTCACCTTACCATTTTCACCCATCCGCACTTTATGCTCAGCGATGTAAAACTCAACTTCGCAGTACTGAAGGAGGTTTAGTGCGGCATCAGGAGTATAAGCGATTGCAATTCCCAGCAGTGATCTTTTCGGAATCGGAGGCTGGCGGGCTGCACCGTTCTGTTGACCAACATAATCTCCATCCAGGCTTCGAGGTTGGGCAAAAACCGGCAAGCGCGGATCATTTCGCAGCTTCATGAAATCAACCGATGTCTGAGAAATCCCCTGGTCGGTGCGGGTGAACAGCGTATTGTAAATTGGGTTCTTGTATGGTGCTGCGCCCGGATAGACCAGCTTGGCATTATCATCATTGCTGGTCATGATTGGCCATTTGGCTGCATCAGCGAGCATTTGATGCATTTTCTCATCGGCTTGCGGCCATGCATCGCTTGCACGGTTAAGAAGTCGCATCCTGAGGGAGTTACCAAACTTTCTCCAAAGTGCAGGGTCTCCACCATAAATCAGATCTCCGCCGCCAAAATTATCTATAGCTCCAGCGAGGATATCGTTTGCTTTAACAAGGACTGTGTCTATGATGGATTTATAGATAAGTTCCTGTGGATCATACGCAGGTGTTAAGTCACCATCGGCTTCAAAACCTTGAACAGCATTGAAGTAGGGAATATCACCAAAGCAGTCTGTCAGCTGTGCGTAATTCCATGCGGTCAGAATCATTGCCGCTGCATGCAGACCGTCATCCCTGAAATCATCGGTCGTTTCGGCATAATCAGCTGTCTTGCTCAGAACTATCTTAAGGTTTTTTAAGGCACCTGAATATGGTGTTCCGAAGAAATCATCCATCTGTGCCGCCCTTAATTGATATTTGTCTTCATCGATATATTGGATCTTTGTCCATTGCTGGCTCCAGCATCCCAGATAGGTATGCTGCATCCATCCACCGAGCCATTGACCGACTGTGTTCACCTCAACATTCGTAAAAACGTTGATAGCCGGAACATCGGTCGGAGAGTTGGGGCTCGTATTCATCTCTTCAAAATTCTTGGTACATGACAGTCCAAGACCCAATGTGAAGAGAAGGATCAGAGATATTTTTGCGATTTTTTTCATTGCTCTTCGATTTACTGTTTTCATTAAAACTGATTTTACAGGGTGATCCTCAGGTTAAATCCTATGCTGCGTGAGGTTGGGATCATGTTACTTTCAACACCCTGCACATTACCGGCGCTGAAAGAGTTTTCAGGATCAATATGCGGCATGTTTTTCCAGATGATCCATAGGTTTCGGCCGATCAGTGACAGGTTCAGCGAGCTTATGCCAACTTTTTTAACCCATTCGGGCTTGAAAGTGTAGCCGAGGTTGAATTCACGTAGTTTAACGAAGCTGGCATCATAGATACCCAACTCGGTTTTTCCCCAATAGCCTTCAAAGAAATCCTGTGCTCCTGCAAATGCTGCAGTGTTCTCAATGGGACTAGTCACTTCTTTTCCATCAATGTCAAGGTAAATGATGGCCCCATCGGCACCTACTTTTCCATAGACGCCTTCGGCTAAAACACCTCCGCCTTCTTCAAGCGGATCCCTTACGTTCTTACCGTTAACATTGAGGGCAGCGGTTTCTTCAAGTACTCCGGAATAGCTTCCGAACCATTTGGTAATTGAATACATGTCACCACCGCTCCGGAAATCAATCAGGAAGCTGAAATCAAAGTCTCCAAAGGTGAAAGCGTTCCGAATACCACCCGTGAAATCAGGGGTTACGTTCCCAAGGATAATATCCTGTGAGGATCTCAGGTACATGCCTGTAGCTGGGTTTACCAGCGGTCGTCCCGTATAGTGGATCAGCTCATTGCCGTTGGCATCGGTTTCAATTTCTTTAGTTTCACGAACAATTCCACGTCCATACATGATGCCATAAGGCATTCCCGGACGGGCCTGCACCTGCATTCCCCACGAGCCGGCATATAGATTAAGGAATGTAAGGTCTTCGGCGAGGCTGACTACCTGTGACCGGTTGCGGCCATAGTTAAGTGTGACATCCCAATTGAATTTTTTGCTCTGGACCGGGCGACCAGACAGTAATAGTTCGATACCCGAGTTCTGGATTTCGCCGGCGTTGATCATTTTGGATCCGAATCCAGTTGTTGAGGAAACGGCAATCTGCATGATCTGGTCGGTAGTATTGTCCTTATACCAGGTCAGGTCTACGCCTAGTCTGTTCTTCAGCAATTTAAGATCTGCCCCGAATTCGATTGAGGAAGTTCTTTCTGGTTTCAGGTCAAGCGGTGGGATGGTTCCAGTGTAACCCAATGAAGGATTTCCAAAGAAGGGTTGTGCTGAACCAAAAGTCCCTTTCAGCTGGTATGGGTCGGTATCGGAACCAACCTGCGCCCAACCTGCACGCAATTTAGCATAGCTCAGTAAGTCGCTCTTAAGGCCCAAAGCCTCGGTCAGAACTAACCCTGTTGAAACGGAAGGATAAAAATAGGAGTTACTTCCGATAGGAAGGGTTGACGACCAGTCATTTCGGGCAGTGACGTCGACATAAAGCCACCTTTTAAAACCAAAACTGGCTGTTGCAAACAGAGATTGAATCTCTTTCTGGCTGAATGCCAAACCGGTTGTGGGTGTAGAAGCTGCGTTAGCTACTGCATACAAATCAGGAACAATGAGTTCAGCAACGTTTGTGGATTGGAACCTTCCATAGGAATGCATTAGGTTCCCCCCAGCAGTTGCGGCCAGGCTGATGTCTTCACTAAGATCTTTATTGAAAGACAGCAGAATATTGGCGTTGGTTTCATTTGCAAGATTGGTATAGGCATTGAAAGTACCTAACGGCCAGTCATTGGACATCTTTGCCCGTTGCTCCATCACTTCTTCAAAATAAAGATCCGTACCCACATTGGCTCTCAGATTCAGATAATCCGTAAAGTCGTATTGCAGGTTGAAGTTTCCGAACAAACGGTCGCGGGTCCTCTGGTTTGTGTTCTTATTCAGGGTCCAGTAAGGATTATCATGATAAGAGTGGTTCCAGTTGTAGGGTTTCTTAGAAACAGGATCGATTTTTTCCCAGTTGTTTTTGAGGTCATTGTAATCCACCTGACGTCCCGACCACGAAGACTGTTGCAGGATGTTTGCGCTGCTATAGCCGTTGCCAGGAATCACACCGGTATTGTGAACGTATGTTCCGGTTACTGAAATGCTGAATTTCTGGGACAGGTAGGTTGATCCGCTGAAATTAATCGTGTTCTTGCTAAGGGTTGTGTTTGGAAGAGTTCCTGTCTGACTAAAATTCGAAAGGGACAACCGGAGATTTGTTTTGTCGGTGCTTTTAGTCAATGACAGTGTATTGGTCAGCTGAGTCCCAAGCTGGAATACGCTGGTGATATCATTATCGGTCGGAACCCATGGAGTGGGAGTGCGGACACCTGTTACTGGGTCATATGGTGAATTGAATTGGGTGATGAGCCTGCCGTCAAGTGCAGGGCCCCAACTCTCGTCAACGTTATCATTGATACCCCCGCCATTACCATCAATATAGGCAAATTCACCCCCATAACCCTGTCCGTAAAGGTCCTGGAAGTCAGGGAATATCAATGGACGGTCGAACATTCCACCAGATTCAAAGGTGATGCCCAAGCCTGTTTTCCCTTTTGCTTTTTTCGTGGTTATCAGGATAACACCGTTGTTGGCACGAGATCCATAGATAGCTGCGGCATTGGCGCCCTTCAGAACGGAGATGTTTTCAATATCTGATGCGTTCATGTCCTGAATGGCATTACCGTAGTCAATACCTCCATATGCACCCAGACTGGTATAGCTGTTGCTTACCGGAACCCCGTCAATCACAAAAAGAGGCTGGTTATTACCGGTTAGGGAGTTGTTCCCGCGGATAACAATACGTGAGGAGCTTCCTACAGCACCAGATGAGTTGGTAATGTTAACCCCGGCGACCTTACCCTGCAGCGTGTTAACAATGTTTTGCTCACGCGATTTGGCAAGTTCGTCTCCTTTGACATCCTGCACTGAATAACCCAGTGCCTTTTTTTCCCTGGATACCCCCAGGCCGGTAACGACGACTTCAGCAAGCCCGAGTACATCGTCTTCCATTTTTACGTTAATAACTCCTTGATCAGCAATGATAACTTCCAGGGTTTTCATTCCGATAAAGGAAAATTGTAGCCTTTCGGTGTTGTCAGGTACCAGTATAATATACTGACCCTGATCGTTGGAAATAGTTCCAACACCGGAATAGCCCTTGGCCATTACGTTTACACCGGGCAGAGTTTTGCCGGTGGCAGCATCGGTGATCGTCCCAGAAATTTTCCTGTTCTGGGCAAGGCTCACCTGCCAGCTGACGATAGCCAGAAGTGCAAGCAGAAAAGTGAATCTTTTCATATGAAACAGTTTTAGTTAGTAAAGAAATCCAACATTGTTTTGGAAACAAGAACCGTGAAGTTAAAAAGATATTAATTCAATGTGAAGAAAATGTTGTTTTTCTTGCTGTATCTGTGTTTCCGCTAACAGTAAATGCGTTATTTCCGACATAAATGCGCAAAAAAAACCGGCTTGTCGCCGGCTTTTAGAATTACTCATGTTTCAACGAATCAGGCTTCTGGACTTATTGAAGTTTCTTGTTAACGATGGAGAGAATCCGGTCTTCGGTTGTCCTTGCCAAAACTTCCATTCGCTCAACTTTTCCGAGAATTTCTTCAGCAAAATTGCGATCATCGAGATCTTTGGCATTAATCCTGACGTTTAAGCCGGCACCTAAGACTGCAGAGCGGGATGCCATTGCACCGACTCCGGCATCAGAAATTGAGTTAGGATTTCCGAGAGTAGCCATTGCTTCAAGAACCTCCATCGAATCCAATGCCAATTCCATCACTTTATATGGTACGAGGGTTGCCTGCTTGGTTGCTTCCTGGACAGCAGCTTTGCGGTGGAGTTTTTCTTCGGGTGTATTCTTGGGCAATCCAAAGGCATCCATCACCCGGTTAAAGGCGCGGGTATCTTCATCAACCATAAGCCTGAGGGCTTTAACATAGTTCATTCCTTTTTCGGCCCATTCGGAAAACTCTTCCCAGCGTTCATCCCAGCCGCGTTTGTGGGCGGAAAGGTTTGCTACCATAGCTCCGAGAGCCGCACCTAGCGACCCCATGTAGGCTGCAATCGAACCACCTCCGGGGGCAGGAGACTCAGAGGCTGTTTCATCTGTGAATTCCGAAAGAGTCATGCTGATCAATGGATTCTTGTTTTCTGATGCAAGAATATATTCAATTATCTTCTCTTCAGGATTGAAAGGTTTCAGGTCGTCGAGCCCCAATGACTTAACTGCAATTTTCAGGATTTCTTTGTCGGGTATTCCGGTTGATCTTTGCTGCTTACGCAGGTAATGCTTGCCCGCTTCATATAGTGCAGAGAAGGGGACAAGGCCCACCAGTTCACTACCGGTAACCCGCATTCCACGTTCTTCGGCTTTTTTACATACTTCATCAAAGGCAACATGAATGGGAGTTACCGCGATATCAGTCAGATTTATTGAGATCTGTGCGATCCCATACTCCTCAATAAACCACCCGATGGCCTTGACCTTCTTTAGTGATCCCGGTATGCGGACCGGCTCGCCCTGTTCATCCTTGATAACCGGCCCCGAAACCGGATCACCCTCGCGAAGTATACGGCCAGCTTCACGGATATCGAAAGCAATGGAATTGGCACGGCGAGTAGAGGTTGTATTGAGATTGACATTGTAGGCAACCAGGAAGTTTCTGGCACCGATCGCAATGGCTCCTGTGCGCGGCACAAACTCAGCCGGTCCGAAATCTGGCTTCCAATCAGGGTCCTCAAGCTTTTCCGGCAGCCCTTCATATTCACCGCTACGGACATTGGCAAGGTTTCTTCTTTTCTCTTCGAAAGCTGCATATTCATAGCAATACACGGGGAATTTCAACTCCGAGCCGACCCGGCTGGCCAGCTGTCGCGCATAACTGGCAGCCTCTTCCATGGTCACTCCGCTCACCGGTACGAATGGACAAACATCGGTTGCTCCAAACCTGGGATGCTCACCCTTATGTATCCTCATATCTATCAATTCGCATGCTTTTTTTATGGATAGAAACGCCGCCTCCATCACTTCTTCAGGAGTGCCGACAAAGGTTACCACCGTTCGGTTGGTTGCTTTGCCCGGATCAACATCCAATAACCTGATTCCAGGAACTGATTCAATCTGATCCGTGATTTGCTTGATGATTCCAAGGTTTACCCCTTCACTGAAATTCGGGACGCATTCAATTAGTCTTTTAATCATATCAGGATTCTTTATTAATCAGTATTTTACCTTTTATAATGACCTTTTCAATCAGGTCCGTTCCAAAGGCGTATGGTAAATATGAGAAATTTGGTACTGGCGTTGTGATGATTACATTGGCTAATTTCCCGGTTCCTAGAGTACCCATCACCTTGCTTAAATTCATTGCATAAGCTGCATTGAAGGTCGAAGCCATAATGGATTCCTCAGGGAGCATCTTCAGGTTAATGCATGCAAGTGCAATCATCAGCATCATGTTTCCTGTCGGGCAGGAACCCGGGTTGAAGTCACTGCCTAAAGCAACCGGTAAACCGCTGTCAATCATTTTCCTTGCCGGGGGACAAGGTAACCCAAGGAATAGTGCGGCCCCGGGCAATAGCGTTGGCATGGTGCTGGTGCCTTTTAAAATCCGGATTTCTTCATCGCCCGTACATTCAAGATGGTCTACTGATAGTGCATGATGCCGGACTCCGGCCTGTATTCCGCCGCTGTATGCAAGCTCATTCGCATGGATTTTAGGAATCAGTCCGAGTTTATCAGAGGCTTCAAGGATTCTCGAGGTATTCTCGGGGGTGAAAAAACCCCTATCGCAGAAAACGTCCACGAATTCTGCAAGGTTTTCCCCGGCGATCACGGGAAGCATTTTTCTGATAATCAAATCGACATATCCATCCTGGTCTCCCTTGAATTCTGCTGGAACCGCATGGGCGCCAAGAAAAGTGGCTTTTACTTCTATCGGAGTAGTCTCCTTGATCCTTCGGATTACGCGGAGCATTTTTAATTCTGAGGCAGTATCAAGACCGTAGCCACTTTTAATCTCAACCGCTCCGGTGCCCTGCGAAATGATCTCCGATATTCTACCCATGGCCTGATCATACAGCTGATTTTCAGGCATGCTTCGCAAGCGCTTGGCACTATTGAGAATGCCTCCACCGCGCATGGCAATCTCTTCATAGGATAATCCTTTAATGCGGTCAACAAATTCCTGCTCCCGGCTTGCAGCGTAAACAAGATGAGTGTGAGGGTCGCAAAATGTCGGCATTACAACGCGGCCCCCTGCATCTATAAGCTTATCAGACCTGGCCGGGCAATCCGTCATTTGACCGTAACCTTCAATTTTATCATCAGAAATCAAAAGAAAACTGTTTTCCAAAACCGGAAGTTCCGCCATGGCTTGACCAGCTGCAAAAGGATTTGGTGTCTCAGTTGCAAGGACTAACTGTCTGATGTTTCGGATAAGCAGTCTCATCGATACGATCGCGTTATGGGCTCTGTTGCGCCGTATAGCCATTCTTTTTCTTCAGGGTCAAGATGCGGCGCCAGTGACTCCCTAACCCGTCCATGATAGTTATTTATCCATTCGATCTCGTCGTTGGTTAGCAGCGAAAAATCCATCAGGTTAGTATCAATCGGAACCAGAGTCAAGGTTTTAAAAGAGTAAAATGAGCCATATTCAGTTTCTGTGCGGGGAACAATCAGTGTCATGTTTTCGGTTCGCATTCCGTATGCACCTTCCTTATATATTGCGGGTTCAATAGTGGTTACCATTCCGGGTTCAAGCGTGACATTCTGGTAACCCGAAGCGGACGTCCCAATGGTCTGAGGCCCTTCGTGTACGTTGAGAAAAAAGCCAACACCATGGCCTGTTCCGTGTCCGTAATTCTTACCATGCATCCAAAGGGCCATGCGGGCAAGGACGTCCACCTGATATCCTTTGGTTCCCTGAGGAAAAGTTAACATGGAAAGGGTAAGGGTACCCTTCAGGGCCAGCGTGAAATCTTTCCGCTCGCACTCGGTAGTTGGGCCCAGTGCTATGGTTCGGGTGGTATCTGTTGTGCCGTCGAGAAACTGACCTCCTGAATCCAGCAGAAATGTACCTTCTGGCTTTAAAGGGATCGAGGATTCCTCGGTCACGCTATAATGGACTATCGCGCCATGAAACCCATAAGAAGAAATCGGATGAAAGCTTTCACCCACATAATGCAGTTGGAGGGACCGGAATTGAGCAATCCGGCGTGCAACATCAATTTCGGTAACTATGCTGCCTGTTCGGAGTTCCTTATGTATCCAATGGATGGTTCTCACCCAGGCCACCCCGTCACGCACCATGACCTTCTCCAATCCATCCGATTCAACCGTATTCTTTATAGACTTGAGAGCTGTGGTGCTATTCATGCCTTCCAGGATAACTGCACGCTTGGTGAATAAATTATTCAGAGCACCGGATACCTTTTCCGGGGCAAGACACACCACTGATCCTTCTGGGACACTATCGATCCAAGGTTCAAGGTCTGCGTAATCAACTACAACAATTCCATCAGATTGCAGGGTGTGCATGAGTGGCGCAGGTATACTTTCCGGATTGGCAAACAGAAAAGCTTCTGTTTTACTGACCAACCCATACCCGACAAAAACCGGACAATAAGTGACATCGCTTCCTCTGAGATTGAACAGCCATGCAACCTCATCCAGCGGCGATATAAACTGATAATCGGCACCAGTCTCCCTCAAGCGTTCCTGTACAGCAAGAATCTTCTGTTTCCTTCCAACACCTGCAAACCCGATCAGGTGCTCAAAAATCGGGTTGCCTGGCAGAGGCGGACGATGGGTCCAAAGCAGGGTCAGGAGATCAATCTCCTGGTGCAGTATTATACCGGCTGAGTGCAGCGAATCCTGGTAATACTTTATCATGGAAAAAGGAAAGTAGCGGTTGTCCAAACCAACGATCGACCCTTTCTCCAGTGAATCTTTAAGCCATTCTATATGCTCGGGTGTATGTGGGACTTTAAGTTTAACAAGCTGGTAATCTGATCCATCAAGTTCCAATTCCGCCTGCTGGAAATATCTGGAATCAGTCCATAAACCAGCAAATTCATGAGTGATCACCACAATTCCGGCTGATCCGGTGAATCCGGTGACCCACTCCCTGAACTTCCAATGGGCCGGAATATACTCACTTTGGTGTGGATCCGAATAGGGGACTATCAAAGCTGCTAAACCCAATTGGGTCATACGACCTCTTATTTCCCTTAAGGTTTCATTCCTTGAATCCATACTCATTGTCCTTCATTTTTTGTCTGATGTCTGTCACCGGTTATCTCTCATCGGCAATCTGTCCTTTCAAGTTGATTACCAGAAAACAGGGATTAACGCATATCGAAGACCTTAACACCCGGGAATTGTTTGGCATCAAAGACAAACATCCTGTCATCGGCAGGAACATTCGCTGTCAGGGATTTTATCCTGATGATATACAGGTTTCCATCGGTAGAGAAATAGGTAACCTCTTCAATCTGGTCTTTTCCTTTTATCACAGACATGCGGATTTTTGAGTAAGATTCACCGGAATCCAGTGGAATCAGGTCTACAACGGCTTTATCACCGGTGTTGCTTACCGCCTCATATTTGAATTTCTTATCGTAAAGAGTAAAAATGCTCTTAGGATTAAAAAATTCATTCTCAGATGGGTCTATAATATTTGCTTCCTTAAGTTCTTCATTAACAGTCCATAAAGTTTCTCCATTACAAAGGGCAAGAATACCCATCAATTTGAGTCTGTATTTGTCACCGCTTAGGAACAGGCTGCCATCCTGGGTATCATTAATGTCCTCTTCCTTATTTTGCAGGGTAAAAGTAAAGTCGATTTTAACAGACTGATAGGTTTGAAGTTTTTTTGAAACGCGATCCATCAAGGTTTTGGTTTCAGCAGGTCCCTGGCTGAATCCGGCTCCGCAATACAATAGAGCAGCTATCGCAAAAACTATGGTTTGACGCATATTCAATTACTTTTCTGATTTAAGAACTTCTCCAGACTGTAAAGGTCCTGGAAATAGACCTGCCTAGGTTTGCTGCCATCCACCGGACCTACGATTCCTGATGCCTCCAGCTGGTCCATAATTCGACCAGCCCGGTTATACCCGATGGAGAATTTTCGCTGTATGGATGAGGTCGACCCTTGCTGGGAAGAAACAACCAGGCGGGCGGCTTCTTCAAACAGCTCATCAAGCTTGTCAAGGTTTACCTCGCCAGGATCATCTCCAGCCTCTGTCTTTGGCTCTGGCAAGGGCCAGGCTAACGGGTATCCCTGCTGATTGCCTATAAACGAAGCCAGGTGTTCAACTTCTTCCGTTTCGATATACGCACATTGGACGCGAATCAGATCAGCACCCATTGATACAAGCATATCGCCCCGTCCTACCAGGTGGTTTGCCCCCGGGCTGTCTAAAATAGTACGGGAATCGATCATCGAAGGTACCCTGAATGCGATCCTTGCCGGGAAATTGGCTTTAATGGTACCGCTGATTATGTTGGTGGATGGGCGCTGAGTGGCAATGATCATGTGTATACCCACGGCTCGCGCAAGCTGAGCAATCCTTGTTAGCGGAATTTCAATCTCTTTTCCGGCGGTCATAATCAGGTCGGCAAATTCGTCAATAACCAGGACTATGTAGGGCATAAATCGGTGGCCTTTTTCCGGATTCAACCGTCTTTTCACGAATTTGTCGTTGTATTCCTTGATATTCCGGACTTCGGCCTTCTTAAGCAGATTGTACCGGTTATCCATTTCAGCGCTGAGGGACTGCAGGACCAGGATAACGTGCTGTGTATCTGTTATAATCGGCTCTTCAAAGTCAGGGAGTTTAGCGAGGAAATGCTTTTCCAGTTTGGAATAAAGCGTGAGTTCGACCTTTTTGGGGTCAATCATCACGAATTTCAATTCAGCCGGATGCTTCCTGTATAACAGGGAGGTAATGATTGCATTGATCCCAACTGATTTTCCCTGTCCTGTTGCACCGGCTACCAGCAGGTGGGGCATCTTTGACAGGTCGAAGGTAAAGGTTTCGTTACTGATGGTTTTGCCTAGTGCAACCGGAAGATCATAATCACTCTCCAGGAACTTCTTTGAAGCCAGGACCGTATGCATGGAAACGGTTTCGGGCTTCCGGTTAGGTACTTCAATTCCGATGGTTCCCCTGCCCGGAATTGGGGCAATGATCCTGATTCCCAGAGCAGAAAGACTTAAGGCAATGTCGTCTTCCAGGTTTTTAATTTTGGAAATTCGTACACCCGGTGCAGGAATGATTTCATATAAGGTAATGGTCGGCCCGATTGTAGCCTTGATCTTTTCAATTTTGATCTTATAATTGGCAAGTGTCTCGACGATCTTATTCTTATTGGAAATCAGCTCTTCATCCGTAACCTTTGGATGTCCGAGAGAATGATCTTTGAGCAGGTCAAAACCAGGGAACTTATAGTTTGAAAGATCAAGGGTGGGATCATAATCGCCTGCAGGTACCGGAAACTCTGACGCTTCCTCCTCGGGTAATATCGTGGTATTCTCAACGGTCATGGCTGGATCCGGAATAGGCTCATCAGGGTTAAAATCAATATGAACCAGATCAAGATCATCAATCGCCCTGGATATATTCTTATCCTGTATTTCTTTAACTGTTAGCTCATTGTTGGTAATATCAGTGACCAAAAAATCGTCGCCTGGATCCACAAACTCGGGCTCGTGGAAAACTTCTTCTGATTTTCGCTCGCGTCTTTTTATTCGCTCAGGTGTCACGCGGAATAAGAATACTAACAATATCAGGCCGGTAATAATTAGGGTAACCAACGTTCCCAGTGGACCAATCAGTGCCGATAGCCAGGCTGAGATTGCGACCCCATGCCCCCCCCCAAATTGAAAGGCCTGTCCGGGGATCGCATAACCAAGCAAAACTGATGACCAGACCATCAGAATAAGCCCATACTTTGTTGCCCTGCCGAGTCGAACCAGTCGCGGTCCCAGCAATGCAATTCCATAGAGCGCCAGAAGAGCAACAAGAATTAGCGATGATACGCCAAACCATTTGTAAATAAACACATTGCTGGTAACAGCTCCTGCCTTGCCCGCCCAGTTTTCGACCCTGATATCTGGATTAGCAAGATTGGTTGTAAGCTCGGTATCGAGAAAACTCTGGTCTGCCTTCCATGTGAAAAAATAGGAAATAAACGACAGACCGGCAAAGAAGGCAATCAATAACAGAACCAGTCCGAAAACAATGCGTAACCTGCCATCACTGGTTTTTGGTTTGCCGCTTGTCGGATTTTTTTTCTTTTTGGGGGAAACTGAAGCGCCCATTTATAAAATCTTCCTTCCGATTTTTAATACTATCCTAGAAACCAATTCGGACAAAAATAGGAAAATTCGAGGAATTCCCCTTCCGGTATACTTACCCTGTTTTCCGCAGATAATCAGGGTTCCAGCATACAACGGGTTCTGTTGGTTGAAAAATTGTTAATTTTGTTTTCTGATGTTATGTATATGAAGAAACTTGCTGTTGTGGCTCTGGGTGGGAATGCTTTGCTGCGCGAAAATCAATCTGGTACAATAGATGAACAAGAGCAAAATACCACCGATACGCTTGAAAATCTGGTTTTTCTGATCAGGGAAGGTTATGATCTTGTAATTACTCACGGCAACGGTCCTCAGGTTGGTAATATCTTAATGCGGAATGATTCTGGTGAACAGACCTACGGAATCCCGCAAATGCCGCTGGATATCTGCGTTGCCGACAGCCAGGGAGGTATTGGTTATATGATTGAGCGGATGATGCGGAATGTTCTGCTTAAGCATAGTATTCAGAAGGAGATCGTTACCCTCGTAACTGCTGTGGTAGTAGAAGAAGGTGATCCCGCTTTTCAGAAACCCACAAAAAGGGTTGGGAAGGTTTATAATCAGGAACAGGCAGAACAACTTGCAAAAGCAAAAGGCTGGACTTTCAAGGAAGAAATTAAGGTGGCGGGAGGCTGGAGAAGGGTAGTGCCTTCCCCGGATCCGAAGCAAATTATTAATGAGAAAGTAATTGAATATCTGGCCCATCAGGGAGTTATTACTATTGCAGTTGGTGGTGGAGGAATACCTGTTTATTATGATTCTGAGGGAAAGGTCAGGGCTGCGGAGGCAGTTATAGACAAGGACCTTGCCTCTGGCCTGCTCGCTGCAAGGATTGGAGCAGACGAGTTCTATATCCTGACCGATGTTCCCTTTATCTTCAGAAATTTCAAAAAGCCGGACCAGGAGGTATTGGAGTTTCTGGACTATGCCGATGCAAAACGGTACCTTGAAGACGGCGAATTCGGCGAGGGCAGCATGGCCCCTAAGATCAGTGCCTGCCTAAGGTTTATAGAGCACGGAGGAAAGAAAGCTGTTATCACCGAGGCCTTTAAACTTGAGGATAAGTCGTATGGATCAAAGATTACAAAATTCTATGAGCCGGGTGATAAGGAGAAAGGCGAAAGGCGAAAGGCGAAAGATTAGGACTAAAGACTAAAGACTAAAGACAAAAGATTAAGAATTGAAATCTAATAAAAGACAACCATGCCATACAATCTAAGAAACCGTAATTTTCTGAAGTTACTTGATTTTACCCCGCGTGAGATAAACTTCCTGCTCGACTTGTCATTCGATCTCAAAGCAGCAAAATATGGCGGCTATGAGCAACCCCGTTTAAAGGGCAAAAACATTGCTCTTATTTTTGAGAAGGCTTCCACCCGAACACGCTGCGCATTTGAGGTTGCAGCCTTCGACCAGGGCGCCAGCGTAACATATCTTGGGCCATCCGGCTCCCAGATCGGGCAGAAAGAGTCGATGAAGGATACTGCCCGTGTTTTAGGAAGGCTTTATGACGGAATAGAATACCGAGGTTATGGCCAGAGTATAGTTGAAGAGCTGGGGGCCTATGCCGGTGTTCCTGTATGGAATGGTCTGACCAATGAGTTCCATCCCACTCAGATTCTTGCTGATTTTATGACGATGCTTGAACATTTTAACGGTCCGCTTAATGAAATATCCTTCTGCTATCTTGGAGATGCCCGGAACAATATGGGTAATTCATTATTGGTTGGAGCTGCTAAGATGGGTATGGATTTCAGAGTGGCAGCGCCAAAGTCCTTGTTCCCGGCGGAAGATCTGGTCGAAACCTGCAGGGCAATTGCTGCTCAGACAGGAGGCCGCATAACACTCACCGAAGATGTTCAGGAGGCAGTTGAAGGGTGTGATTTTCTTTACACCGATGTGTGGGTTTCAATGGGCGAACCTGATACTGTCTGGGAACAGCGCATAAAAATGCTTAAGCCTTACCAGATCAATAAAAGTGTAATGGAAATGACCGGTAATCCTGAGGTTAAATTCATGCATTGTCTGCCGGCTTTCCATAACCGTGAAACCACACTCGGCGAGCAGATCTATCAGAAATACGGACTAGACGGATTGGAAGTTACCGAAGAGGTCTTTGAATCGGAGCATTCGATAGTTTTTGATGAAGCCGAGAATCGTCTCCATACCATCAAAGCCGTAATGGTGGCTACGCTTGGTGATTAATTGACACGCTTGCGGTTGAGCTCTGACTTGGAGTAACGAATAATGGGAATGGCTTGGTTTTCAAAGCCGTTCCCATTTGCGCCCGAATTAAACAGCAGAGGTGTTTGCATCGGCTTGAAATGGAAGAACTCATTCCAGCAGGGTACGGTTGTGGTCAGATTGCGACCAAAATAAAACAGTGCACTTGTAAAATAGTAGGTCAGGTCGAAACCCTGAAAACTAAACCGCGAGGGTTCGATATTCCAGTTTGCCTCGTATAGCCGGCAAAAATCTTTTACAGCCGGATCATGATAATCTACGAAAGGATTCTCCTCAAGGTCACTGAATACCTCAAGATTTACATTAAACAGGTTTTCCAGGTCGAGGCTTCCCAGCGCACTCGGATAAAGGCTAAAAGCCGATATCTCAAATTGCGTCGATTTGCTGTTAAGCTGATTAATCAATTCAGTTGTGAAGACCTCATAATTACTGGGAATGATTACATAATTAGGCTGACTTCTGCTGAGATATAAATCCAGATTAACACCGTTCGACTCAGGACTTAGAAAGCTCCTGCTTGTTTCATTAAAATAGACCAATTTGGGGCGGGCTTTTCCAGCAGGATCCGAATTAGCCAACCCAACTTTTAACTGGTCGAAAAAGGTCAAAAAATCAGGGTCGTTTCTCTCTGCATATCTCCCAATCACCAAAACGTTTGATTTATATTGGCTTCCCAGGTATTCGGTCACTTTACGTATTTGTTGATCGGGTTTTAGCCGGGTTTGGAAAACATAGGGATTACCGGTCGCAAAATCAATGGAGGATAAAGGATTGACTATTGGAATCTTGCGGCTCTTTGCGTAGGGAGCCACAAGCTCAAGTTCGCTCCGGAATACGGGACCGATTATCAGGTCAGCGCTGCTAAGTTTTCCGCTTGAGATAATAGTCCTGATGGTTTCGGGGTTTCTTTCGGTGTCCAGAACAGTCAGGTTCATGTTGAGCCCTGATTGCCTGAGGGAGTCTATCGCAAGATAGGCCCCTTCAAGAAACTCAAAAAACCTGAAATGGTCCTCCTCAAGCGTGTCTGAATAGTTAAGTGCATCGTTTTCCGCCAGATTTAGCGGCAGAAGTATGACAAGATTGAAAACATCTGTTTTATGAGGAACCGCCTTGGCGCCGCATGGCAGATTCCTTGTGTTTTCTTCAGGCACAACCTGCTCTTTTTCAATTAATTCATTTTTTGCCAGTGCTGCGGTCTCGGAACTCTCCTCTTGACGGATTGTAATTTTATCTCTCGGGATTTTAACTTTCTGCCCCAGAGACAACCCCCACCGGGTATCCGGATTAACGGCCCGGATGTCGTCAATCTTGATGCCATACATCCTTGACAATGAAGAAAGGGTTTCCTTTGACTGCACACTATGGATCAGAAATCCATCCTGTGGTGAAGCCAGGGCGGGGATCTTAATCACAAGGCCGATTGCCAGTGATTTCGTCCGGAGGACAGAATTGGCTTCAGTAATTATGGCTTCAGTTACCCCGTATGCTTTAGCGATGCTGTATAGAGTGTGGCCCTGAAGAACTTCATGGAGATAGAAATCTTTACCGTTGACAGTTACCAGGTTATCGGATTTCTTAACGGGGGTAGGTTGAAACTGACCTTGCAAAGCAGAAAAACCAATGGTGAGGAAGAGCTGAATGATTATCAGCCGACAGGAGAATCTCAGCGGGACAATTGGTTTTCTGATCACGACTCTGTGTTTCTGAACCGCAAAGTTATTTAAATATTCAAGCGGTTCAAAATCTACCTTAACACAGGAATACAGCGGGTACTAATTGTCCCTGAGCACAAACTCATCATATTCCAGCTCAAACCTGAGTTTATGCTTGGCTTCTTCCTGTGCCAAAGACAGGAAGAGGTTTTTCAGTCCGCTATCTGTCACTTGTTCGGCGAGCCTGGAATAAAGCTTGAATGCAGCTTTTTCCCGGCTCATTGCCAGAACCAGTGCATCCCTGTAGTCCATATCCGGGGTTGGTTCTACATCAGCCGTATAATCACTGATTTTCATGTCCGTTACTTTGATTTGGACTGTATCCATAATCCCTTCATCACGGATCTTCATCAATCGGGCTTTGTGACCCATCTCTTCCCTGGCAAATTGCAGGAATATCTGTTTCATCTCAGATATGGTTGTTTCACCGGCCAGCCTGGTATATAGATCTATTGCGCCTTGTTCGCCAGTCATGGCGAATTCAAGTATTTCATGAATCGAATTGAATGTTTTCATTATGTTTTCTTGTCAGTTCATTGGGGTAAATGCAGCATGAAACTCATCATCAAACAGCTTAACCAGAAAATCGCAGCCATGATTGAAAAGTGGATTGTAATTGTCTTCAACGGCAAACGTTAAAGTTTCAGTAATTTCCTCATGACCAGAGATTTCAAGAAATGCTTCATTCCGGGCATCCATGCTGTCGTGGATTCCGTTCATACCGAATTCTTTTAGCATACCGGTCAGTTGATCGATACTGTCAGCTGTCAATGGACTTTGACGGATCGGAAAGACTTCCTGAATTCTTTTTTGTGTATTTGTAAAGCTGCCTGTTAATTCAAAAGGCAGGCTGGCTGGCAGTACCAGGTTGGCCAGGGAAGCAGTATCAGTAAGGAAATAGTCCTGAACCACCAGGAAATTCGTTTGGCCAAGCCAGATTCGAGTTTCATCCGGATCAGAAGCGCATCCCACAGGATCTTCTCCAAAAATTAAAACGTTACGGAATTGACCAGCCATCAGCAAGGCAAGCTGGTTGTCCTGCGCGCCGGTTGCCTTGCCGCCCGGATAAAAGGAGGGATGGATACCCATATCCCAGATTCCCTGGGAATTGTTTTTTTCTTTAAGACAAATCAATCCACTGGCTGTTTTGCCTAGTTTACCGGTGATCAGGGCGAGGTTTCTCAGTTCAGATGCCTCATTGGAGGAGAGTTCCGCCTCAGAAAACAGCAGTACCGGATTCATCTCAAGGTTAAAACTGTCAGCGAATTCACGGACAACTTTTTCATCCTCAAAACCAGCCTGTTCAAGAAGCTTATTGTAGTCAAGTTTCAGGATTTCATTCCGGTAGTCTTCAAATCCCTTAACATGATCCCTGATATAGAGGCCGTTTTGTTTTTCATTTTTAAGCAGGTAGTGGATCGCAGCAAGGATGAAGTGAAAGTAGGATTCAACATGAATGTTTTGATCACACTTTGGCTCTAGTTTGCTGCCCTCATATAGGCTTATGTTTATTACAGATACCTTGTTCCTGTAGTGAGCCTGATTTACCATAAACCCGGCAATGGCATTGTCCTCGTGGATTTCAGTGCCGAGGAGAAAGATTCTTGATGCCTGCTTGATTTCTGCAAACGGTACATTTTTTTCGGATGCCTGACGATAGCCAGATCCTCTGCCTAAATAGTGAAAACTGTGAATGTTCTGGCAGTCAGCCGCCTTACGTGCGAGCTTCTGAACCAGGTAAAGCTCTTCATTAGTGAGCCTTGCTCCGGCGAAGAAGGCGTTTTCCTCCGGCTTAACAGCGATAATTTTCTCATGGATAATGGAATAGGCCTGGTCAAAGGATATTTCTACCCATTCTTCTCCGTTACGAATCATCGGAGCTGTAATCCTGTTGGTTGCATTCAGGTACTTGTACCCGAATTTCGGATACCTGCAAATGGTTCTCTTAGGATTGACGCTGCCTTCATGACCGGTAACCTTCCAGACGAATCCACCTCCTGAATGCAGCTCCATGGAACAGCCTATTGAGCAAAAATTGCAGATTGTGGAATCATTTTCCAACCTGACTGGCCCCGGCTTAAATGCGAAATTCTCAGTGATTGCGCCGGTGGGGCAGGCGGAAATACAAAGGCCGCAGGATTCGCAGGCGGTATCGGTCAGGGATTTACCCATCGACGGGGCAACACAGGAATCAAATCCCCGGTTAAGCAAGCCCAGTGCATGGGCTCCGGCTACTTCACTGCAAATCCGGATACATCTTGAACACAGGATACATTTATTGTTATCAATCTCGATATAGGGATGTCTGAAATCTACCCGGTGCTCTGTGAAAGTCCCTGAGAATTTTTTCTGGTCCGCACCGTACTCATCACAAAGCCTTTTCAGATCACAGGTGAAGTACTCCTGGCAGCCGCACTCCAGACATCGCGCGGTTTCGTTGAGGGCCATCGCCTCTGAATATCCTAGTTCGACTTCGTTAAAGTTTATACGCTGGTCGGCCGGAATTAAGGGCATCTCTTCACGCAACTGATGACTGAAATGACCGTGGTAAAGATCTTTCTCCTGTTCCCTGAAGTTGTCCTTCCTGCTGATGAATTCAGGATTGGCCGGCTCTATCGGCAAGCCCGACAGGTACTGATGGCAGCTTCGTGCAGCAACCCGTGCCTGAGCGATGGCTTCTATCAATGTGGCGGGGCCGGTGACACCATCACCTGCTGCGAAAACGGAAGGTATGCCGGTCTGAAGGGTTTTCCGGTTTGCATCAATATCTCCCCATTTTGTAATCTTAAGTTCTCCGGATGAACTGAAAGCATTGACATCATGTATAAAGTCAACCTGTGTTTTTTGCCCGATTGCTGCGAGGATGTAATCAATTTTAAGGTCAAATTCAGATCCTTCCACCGGGACGGGCCGCCTTCTGCCTGATGAATCGGGTTCACCAAGTTCCATGCGTATGAGCCGCATTGATTGCAGAACGCCACCCTGATCCTTGGTGATTTCCACTGGATTGGTCAGAAATAGGTACTCAATCCCCTCTACCTTTGATTCATGAATTTCAATGGGGTTGGCAGGCATCTCTTTTTCTGTCCGGCGGTATACCACATAAACCTTTTTAGCTCCGAGTCGACGCGCGGTCCGGCAGCAGTCCATAGCCGTGTTTCCACCGCCGACCACTGCAACGGTTTTTCCCCTGAAGTCGGGCTTCTGTCCGGTCATCTCAATGTTTCTGAGGAAATCGATCCCCGGGAAAACGTTTTCGGCATCATCACCCGGGCAGCCTACGCGTGTTCCTCCCTGTGAGCCGATTGTCAGCACCATCGCATCATATTTACCGACAATCTCGCCGTAGCTAAGGTCAGCCCCCAGTTTGCGGCCATAGAAAATGTTGACGCCAAGGTCCGTTATATTGGCTGTTTCCTGATCGATAATTTCATTCGGTAACCGGTACGGCGGAATTCCGTACCGAAGCATACCCCCCGGATTCGGACTGGCTTCATAAATATCTACTGCATGACCTTCCCTGCGCAGGAACCATGCTTCCGATAGTCCTCCCGGCCCGGCCCCGATAACGGCAACGCGCTTGCCTGTCTCAGGTTTCAGATCCGGTTTGTATTTGTTGGTTGATTTCAGGTCAAAATCGGAAGCGAATCGCTTCAGATAATCGATGCCGACTCCGGTTCCCTCGTCCAGGAGATTGCGTCTGCAGGCTACCTCGCAGGGGCGAACACATACCCTGCCGCAAATGGCTGGCAGCGGATTAACTTCTTTAATCAATGCAACAGCATCAGAATATAATCCCTTTTCTATCAACGATATATATCCCTGAACATCAACACCGGCGGGGCAGGTTTGTTTGCACGGAGCGACGCAATCAGCATAGTGATTACTCACAAGCAGGTCAAGTGCCATTTTCCGGGCTTTTCTTACCTTCTCGTTATTCGTATGAATGGTCATCCCTTCGGATATCCGCGTTGAACAAGCAGGCTGCAGTCCTTTCATGCCCTCGATCTCAACTACGCAAACATAGCAGGAAGAGTAGGGATCAAGACGCGGGTCATGACAAAGGGAAGGTATGCTGATATGGTTACGCCTGGCGGCATCGAGAATGCTTTCACCAGCGAACCCTTCGAATTTATTTCCGTCTATGATTATATTAATTTCAGTCATGGCGATAATCAGTTCGTTTTAGATTAGTGGACGAGAATAGCTTCGAACTTGCATTTTGTAAAGCAAATGCCGCATTTGATGCATTTTTCCTGATCGATGAAATGTACTTCCTTGCGGTTTCCTGAAATGGCATCAACTGAGCAGTTCTTGGCGCAAACCGTGCAACCGGTACACTTGTCAGGAATCACCTCATAGGTTAATAGCGGCTTGCAATTTTTTGCCGGGCATTTCTTGTCCCTGATATGTGCTTCATATTCATTCCTGAAATACCGGATGGTTGTCAGGACCGGATTGGGAGCAGTCTGGCCCAGTCCGCAAAGGGAACTGTCTTTAATCTGGTAAGCGAGTTCCTCCAGCTTTTCAATGTCGCCTTCCTCGCCTTTCGCTTCACAGATCCGTTTAAGAATCTCCAGCATTCGTTTTGTTCCAATCCTGCAGAATGTGCATTTCCCGCAGGATTCCTTCTGTGTGAAATCCAAAAAGAACCTGGCCATATCAACCATACAGGTAGTTTCATCCATTACCACCATTCCGCCTGACCCCATGATTGCACCGGTAGCATTGACAGAATCATAATCGATGTTTGTGTCAATCAGGTGCTCCGGAATGCATCCTCCTGATGGACCTCCCAGCTGCACGGCCTTGAATTGCTTTCCATCGGCAATTCCGCCTCCCAGTTTGTAAATGATTTCGCGGATGGTGATACCCATAGGAACTTCCACCAATCCGCCATGTTTAATCTTTCCGGTCAGGGCAAAGACTTTTGTTCCCTTGCTTTTTTCAGTGCCGTATGCCGCATAGGCAGCTGACCCGTTGCTGATTATCCAGGGAACATTCGCATAGGTTTCAACATTATTAATATTGGTGGGCTTTCCCCAGAGTCCTTTTTCAGCAGGAAACGGAGGTCGCTTGGTTGGCATGCCGCGCTTGCCCTCAACAGAGGCCATCAGGGCAGTTTCTTCTCCGCACACAAAGGCCCCGGCACCTTCCTTAACTGAGATATCGAGATTAAAACCTGTTATTCCGGCAATGTCCTTGCCCAGATAACCTTTTTTTCTGGCCTGATCCAGGGCGATGTTGAGCCGGTGAATGGCCAGGGGATATTCTGCCCGGCAATAAATCACTCCCCCGGTGGCTTCTATCGCATAGGCAGCAATGATCATTCCTTCAATAACAGCATGAGGATCCCCTTCCAGCAGGGATCTGTCCATGAATGCGCCGGGATCCCCTTCATCTGCATTACAGATTACATATTTCTCGTCTGATTTGTACTTGAAAGCAAATCTCCATTTCATTCCTGTAGAGAATCCTCCTCCGCCGCGGCCGCGCAGTCCCGAATCCAGGATGGTCTGTATGACGGCCTCTTTTGAAATGCCATCAGAGGCGATCTTTTTTAAGGCGTTGTATCCGTTTCTGGCCTCATACTCTTCCAAACGTTCCGGATTAATATAGCCACAGTCACGGAGTGCAATTTTCACCTGACCGGTAAAGAATTGTTCATCTTCTGTGGGAAACAGGTCGGATTTAACAAGATATTCCTTAACGGGATTCTGGTTTACAATATGCTGATTTATAATTTCAAAGGCCTTTTTCTCATCGATTTCCCCATAGAGGTAGGATCCGGTTTCATCGATAACTTCCACCAGGGGCTCCCGATAGCACATGCCGATGCACGAGGTTTTGTCAAGGGTGAAGTCAAGATTGTCAGCTTCCTTGAGCGACATCAATTTTTGGTACACCTTATTGCCGCCTGCAGCTATACCGCAACTGCCTAGGCCTACTATTACTTTTGTCTTTTCCATGTTCGATTGTGATAGTAAAAGATAGTTGTCGGTCAGGAAGCCATTTCGCGGATCTTGATCTCTTTAATCACCTGCACGGCAGATTTGCC
>CAYQFT010000021.1:0-28346 GCA_964416825.1 uncultured Porphyromonadaceae bacterium
GTGCACCGGCTGAATCATACGTGAATTTTCCGATTGACATGACATGTCTGACATCCTGATCCGGTTTTACAATTCTAAAGTGTGTTTTGTAATCGATAATCTGATTTGACATCGTTTCCTGCATTATTGCGGCAACGCCTGGGATATCATCCGGATGGACAAAAGTAAACCACTGACCCATGGTGCCATCCAATTCTACATCGTCCAGCCCGTATAGCCTTCTCGTGTTTTCATCGGCTTCCAGCTTATTTTCAACAGGATAGTATTTCCAGGTTCCCATTTTTGCAGATTCGAGCGCCAGGTTCAGGCTCTCTTTAGCTTCAAGAATCTCATTCTGAATTTTTTTAATGTCCTGAATATCGATAATCGAAGTCACAAGCGCGTTATCGCCTTGAAAGGCAATGGTATGAATAGACAGCAGGCACCAGCGTGGCTCAGAGGTCCCGATTCGTTTGAGCAGAATCTCCATGTTCTCTAACCCGCCTTTTGCCTGTACCTCCTTTAAAATAATGGGGCGCTGATTTTCGAGATCCGTATAGATCTCCATGGCTGAATGATTCATAAGCTCTTCAACTGTCAGTCGGTTGAATGCAGCCATTGCTTCATTGGTCTGGATGATTTTACCGGTTTTAATATTGGTTACAGCCATCGGCACGGGTGAACTTTGAACAATGATCTCGGCAGATTTTACGGCTTTTTCCAGTGCTAATTCAGCAATCTTTCTTTCAGTTATGTCCTTGAAGATTACCACGGAACCGATCAGCTCAGCTCCATTCCGCAGGGGAGTGCTTGAATACTCAACTGGGAAACTTGATCCGTCCTTGCGCCATAAAACTTCATTATCGATTTTGGCAGTTTCGCCCAAAGCATAGGATTTGTACATCGGGCAGGAATCATTTTCATATTTTGTCCCGTCTGAATGGGTATGATGTATCAGTGCGTGTACGGGCTGTCCAATGAATGATGCTTCGTCAAATCCCAGCATCTCCAGCGCCGCAGGGTTTATAAAAGTCGTGTTACCGTCCGTATCACAGCCGAAAATTCCATCGCTTGCCGAAATTAAAAGCGATTTACTCCGCTGCTCCGATTTCTCCAGCAATTGGGTTCGCTCCGCAACTTTTATTTCGAGGTTTTTATTTAGGTCGAGAACCTCCTCTTGTGATTTCTTAAGTTGTTCCTGCGCCAGGGTTGCATCCTGTGCAAGATTCAAAGCGGCGGTTTTCTGATTTTGCAAGGCTTTGTTGGTCGCCTCCTTTTTCATGGATTCTCTCAGCATCGACTTTTCAAACCGATTGATCCGTTCCCTCTCCAGGCCGATCTGGGCAAACAGTTCAGCATTCAAAGTCAGATATTTCAGAACCGTTCTGAGTTTTTCTTCGGGTATAATCGGTACTTCTGTTATAGCAGCTAAATACTCTTCTTCATTAAAGCCGAACTCTTTGGCTTGTTTCCTGAAATACTCTAAATCCGGTCTCTCCTGGAAGAATTGTCCGACGAAAAAGTTTCCAAGGTGCTCGCCGCCGATAATAATCGGAGAGGCAGAATCGGTAAGTCCGTTCATGCACTTGTAAATGGCGAAATTGGTACCGCCGTTAAGCTGAAGCGCCATATCCGTGTCACTCTCAATACACCGGTCGCAGGTGGCCTTGTTAACCCGGTGAAAGTCCGTACAGGCCCGTTGCCAGTTGGATCCAACCAGTACCTCTCCTTTCAGGTCAATAATCGCCGAAGCTATACCTACGGTTTTACAATAGCTGTCAAGTAGCTCCTGCATGAGCTCAAGGTCGATCAGATCCTTCAATTGGAATTCATAATCTTCGTATAAATCAAGGTCAGGTAGTTCAGTATCTTTCTCCGTAACCGCTCCAAGGTCTTGAGCAACCTCATCCAGAGAATACTTTTGTTCCTTATTCAAAGCAAGTAATAAGCTGTTAACCTCACTTTTCAA
Organism: uncultured Porphyromonadaceae bacterium; assembly: GCA_964416825.1. Classification (GTDB taxonomy): domain Bacteria; phylum Bacteroidota; class Bacteroidia; order Bacteroidales; family UBA12481; genus UBA12481. The sequence continues at coordinate 1,949 of CAYQFT010000021.1, forward strand.
CTCAAGCATCCTGTTTTCGCGTGCAACAACCAGCTTGTTGAATTTTTCTATTTCATCCAACCGGGTCTTTAAATCCTGGTTGATTGCCTTAATGGCTACCTCATTGTCTTTTCTGGTGGTAATATCCGTGTGAGTCCCAACGATTCGTTTTGCTTTGCCCAGCTCATCGGTTTCAACCACCAGTCCTCTTGTCAGAACCCAGAATTTATCGCCGTTCTTCCGGATTCCCAGGAATTCTGATTCATACCCTGAATTTTTTTCAATGGCAGAGTATACTGCTTTCGAGGAAGTTTCATGCGTAGACGGATCGTTTAAGGAAAGCCATTTCTCAACCGTCGGAATAAAATCTTTCGGCTCATATCCGAAGAGTTCATACATTCTGTCGCTGAAATAAAGTTCATTTGTATCCAGGTGCCAGTCGAAAATGCCATCATCCGTTGCCTGGAAGGCAAATTTGTACCTATGGGTCAGTTCATTAAGCTCTTTTTCTTTCTCATCGATTTCCCGGATCATTTTGTTAAACGCTGCCGACAGATCGCCAATTTCATCGTTTGATTTAAGGATCACGGCTTCCCTTTTATTTCCGGCGGACATGCGCTGGACTATTTTCGTGAAACGTGAAATCGGTTTTGAAATATTCTTTGCAATGAAATACACCAGCAGAAACAGAATTAAGGAGATAGTAGCTGTGTATATTTTAATAAACCTTGTGATTTTTTTTACGCCCGCCAGAAGTTCGTCTTCGCGAATCGACAGGGCTATACTTGGATTCCCTCGATCATTGATTCTCACCGGATGGAAATAGGCCCATATACGTTGCCCGGGTTCATCGTCAATCCGCAAAACTATTTTTCCTGATTCCCCCTTCATCATTCTTTCACCTTCAAGCCGTTGGTCCTCAGGATTAACGGAACTCCCGGTAATGGTTAAAATATTATCTCTGTATATTCTTTTAGGAGAGGGATGATAAATGAACTGTCCTTTTTGGGAAATCATGATGAAATTGAGGGTTTTATAAAGGTTTTTATCCACAAAGGATTCAAACCTTGTCAGATCCACCCTTGCTGACGATACCCCGATTATTTTGCCATCTTTAGAGATGGGCATAGAAAACCGACCGGTTAATTTTCCCGTTTCAACTCCCACAAACGGCTCTTCCCAGAACTTTTTGCCTGTCGTAAATGGAATCTGATACCAATCTTCATTAAAATTGAGCAGGTGACTTACTTCACGTTTAAGAATGATGCCACTGGAGTCAGTAACGGAGAGACATCTGTATTTTCCACCATTCAGTGACTTGTCGAACGTAAATCTTGATCCGTAGATAAGTGGGTTTTTACTCAGGTTTTTTTCAAGAAAAGAATAGCCTTCATCATCAGTAACATTTTCGGAAAAAGAGACAAATTCTGCACCATTTTGTACAACTAATGCTATGTTATTCAACGAGTTTTCAATCTCTTTTGCAAAATCTGCCGTGTACGTCAGCATAAACCGGTCAAGGCTCTCAATTTCCGATTCAGTTACATACTTATTCGTCAGGTATCCCCCAAGTAATGATATAACCAGGATTGGAGGAACAATGGTCAACAATAATTTGGCTCTGATATTTAGTTTCATGGTGCAATACCTTTCAGGCTGTTCTTAGATTGTCTTTCTGATTAATTTTTCCAGGATTTCTGAAGCTTCGTCAAAATCATAACCTTCCGCCAGTTTCCTGATTTCTTTAAACTCCTGTTTAAAATCGGAGACTTCACCGATCTCATCAAGAAGCGACTTGGCTTCGGCATCGTCATTTTTCAGCAATGACCGCAATTTCTCAACCTTTTCCCTTACATCCTCCAGATGCACGGCTACTCCGGACTCCGATACACCCGCACTTCCATCCTGAGTCTCCTGGATCTTTTCAAGGTCCTTGAGGGCAATTGCAAGCGCATCTTTAAGGTTTTCCATTGAAGCGGGATTCAACTGTTCGGCCTTCAACTCAAATTCAATGGTTTTGGCAGCTTCAAATACTACCTGGATTCCCAGGTTGCCTGCCACACCTTTCAGGGTATGGGCCAGCCTGACAGATAATTCATTGTCATCTCCTTCTGCGGCTGTTTGAATCTCTGAAAAATGCCCGTCACCTTTTGCCCTGAACTTTTTCAGCAGCTTAAGATAGAGTCCCACATTTCCACCCACCCGCCGAAGCGCATCCAGCGTATCAATCCTTTCAAACTGAGGAAGGTCTTCAATCTTCACCTTCTCCTTCATCCCTGTTACTTGCTCCTTATCACTAATTTCTGCCTTCTGCCTTCTGCCTTCTGCCTTAATTTCAGGGATCCAATTAACCAGGGCGCCAAACAGTTCATCCGGATCAATCGGCTTCATTACAAATCCCTGCATGCCAATCTCAGCGCATCGCTCCCGAACGCCCTCCATCACGTCGGCGGTCATGGCCAGAATGATTAATTCATCCGGAGATTTCAGCTTCCGGATTTCAACAGTAGCGGTATACCCATCCATTACCGGCATCTGGAGATCCATGAGGACCAATTCGTAATATCCTTGTTCTGCCCGGGAAATCATTTCGACGGCCTCCTGACCGTTGTTGGCAATCTCGACTACCATTCCGGCACTGTCAAGGAGCTCGGTGGCTACCTGCTGGTTGGTTTCATTGTCCTCTGTCAGCAGTATCCGTGCACCGGCGATCAGCTTCAGCGATTCCAGGTGCTTCATTCCCTTGTCGGTGCGGATCTTTTTATGGCTTCCCGCCTTTCCGAAAACGTTCATGATCGAATCAAAAAGAGATGAATAGCTAACGGGCTTTGCCAGGAAACCGTTAATTCCGGCCTCTTCTGCCTGTTTTGCTATTTCTTCCTTGCCAAAGGCTGTTACCATGATGATCATTGGAGTCTGCATTGCCTTCTCCTGCCTGATGATCCGACTGGCTTCAATACCGTCCATTCCGGGCATGCGCCAGTCCATCACAACCAGCTCGAAGGGCTCATCCTGAGAAGCTATTAACAGGTCGATAGCCTCCATTCCTGAAGCAACCGCGGTCGGTCTGAAAGAAAATGCTTCAAGTGCTTCGCAAAGAATCTCCCGGCTGGTATGGTTATCATCGCAAACTAAAACTTTAAGGCCTTTCAAATCAACTGAATCAAAATAGTCCTTAGACTCCTGGTTTTGCTGAATGCCAAAAATGGCCGTGAAATAAAAAATGCTGCCCTTGCCCTTTTCACTTTCTACCCATGCATCACCACCCATCAGGTTGGCCAGTTTCTTGCTGATGGTCAATCCTAAACCCGTACCGCCATATTTGCGTGTAGTTGATGCATCAGCCTGGCTAAATGATTGAAACAGCTTATCCTTTTGTTCTGTAGTTAATCCGATTCCAGTATCGCTGACGGCAAACCGTAATTTAATCTTATCCTCTAACTCTTTCTGGACTTCAACGTCAACCAGAATTTCCCCTTTCTCAGTAAACTTAATTGCATTGCTGCAAAAATTGGTCAGGATCTGGCCGACACGGGTGGGGTCTCCAATCAAATTGTTGGGCACATCTTTATCCACCCGGATTGAAAATTCAAGATCTTTTTCCTGGGCTTTTTGCGAGATCAGGTTGGACAGGGTATCCATCACAATGTCGAGCTTGAGATCGGTCTCTTCAATATTCAGCTTCCCTGCCTCGATTTTGGAGAAATCAAGGATATCATTGATAATTCCCAATAGGGAATGTGCAGCGCGTTCAACCTTGATCAGGTAATCCAGCTGCTTGGGAGTCATTTCGGTTTTAAGCGCCAGGTTTGTGAGCCCGATGATCGCATTCATCGGGGTCCGGATTTCATGCGACATGGTGGCCAGGAACTGACTCTTTGCAACCGTAGCAGCATCAGCAGCTTCTTTCGCATTTTCCAATTCCGTCAGAATTTTCTTCATGTCAGTTATATCCTGGTGAATACCAACCATTCGGGATACTTTTCCATTCTCATCATATGCGACAGCCCCGCCAACTGCCAGTATCCATTTTGGATCACCCGATTTCGTTTTCATCCTCATTTCCATGCGATGATCGGAAATCTCTCTGTTGACAAATTTTGTAAAATTCTGCACTGCAAAATCCATGTCTTCCGGCCACAGCATATTAACCCACCGTGCTGCAGTATTACCAAATAACTCATCCAATTCCTGGCGTTTATAGCCAAGCATTTCAGACCAAATATCATTAGTGACATAAACATCCGGGTTCGCTTGCCAATCCCAGAGACCGAGGTTGCCACCTTTCAATGACATAGCAAGTCTTTCTTCATTTTGAAGAATTATTTCCTCATTCTTTTTCCTTTCTGTAATATCACGAATGCAGACTAATAAAGCTGGTTTATTTGAGATCGAGATTTTAATCAAAGTTATTTCGCATGGAATAATAATTCCCGCACTACTCTTATGCATCCATTCGAAATGATGGGCGTGTTCGCTTTGCATCGCGGTTGTGATGTGTTCCATAGCGGCTTCAGCAGATGACCGCCCGTTTGGCTGCATGTCCGGAGAGAGGTCTACCGGCCCACATTTGAGCAGGTCCGAAAGATGCTCAAATCCAAATAATTCGACTGCTCGCGTGTTGGCATGCATGAAGCCTTGATCTGGTAACAAAATAAGAAGACCGTCATTAGAGCTGTTGAAATAGGCATTGATTCTCTCCTCGGATTCCTTGCGCTCTGTAATATCAGTGGTAAAAGCAACAATATATCCATTGCCCTCAAATTGAAAATAGGATGTACTAATTTCTACCGAAATCAATTGTTCATCTATGCTGCATAGGGTAGATTCATAGGTAATTTGCTGTCCTGCTTTTAGCTTGTCGACAAAAGATGCCCATTCTTCCCTGTCAAAATTGATGTCAAAATACCAGAAAGACCTTCCGATCAGCTCTTCTTTTGCAAATCCTAAAGAAGCGTAGGCATTAATATTCGTATCAATTATTTTACCAGTCCCCGGATCCAGAAAACAGATGCTGTCCTTGGCATTATCAATACCGTATTGAACCAGTTTGAATTTCCTTTCCAGTTCCTTCCTTTTAGTTATGTCTTTAAATAATACGACAGAACCTAATACCTCGCTGCCTGCCAACAAAGGAGTGGAAGAGTATTCCACATAAAAACTTGTGCCGTCTTTTCTCCATAAAACTTCATCGTCGACCCTCGCTGATTCACCTTTCGAATAGGATTTATACATCGGACAATGGTCTATAAAATATTGAGAGCCATCGCTATACGAATGATGAATGAGCTGGTGAATCCCTTTTCCGATTATTTCGTCTTCCGTAAAGCCGAGCATAGTTAATGCTGCAGGATTGATGAATGTGGTATTCCCTTCTTTATCGCAACCAAAGATTCCGTCACTTGCAGAAAATAATAGAGATCTGCTTCTTTCTTCAGATTCTTTCAGTGCTTCTTCGGCATTTTTCCTGTCTGTAATGTCAAACCGGATCGATAAATATTCAATCGGTTTTTGATCCTCGCCCATGATAGGAGCGATAACTGAATCAACCCAGTAAAATGATCCGTCTTTTGCCTTATTCCGAATTTGCCCTCTCCATACCTTTCCACTGCTTATGGTTGCCCACATTTCCCCAAAGAATTCTTTTGAATGGAGTCCTGAATTAATGATGTTGTGATTTTTTCCGATCAATTCCTCTCTGTTATACTGGCCAATCCTGCAGAACGCCTCATTCGCTTCCTTGATGTTGCCCTTAAGGTCAGATATGGAAACAATGGCAGAATGGTTAAGTGCAAGATTTTGGGAGGCCAGCCTTGAATTCGCGGATTTTATTTCAGCAGTTCGGTCATTGATAATTTCCTCCAATTGCCTTTGTTTCCGCATCAACCTTTTTGTATAATATTTTAGGAAGATGTAAAGGCAAAAAAGTATCAGAAGGGAGTATAAAATATATGCCCACCAGGTCCGGTATATGGGGGGCAAAACCCGAAAGGAGTATTCAGAGGTCTCACCATTGGTTCCATAAATATTTTTTGACTTAACTTTAAAGGTGTATTTCCCCTCGCGTAAATTTGTGTACGTAGCTTTATTCTCCTTTGTCCAGGCACTCCATTCATCAGTATACCCTTCAAGGTAATATTGAAACTCCGTTTCCTGAGGCTCTTCGTAAAATAATCCGGCAAACTGGAAAATAATAGAATTGTGTTTAAAATCAATAGTGGGCTTAAATGCAGGTGGCTGATCTGTGCATGTAATATTTGCAGAGTCGACGGAGCGGTAAAAATTCCCGTCAAAGAGTAAAGAATCTTTGCCAATAATAACCTTTCGTATTGCTGTATTGAAGGGTTTGCTATAATCAACCTTGGTCCCCGTATTATATAAAATATACGTATCGGAGGCCATAAAACTGATGCTTTTGTCTTTATTCAGTAAAACATCTTCTATGGTAAAGGCATTCGTTAAACGTGTAAAACCCCCGTCGTCACGATAGTATTGCTTTCCCGTCTGCAGCATATAAAAAACGGAGTCCCCTGACATTAAGTACTTACCCTCCTCAATTTTCAATATTTTGTCAATCCGCCCTTTGATTTTATCACCAAATATGGAGGTATACCTAAATTGAATTAAGGAATCATGGGAATTGCCGGCAGGAAATTCCGGTTTAAAAATCCCCGCTTTCGAGGCGATAAGAATTTCATTATCAATTCTATAGGCAATATTTCGATCAAGGGTCGGTAAATCGTTTTGTATGCCCAGATGTGTAATTCTGTAGTTCTTGACATCATTGCCAAAAAAGCGAATGAAAAATATTCCGTCGAGATCAGTACTTACCCAAAGATTTCCATCACGATCTGGGGTGATTCGTATAATTTTTCCCATTCTTTCCGGAAAAATGAAGCTGTCTGTAACCAGAAGACTTGTAGCCTTTGCATTTTTTGCAACCTTTAGAAATCCCAGGTATGACGGACCTCCAAAAAACAAAATATCAGGAAATCTTGTATCGCTGGATAAGGAATAAAGAATTTCGTTGCCGGATGAATAGACTTTACTGGCAATAGTATCACGGATGCTCCAGATACCACCAGTGCCGCAACCCAACAAAATGCCGTCGTATTCCGATAAATAAAAACATGGGCTTTTTAATGTATTTATCCTTCCAAATATGTGGTTATCGGACTCTGGATCATTCTTATATTCTGGTAAGTAGAAAACTCCTTCAAGAGTTGCGACATATCTCATATTCTTGAAATAGTAAGTTTTGGTTGCAACTCCTGAGAGGCCCTGCCGGTTGTCAAATTTATATGCCGGGTAATTGATATCTATTTTTACAATGCCATTCGCAAAAGTCCCCCATAGATTTTGGTCAGGATCGACATAGAGGGAATAAAACAGTCCGCCGGGTAATCCTCTTTCTTCATTGATCACCCGAACGATTTCACCAGAATTGGATAGGATTACAATCCCGCCGGTCCTGGTTACCACTGCAAAGGTTATGGCATCAATAGTTTTTAAAAAATAGACTTTATGATGCAGAATATAGTCAGTGGCTTCAGTTTTAAATACTTCGGAATTCCCGGATGGAATATCAAACAGAATCAGGTTGGATTTAGTGTCTGACAACAGCAGTCTGTTATTCGGAAAAGAAATCATGGCGCTGTATTCCGAAGTGGAGTCTTCAAGGCCCTCAATCTGAATTTGCTCAAGATCTCTCAATAAACAAATGCCTTTGTTCTTGTATCTTAAATATATATCATCATGAATTTGAACCGTAGCCATTACGACCAGGTCTGTCGCCGTTTTTGTGATAACATTGTTATAGAATCTAAAAATGGTATTCGGAGTTAAAAAATAGACTCCATGAGAAGTTACAAATATTCTCCAAACGTTAGGAAAGGTACGCTCCTCTTCCGGCAGTCTCTGTGAAAGGGATACGTACTGATTCTTTCCACCAGGCCCCGGCTCCAGGTATCCAAATTCACTGGCAGCTCCAACATAAACCCTTCCATCACTATCACAAGCCAGTGAACGGGTTATCGAATTATTTGCGTTCGGAATGATTTTCCAGGTAATTCCATCGAATTCTAAGGTCCCGTTATTGTTTCCGAAAAAGGTCACCCCTCGTTTATCCTGTATTGTACACCATGTCTGGGGACTTCCCTTGTATTCCTTTGGTGTATAATGCCTGATAAAAGCAGAACCCTGTTCATCCAGCACCTGTGACCAGCCAGGATTTATAAAAAGAATGCAGGAAATTAACAGAAAAAACGAGGGGGATTTCATTGATCAGAATGGTTTGGGATTAAATAAGGCCCTTGCTGTTCAGGTAGGGACCGAACAGTTTATCAGACCCGACAATGTGATCATGAAGCCAGTCGCGCAGGAAATTCATCACATCGAGAGTCAGGACTTTTTCACCCGAATTATATTTATTCTGGATAGCTGCAACTTGACTCACTAAATCCTGATGCTGCTTCTTGTGAAGATCCGCTTCCGTATATGCATACTGATCAAAATATTTTTCTTCAGTTGCAAAATGGTACAAGGTGTAGTCTACCAGTTCGTCCAGGATTTTACCCATTACGGTTTGTCCTTTACCAATGATCATTGCATCATGGAGTTCATTGACGATTCCAACCAGCTTTTTATGCTGGAGGTCAATTTCGTTAACGTTAACTACATAGATGTCCTTCCAGATTACCAGTGCCATATTTCCTCCTTTTTTGGTGTGTACGGTTTAGAATCTATCAAAAATAATCTTTTACTCGATAAGATAAGAAGCATTGCGACTACCGATTGATGATTCTGCTCCAACTGTGTGAACCCCATCGACCAGGCGGTCTGGTTCAACTGTAAACGCAACCTATACACTTAGTTTTCATATCGGACCTCCAGAAATTTAATATTGGCACGATTAAAGGTATAGGAAATAAAGATTTTGTTCTTTTTTCCGAGAAGGATCGCAGGGTAACTGTCTTTCCTCATATCTTCGACAGACATCAGTAACCCCGGGATTCATCCCGGGGATTACATCTCATCAGCCGTTATCGGTTTCGGGTCGCGTCACGTGTCACGCTTCACGCGTCACGTATTCACATCCGGGCAGCCCGGGCGCACGCAGTGCGCGCTTACTTTTTTTTTGCTTGGTTGTAGCAAACCGGGGGGTATTGTCGTCTTATTAGCGTACCTAACCCGAACGAACATGAAAATTTTCTATTCAATGATTCTGGCACTCTTCCCCCTGATGACAGTTATGGGGAATTCTGCACCCAAACCGATTGAGAAAAAACAATATACAGCCCTTCGGCTGTCACAGACGGCTCCTGTGATTGATGGCCGGCTCGATGATGCGGTTTGGCAGAATGCCCCGCGCACCGGAGGATTTGTGCAGTTTGAGCCGTTTGAAGGGAAAGACCCGTCGCAGCAAACGGAATTTGTGATTTCTTATGATGACAATAACCTGTATGTAGCCATTTGGGCCTGGGACACGAATCCCGACAGCATCTCCAAAAGGATGACCCGGCGCGATGAAATTGAGGGCGATATGGTGGGTGTTGATATTGACAGCTATTTTGACCATCGCACTTCTTTTGGGTTTTTTGTCTCGGCCAGCGGGGTTAAGCTTGACCGGGTTTCTACGAGCGATGGTAATAATGAGGATGAGACCTGGGACCCGATTTGGTATGTTGAAACAGCCATTTCTGATAAAGGATGGACTGCTGAATTCAGGATTCCGCTTAGCCAGCTCAGGTTTTCTGAAAAAGAATCGCAAACCTGGGGATTAAATGTTGCCCGCATGCTGTTTCGAAAAGAGGAACTTTCACTATGGCAGCCAATGGCCCGAAACGCTCCGGGATCGACGAGTTTTTATGGTGAGATGGTTGGACTCAATAATATTAAAGCCAGAAAACAGGCTGATATAACGCCTTTCGCAGTGGCTTCCGCTGAAACCTCTGAAAAGGTTGAAGGAAATCCCTATGCCACGGGTAAGAAATTTAACTATAATGGGGGAGTAGATGCGAAGGTCGGCATAACGAACAATTTTACCCTTGACCTCTCCCTGAATCCGGATTTTGGTCAGGTTGAAGCAGACCCTTCCGAAGTAAACCTCACGGCTTATGAAACTTTTTTCAGGGAAAAGAGACCATTTTTTATTGAGGGCCGCACAATATTAAGTATGCCTCTGATGATCGGCGACGGAGATTTTGCCAATGAAAACCTGTTTTATACCCGTAGAGTTGGTCGGAGGCCGCAGGGATACCCCTCACTGAATGACGGTGAATATTCGGATCACCCTGAATTTACAAGTATTCTCGGAGCCGCAAAACTAACGGGGAAAACTCAAAGCGGATGGTCCTTTGGGTTGCTCGAAACCGTAACTCAGGATGAAAAAGCCGAGATCGACCTGAATGGTGAAAAAAGATACGAGACTGTGGAACCCCTTACCAATTATACGGTTGGGAGCGTTCATAAGGACTTCAATAACGGAAATACTGTCATTTCCGGCCTGGTTACAGCAACCAATCGCAAGCTTGAGGGAACGCAAATGGATTATCTGCATAAGTCGGCTTACACAGGTGGTGTTACTCTTGAGCAGTATTTTAAGCAGAAGTCATACATGCTGCTGATTAAGACCTATTTCAGCGATGTGAATGGTACTGCCGATGCGATTACCCGGACCCAGATGTCCTCAACCCATTATTATCAGCGGGAGGACCGGTTAAGATACCTTATGGACACAACCCGGACTTCTCTTCTCGGTGCGGGAGGCAGCGTGTTTTTTGGAAAAATCGGCAACTCTCCGCTGCAGTGGGGCGGTTTCATAAACTGGAAAACGGCAGGCGTGGAACTTAATGACGCGGGTTTTCTGCGCCAGGCTGATAACCTGATGCCGATATTCTGGGCAGGATACCGCATTACGGAGCCCTTCTGGATTATCCGACAGGTTAACATCAACACCAATCATTGGACAGTATTCGACTTCGCCGGCCAATATCTTGGATATGGAGGAAATATCAATTTCAATTCTACTTTCAAAAATTTGTGGAGTTTTGGCGCCGGACTGAACTGGGATTCTGAATCCATTGAAACCAGCATGCTCAGGGGAGGACCTGCCATCCGAACTCCTGGAGCACTGAGGCCATTTGTGCAAATTGAATCCGACGGGCGTAAAAAACTGGGATTTGAATTGAGCGGTTTTGCCAATAAAAGCTATGACGGGCATGGCGAGATGGCCAGCACGCAACTGGAAATAAACTATAAGCCCATCAATGCATTAATGATCAGCGTGGCGCCGAATTTCACCGCCAGCCATTCTAATCTCCAATATGTCGAACAAACTTCAAACGGACCTGAAGACCGATATATTTTCGGAACCATTGACCAGCGTGTTCTGGGTGTTTCTTTCCGGGTAAACCTTACCATTACCCCCACATTTACGATTCAGTATTGGGGACAACCCTTCTTTGCCTCAGGATTATATACCGATTTAAAGTATATCACAGATCCAATAGCCGATACGTATACCGATCGGTATCACGTGTACACCGAGGATCAGATCGACTGCCATAAAGACGAAAGCTACTGTCTGATTGACGAAAATCGCGATGGCACGAATGATTACAGTATCAGTTATCCCGATTTTAATGTGAAGGAGTTTAAGTCAAACCTGGTGCTTCGGTGGGAATACCGCCCGGGTTCGGTTCTTTTTGTTGTCTGGTCGCAGGGCCGCAGCGGGTATGATCCCTATGGTGATTTTGCTTTCGGCAGGGATTTTAAAAACTTGTACGATATAACGCCGCAAAACGTCTTTTTGATCAAGTGTTCATATAGGTTCGGGTTATAAGGCGAAGCTGAGGCTTAAGCCGCAGCTTGATGACGAGGCCCAGGGCATCACCAAAAGATGTTTCTGGGTCTCTGATTTATGGAGGGCTGGAACCAGGTAACCGGCCAGGCCGCCCACAACTGCCCCGACGAGAACATCCGTTGGGAAATGCCACCCGGAACCCACTGACAGGACACCTGAGAATGTGGCTACAGAAAGCGTGGCTGCCCAAATCCAGGGTCTCAGCCGGCTATCAGGAAAAAGATCAGAAAAAACCTGGGAAATAAATACGGAGTTAAAAAACAAAATGTTGGCATTGCCTGAAAAGAATGACTCATTATTGGCCCCACGGCTGCGTTCTGAAAGGGAAAGATCGGTATTGTAGGTATATGGCCGGGGCCGGGTAACGAGCGATTTTGTCAGCAACATGGTGCCACTGCATAGGTACAAACCCTCTATGTACATCAGGCCCAGTGTTTTTATGGCTTCCCAGCTGTGATTCGAAGCACGTGACCAGATACCATAGGTTCCGATCCCGGCACCTGCAAGCAACACCGAACCGGGTTCGAATTTTTCCCGGAGGTTGTTCATATCCGGGCTCCAGTATCGGGTTGCAATCCGGTCAAAGGGATTAACTGATGAAGCATCCAGCAGGGCTATCTCGGGTTCTTCCATTTTAACTTTACGGTTGTGTCCGATAGCTGATCCCTGCATCAGCAAGCTACCGGCGGTTATAAGAATGGCATCGCGGACGGGTGAAAGACGGTAGGGGAAGTTGACCGGCTGACCGCAAACTGATACGATCACACTAAAAATCAGAAGCAAAGAGAGTAGTGGTTTTTTCATGTTGCTCTAATCAAAGACAGGATCAACCCGTTTGCCGCTGCGAAAATCAAACAGCATGGACATCTGCTCTGCGGTGTTCCTGGGTGTGGAAAGTGAGGGTAGATTCTTTGCCCCAAAAAATCCTGCATCGCTGGTTTCCATCTGATCCCGCTCAATCCATCCCTTAAACCGGCATTCAATGAATATCTTGTAAATATAGTACAGATCGGGCGGATGATTGTGGCATCGCTTATCGAGAACGGCCAGCAGCCTGACCGGCTCCACATCTGCACCAGCCTCTTCCTGCGACTCTTTTACTGCTATTTCTGAAGGCGCAAACCCGATATCAGCCCAGCCGCCGGGAAGTGACCATAACCCGTCAATTTTCTCCCTAACCATCAGGATTTCATTCTGAGCATTGAATACAACCGCCCGCACATCCACTTTCGGGGTTTTATAGCCATTATTCTCAATCATCGTGAACTTCAATTGCTCAACCGGAATCTCGCTTAATCCCGACAGGATTTCCAGGGTGATGTCACTGATTTCGAGGTTGCGGTTCAGTTCGAATTCATTGTGGGAATAATGAAGGCCTGTCTCGGCTAAAGCTTGTATCTGTTTGATTTTGTTGAGTATATCCATCCCGAAAAAATATTTATCTTTGCGTCCTGAAAATCGGGATAAAGATTTAAATATTAATTGGTTATTAAGTCAGGGAAGAAATGAATTTTGGAGGAATAGACGAAGAATACACCCAGTATAAGACGGCACCGGTTGTTATTATCCCTGTGCCGTTTGATGCAACCAGCACCTGGATACGGGGGGCCGACCGGGGACCGGATGCCATTCTTGACGCATCGGCTAATATGGAATTGTATGATATCCAGACGGGTACCGAAGTGTATCTGAAAGGCCTGCACACCACCGAACCCATTGGAAAAACCGAGGACCCGGGAAAGATGGTTGCTGATGTGGCCGAGCGGGTTACTTCTGTCCTGAAGGATGGAAAATTTCCGGTTGTTATCGGGGGAAATCATTCCGTTTGCATCGGTCCGATCCGGGCTTGTGCAGAAATCTATGGCAATATCACGGTTCTTCAGCTTGACGCCCATACAGATTTGCGGCCTGAATACGAATGAACTCCCCTGAGCCACGCCAGTGTAATGGCCCGGGCTTCTGAGGTTGCCAATGTAATCCAGGTCGGAATCCGTTCAATGTGCGTGGAGGAGGTCCCCTTCCTCAAGCCTGACCGGGTTTTTTACGCTCATGATATCGTTGGCCGCGATGACTGGTACGAAAGAGTTGCTGCACTGATCGACGGTCCGGTTTACCTGACCATCGACCTGGATGTGTTTGACCCATCCGTATTACCTTCGACGGGCACCCCGGAACCGGGCGGACTTACCTATAACGAGGTCTACCGTTTCCTCAATTATATCATCAACCGTTTCTCAATTATCGGGCTCGATGTGAATGAACTCTGCCCGATAGCCGGTGAAAAATCATCAGATTTTCTTGCTTCAAAACTTATATATCAAATTATCAGCCTCATTAATAAGTAATTACCATGGAAAAGAACGACCTGCTTAAAGAAGTCATTGAGCACATTGATATCACCTCGTTTGACTCAACCCCGATCATCGATTCGATGCGGAAAATGTCTTTCTCTTCACGGGATACCGCGAATGCAACCGATATACTGATGAGGATGGTAAATGACAAGGATTGCACGGTAATGCTGACTCTTGCAGGCAGCACCAGTGCCGGCGGCTGTATGCAGGTTTATGTCGATATGGTGCGAAATAAAATGGTCGATGTGATTGTCGCAACCGGAGCCTCCATTATTGACATGGATTTCTTTGAGGCTCTGGGATTCAAACATTATCGGGGCCGGATGGATGTTCTTGACAGTAAGCTCAGAAGCCTTTATATTGACAGGATCTATGATACCTTCATTGATGAGGAAGAGCTCCAGAATTGCGATGGAACCATTAAGGAAGTAGCTGATAAGCTGGAGCCAAGACCCTATTCGTCACGAGAGTTTATTGCCGAACTGGGCAAGTATCTTGTCGGGCATTCAGTTAAAAAGAATTCCCTGATACAGGTTGCCTATGAAATGGGCGTTCCGATTTTTTGCCCCGCATTTTCCGATAGCAGCGCCGGGTTTGGCCTGGTTAAGCATCAGTGGGAAAACCCCGACAAGCATGTGTCCATCGACAGTGTTAAAGACTTTCTTGAACTGACCATGATTAAAATGGAGGCGGGCACCTCAGGTCTGTTCATGATAGGCGGTGGTGTTCCAAAGAATTTCGCACAGGATACGGTTGTTTGCGCCGAGATCTTAGGCAAGGAAGTTCCTATGCATCAATATGCCGTTCAGATTACCGTTGCTGACGTTCGTGATGGGGCTTGTTCATCTTCAACCCTGAAGGAAGCCAGTTCATGGGGAAAAGTTGAAACGATTTATGAGCAAATGGTTTATGCTGAGGCAACTACGGTTCTACCGCTGATGGTAAGTTACCTATATCATCATGCTGACTGGAAAAACCGCCCGGCCCGCGATTGGGCAAAACTATTCCGGTAATCCGCCAAGATTTGCCTTTACGTAAGGCAGGCTGAAGAAAAAAGTAGTGCCTTTTGAGGGTTCAGATTGAAGCCAGATGGTTCCACCCATCAGCTCTACAAGGTTTTTGCATATGGCCAACCCCAGCCCGGTTCCGGCATTGCCGCGAGTTAGGGTATTCTCCAGCTGCCTGAAATACTGGAAAACCTCATCCTGCTTTCCCGGGGGAATTCCGATGCCTGTATCCCTGCAAAAAAACAGAATCTGATCGGGTTCTTTTAAGCGGTACCCGAACTGAATATATCCTTTTGGTGTAAATTTAATGGCGTTAACAAGCAGATTCGTAAGTATTTGCCTTAAGCGATAGGGATCCGTGATGACGAATGCCAGGTCATTGTCCAGTTCTTTCTCCTGGATGATCAGCAGATGGGTTTTCAACCGGATCTTCTTCTCATTTTCAGCCAATTCCTGCACTTCCTGTAGTATCTGGTTCAGATTGGTTGCAGAAGATCGTATGATCAGCTGGTTGCTTTCAAGTTTTGAAATATCAATGATATCGTTCACCAGCCCGATCAACTGATTGCTGTTCTGATAAATGTACTCGAAATAGCGGGAGCGCTCTTCAGTTTCAAGGTCATCCTCAAGTATGATCTGGGAAAAACCCACGATGGCATTGAGCGGGGTCCGGATCTCATGCGACATGTTGGCCAGGAAGGCTGATTTAAGACGGTCGCTCTCCTCAGCATGTTGTTTTGCCTGCAGAAGTTTTCGTTCAGCTTCTTTTTTTACTGTGATATCCCGTATCATCAGGATAATGTGCTCATTCCGGTTGCCGGGCTGTGGAGCAGGTAAAATCCTGATTTCGATATGCATTTGCTGTCCGGTGTCCCCGGTAAAATAGCTTTCAAGAATCTCGGCATTATGGTCGGTGAAAACCTTCTCCAGGACTTCCTCCGGAATAACTGGCTTATCGGAATGATTGAAAACCTGATAAAAGTTCAATCCCAGCAGAACTTCTGGCGAGCGGCCCAGGAAAACAACCGAGGCCGGATTAATGAAGGTGATGATCCTTTTCCGGTTTAAACGAACAATAAGATCCGGAAGGTTGCTGATGATATAATTCAGCTCTTCGGAGGTTTGGATGGGCTTCTTTTTCCTGGAGAACATGATTGATCCAAAGTTACCGTATCCGAAGAACAACCGCAAATGGTGAACCTGCTTTTTGACCAATGGATCCGGGCACCTTGATCAGGATTCCATCGCCGCTTTTCTGATATTTTAAAGATCCTTTAAAGCCAATGATGTCTATCACCGCTCCAGGCTTTGGCGCATATCCACTGACCCTGATTTCCTGAGGAATACTCTCTCCTTCCTTCAGGCAATAAATCAGATAGCGGGCGCTGCCGTCTTTCTTTTCTGTGTGATAAAGCGGGCCGTCATAATAGGGCGCAACCTTGCGGGTCCCGTAAATCGCTTCGCCGTTAACCTTCATCCAGCTTCCCGTTTCTGCCAATGCCTGGTAGGCACCTTCATCCCAGGTGCCGTCGGGGCCCGGACCGATATTCAGGAGGAGGTTACCGCCTTTGGCAACAATATCAGTGAGCAGGTGAACCACTTTTCTGCCGTTCATGTATTTTGCATCAAAGGAATAAGACCAGCCCCCGCCAAGAATCATGCAGGATTCCCAAGGGTAGGGGAGCATCTCTTTCGGAACGGTATTTTCAGGTGTCAGGTAATTCTGGTTCGGTCCTTCAACTGCGCGGTCAACCACGATCAGGCCGGGTTGTTTTACCCTGGCTTTTGCGGCCAGTTCATCCATCCGGATGTCCTGGCTCTGGATATGCATAAACTTATAGTTTGGCGAGTGAACATAGGCATTCACTTCATCCTGGGTCATTTTCTGGACCCAGCCGCCATCGAGCCACAGTATATCCATCGGGCCGTAATCCGTCATCAGCTCCATAATTTGATTTTGAGTGAACTGGACGAACTTCTCCCAGCGCTCAGGATATTTGCTGATTGCATAATTGACATTCCGGTCAGGCGTGGCAAAATTTGGCCACCAGTAATACTCCGAATGCCAGTCGGGCTTGCTGAAATAGGCACCTGTCCATAAACCTTTGGCGCGAAAGGAATTGAAAATCTCTTTAGCTACGTTTGCCTTTGGATTTGTATGAAAGGGCGTCTTTGCCCCGGTAATCTTATAATCGGTGTACTTGCTGTCGAACATACAGAACCCATCGTGGTGCTTGGTTGTAAAAACAACGTATTTCATTCCGGCATCCGCTGCCGCGTGAGCCCATTTATCGGGATCAAATTTTATAGGGTTGAACGTTTTCTGGAGATCCTCATAGCTCTTTTTATAGGCTGTATAATCCTCCATATCCCTGCGGCACCAGTCCTCATCCTCGGCACAGATTGACCAGGATTCTACTATGCCTTTCTGGCTGTAGGGCCCCCAATGCATGAGCAACCCGAATTTCAGGTCCTGCCATTGTTCGAGTTTCTTCTGCACCAACGGATCTGCCGGCGGATAGTATTTATTCTGATAATCGTGCTGGGTATAAGCAGCAATTGTTAAGCAGATAATTAGAAGTGAGGCAATTGCTTTCTTCATCGGGATAATTTTTATTCTACAACGATCTCATCAAGAAACATCCAGCACCTGTTTCCGGCTCCGGCATGACCGGGAGGGCACATACCAAGGTTTTTGGCAATTACCTGAATATACCGGGCTTTTACGGGATTGAAAGTAAGGCTGAAGTCTTGTAATTGTCTTTCCGGTGAATCAGTGCCTTCGGAATTGGCAACTGTCCCCAATCCGTCATATCCCTTTCCATCAAGAGAATACCAATAATCGATCCCGGTAGGAAAAAATATCCAACTGCCGGGAGCCTGCAGGGCGCCGGTTGCTATCCGCTGAATAGTCACCTCCGAGCCCAAATCTATGGTGCAGATCATATCGGTTCCGTCAAATCCGAGCCAGGAGCCGTCGGAGAAATTTGTGGTTCCGCGAATTCCGTTAACAACGGTGGCATCCCCTTCGCCGGCATATTTTTTCGAATATCCGAAAGTATAGCTGATGGGCCTGCCCGTTGCCAGATGAAGCCAGACCTTTTTTTCAGAAACTTTGGAGAATACTTCACCGGAAACGACTGCCACCGCTTTAATCATGCACGTTTCCTTCAGTTGGAAAGGGCCCTGGTAAAGTGTACTCGATTTTACCGGCTCCGATCCGTCCGTTGTGTAACGAACTTCCGACCCCGGAAACCCTGTCGTCAGTTCACATGTAATTTCATTCTTTTCCTTGTTGTAAGCTGTGGAAATTGAAACGGAGCTGAAGCTTTTTGAATAGTTTATTCCGGCTTTTTCGTAGCGCGAAAGCTGAGTTTTCAGCCTGACTGAGAAATCCCCGAAATTCTTGAGCTCCGGCCTCGTCCAGCATACCTCACTGATTGCTGCCAGTCTGGGATAGGTCATGTAATCTGCATGTTCCTGCGTGGCGACATATTCTGTCCATAGGTTTGCCTGTGCACCGATTACCATTTTTGCCTCTTCAGGGGTAAGTTCCTCAGGTACCGGCTCGAACGAATAGACTTTCTCGAGGGGAAGGTATCCGCCGATGGCCAGGGGTTCCATCTCCGGAGCGCCCTGGTAATAATCGAAATAGCAATGCGAAGTTGGGGTCATCACTACTTTGTGTCCAGATTTTGCGGCTTCAATGCCTCCCTCAGTTCCCCGCCATGACATCACTGCTGCATTCGGTGCCAAGCCACCTTCCAGGATCTCGTCCCAGCCTATCAGGTCCCGGCCTTTGCTGTTCAGGAAGACTTCAACCCGTTCGATAAGGTAGCTCTGAAGTTCTTTTTCATCCTTCAACCCTTCTGCCTTCATCCTCTTCTGGCAGAGCGGACACTTCTCCCATTGGGATTTATCAGCCTCATCACCACCAATATGGATGTATTTCGATGGGAATAATTCAATGATCTCGCTGAGTACATCCTGGAGGAATGTAAAGGTTTCCTCCTTGCCGGCGCAGAAAATGTTATTACAAGGCCAGATACCACCAGGGAGAACGTAAAGTGGTTCACCGGTACAGGAAAATTCTGGATAAGCTGCCAAAGCGGCCGTGCTGTGAGCCGGCATTTCGATTTCCGGGACAATGGTAATGTTTCGTTCCGCAGCATATTTCACGAAACTCCGGATATCTTCCTGGGTGTAAAACCCGCCATAATCTGCTTTTTCACCCGGCTTCTGTGCTTCGCGGGAATTCCAGTGTTTGTCTTCCCGGTTTACTCTCCAGGCTCCGACATCCGTCAGTTTTGGGTATTTTTTTATTTCGATGCGCCAGCCCTGATCATCGGTGAGGTGCAATTGAAGCACATTCAGCTTGTGCATGGCCATCTGGTCAATCACCCGGTATATATGTGCTGCCGGGAAGAAATGCCGGGAAACATCGAGCATGTAACCGCGCCATTCAAAGCGCGGCTTATCCGTAATACTGACAGAGGGCAGGCTCCAGCGAATTCCCTCAACCGGCTTATCAGAATAGATTTCAGTCGGTAACAATTGGAACAGGGTCTGTATTCCATTAAATACCCCTGCATGAGTAGTGCCAGTTATAGTAACCTCACTGCCCGCGGCATCCAGTTTATACCCTTCAATGCCAAGGGCCTCTTTCAGGCCGGGATCCAATATCAGGTTAATGGCTTTTTCTGATTTGCCCGTCAGAATCTTCAGCTCCAGACCAGCTGCGGTTTTTAAACGTTCTGAGAGAAACGCTGCCTGGGACGATAACTCCTGTGCATCAGAAACGGTTATGCTGAATGCGCTGGTAATCGTTACGGCACCTGCTGAAATACTTATATTCTCGGGCTGCGGAATGATCACGGGGGCTGATGTTTTGTTGTCGTCACAACCCGTTACCATGAGAATGCTGCTTAACAGGCTCACGGCGCAGAGAAGTTTTTGGCTCTTTTTCATGGAATTTACTTGATGGTTCTGATCTTGATATTTTTAAAGCTAACCTGATTTCCATGATCCTGTAAAAGGATGAGGCCCTTTGGTGCTTCTCCGAATGAGGGATAGACTGCATATTTGCTTTTCTGGACCAGCGCCCTGAAAATTTGTGTGCCCCGCTCATATTCCACCACTTTTTGCCCGTTTAGCCAATGTTCCACATGCGATCCTATGACAATAATCTTTGCAGTGTTCCATTGACCGGGAGGGTTAACGGTTTTGTTTGCCAACGGGGGAATCAGGTCATAGAGACCGCCACACGTCCGGTTATTGCCCACTCCCAGCTTTGCATCCGGATGGTTGGCGTCGTCAAGCAGCTGGAATTCCAGGCCGATGGACGACCCAACGCCCTGATTCAATCCTTCAGCCACAAAATACTTAATGCCGCTGTTGGCACCCTTGGTCAGCAGGAAGTCAACGGATAATTCGAAATTGCCATATGCTTCGGTGGTTACGATGTCGCCTCCGTTGGTGGATTCCCCGCCGGTGCCCGGTTCAACTACCAGGCAGCGATCCTTGATGGCCCATCCTTTCAGAGGAAATCCTGCTTTATCGGCGCCGCGCCAACCTGTGGTGGATTTGCCATCCCAAAGAAGCCGCCAGCCATTCGCGATCTCAGCCGGGGTAAGCGTGTTCGGGATTGCCGAAATCTCCTTAACCGTTGACGGCATGGCCTTGGCATACCTTGCAGGGTCCTTGGTTATGATCCTGATATCCTTCCATTTGACTTGAATTCCGACCTTTTTTGTATCGCTTCCGATGCCATGGACCTGAAGGGCAATGAACCCTGATGCGTCCATGTCATCGAGCAGGTTGGCCGCAGGGATTCCGTTGAGCCAGGTGCGTATTGAATTACCTATCGCCTCAACGCGGAAATGATTCCATTCATTTTGTTTGAAAGCCCGCTGCGCATCAGGATTGTCGCCCAGAGAATAGAGCCAGGCCCGGCGGGCTTCATCATAAATTCCCGCTGACCATCCACGGTCAGAAGGGTCGATTTCAATCTGATATCCATGCACGCGGCCGTTCTGATATTCCTTATAGCTGTGACTTCGGATCTGAACGCCGCTATTCAGCTGCGGGTCAACCCAAACATCATATTCAAGGATAAAATCGCCATAATCTTTATCGGTGCAAAGAAAGCTGTTCGGTGAATTGATCACGGTGGTTCCTTCAATGACTCCTTTTTTAACGGTATATCTGGAGGACCCGTTCAACTGACTCCAGCCTTTAAGGTTCTTTCCGTTGAACAGGGGTTCCCAGGGTTCCTGTGCCTGGATGCTGGCAAACGAGAAAACCAGTAAAAGGAATGAGAGAATGGAAAGTGACTTTTTCATGGTAGTGGTATTTTGTTCTCAAAAATAAGAGAGTTATTCCTTTGTTTTGGGTTCAGTCTATGAAAATAGCAATATCGGCTATCTTTGAGCAAAATCAATAACAACGATACCATGAAAAACTTCGAATTCTATAATCCCGTCCGAATTCTTTTTGGAAAGGGAACCATCGCAAAAATCAGTGAACACATTCCTGCCGGTGTTCCGGTGCTGTTTGTTTACGGAGGTGGAAGTATCAGGAAAAATGGTGTTTATGAGCAGGTTATAGAGGCTCTCAAAGGATTTGAGTTTTATGAGTATCCGGGCGTCCAGCCCAATCCTGTTTATGAGCAGCTGATGCCGGCTCTGGATATCATAAAGGAGAAAAAAGTTGGATTTATCCTGGCTGTGGGCGGCGGATCGGTGATCGACGGGGCCAAGTTCCTTGCTGCTGCTGCCTGCTACAAAGTGGAGGATCCGTGGGATATTCTGCTGAAAGGGTTGCCAGTGAATGAAGCATTGCCGTTGGGTACCGTCCTGACTCTTCCGGCTACCGGAACCGAAATGAACGGGAACTCAGTGGTTACCAGAAAGTCTTTAGGCCAGAAGCTGGCTTTTGGTTCCAGCGCAGTAATGCCGAAATTTTCGGTTCTTGACCCGGAAGTAACGTTTTCACTGCCAAAAAACCAGATCGCCAATGGGGTCATCGATGCGTTCATACATGTGATGGAGCAATACCTGACCTATCCATCGCGGGCTGAGGTTCAGGATCGGTTTGCCGAGAGCCTGCTTCTAATACTGAAAGATACCGGTTCGAAAGTCTATGCGGCTGCCACTCCGGATTATAATGATCATGCTAATTTTATATGGGCTGCAACCAATGCATTAAACACATCCCTGTCGATGGGTGTAACCTCGGATTGGTCAACGCACACGATCGGCCATGAACTGACCGTGCTCTATGGCTGGGATCATGCAGTTACCCTTGCAATCGTTCTTCCCGGCGTAATGCAGGTTACGGGTCAAAAGCGGAAAGAAAAGATCATTCAGTATGCTGAAAGAATATGGGGAATCACCAGCTTCGACCATAATGCGGTTATCGCTGAGGTGATTAAGCATACCGAGCAGTTTTTCCGTTGCCTGGGAGTAAAAACCCGGTTTTCGGAATACGGGATCGGTGAGGAAGTAATTGAAAAGGTGGTTAACCAGCTTAAAAGCCGTGATGTGAATTATCTGGGCAGAAGCCGGGATGTAACCATTGAAGATATCCCGGCAATCCTAAGATCCAGGCTGTAGATGACATTTCTGAATTGTTTTACATAGTTGACCAGACAACCTATGGATACCAAGGACAAAGGTTTCAATACCAAATTAATTCACGCCGGGGGATTCGATGATCAATTCGGCAGTGCCACTGTTCCGATTTATCAGAGTTCGACTTTCCGGTTTAAGAATGCCCAGGATGGGGCGGACTGTTTTTCAGGAAAGAGCAAAGGGTTCATTTATACCCGTATTGCCAACCCAACGATCCGGGTTCTGGAGAAGAATGTGGCGGAGCTTGAAAATGGGTTCGACGGAATTGCAACCAGTTCCGGCATGGGAGCCATAAGCAGTGTGTACCTCGCCTTGCTGGGCGCCGGACAGCATATTGTGAGTTCCGACGCTGTTTATGGTCCTGCCCGGGGACTGCTGGAACAGGATTTCAGCCGGTTCAATGTCGAGTCAACCTTTGTCAATACCGCTTCAACGGAAGAGATTCTGGCTGCGATAAAGCCAAACACAAAAGTCCTGTATGTTGAGACTCCGGCAAATCCAACCATGAATATCACGGACATTGCCGCTTGCTCGAAAATTGCGAAGGACCATAATCTCCTGTTGGTTGTTGACAACACGTTTTGCTCACCTTACCTCCAGAAGCCCCTGGACCTGGGTGCCGATGTGGTTCTGCATTCCGTTACGAAGTTCATAAACGGCCATGCGGACATCGTGGGAGGAGTGATTGTTGCCAAAGACCCTGAAATCTATAAACGGATCCGGCATTCCATGGTATTTCTGGGTAATAACATGGACCCAACCCAGGCTTTTATGGTCATAAGGGGGTTGAAAACCCTTGCTATACGAATCGAGCGGGCTCAGGAGAATGCCATTAAGGTGGCTCATTTCCTGATGGACCACCCCAAGGTTGCATGGCTCAAATATCCCGGGTTAGACTCGCATCCGCAGTTTGAACTCGCCAGGACGCAGATGAAAGGGCCTGGCTCGATGATGAGTTTTGGCCTTAAGGGAGGCTTCGAAGCAGGGAGGAAACTGATGGACAACGTGCATCTGGCTGTTTTGGCAGTTTCGCTGGGCGGCGTGGAGACCCTGATTCAACATCCGGCATCCATGACTCATGCCGGCATGAGCCAGGAGAGCAAGCTGATTGCGGGGATCACGGACGATCTTGTGCGCTTTTCTGTTGGTATTGAGGATTTTGAGGATATAATTGCCGATTTGGACCAGGCCCTGAAATCAGTATAGAACATATTTAAAAAGCTGTTTTAGTCCCAGCCAAAAATATTAGCTTTGGCAAACTCGGAACGTAAACCAACTGAAACTAAAATTTCTGGTCATGATTCAAGAAAAAACCTCCCTTGTAAAAGTCGATGGTAAGAATTACCTGATCCCTTTCATTCTGGTAACCAGCCTGTTTTTTTTATGGGGTTTTGCCCATAGCCTGCTCGACGTGCTGAACAAGCATTTTCAGGACATACTGGGAATCACCAAAGCCAAATCAGGATGGATTCAGGCAGCACTATACGGAGGTTATTTCCTGGTCGGGATCCCGGCCGGACTGTTCATGAAGCGTTTTGGTTACCGGAAAGGCATTATTACAGGACTGTTGTTATATGTGGTGGGCGCTTACATGTTTCTTCCGGCAACGTATGTCCAGACTTTCGAATTCACCTTGTTGTGTCTGTTTATTATTGCGTGCGGACTGACTTTCCTGGAGACGGCAGCCAATCCTTATACAACCGTGCTCGGGCCTCATAGAAGTGCAGCCCAGCGCATCAATCTTTCGCAGTCCTTTAACGGGCTTGGCTGGATGATCGGACCCACCGTCGGTGGCTTCCTGATTCTGGGTAATACCACAAGCGATGGGGGAAATAAGTTTTCTTCGATGGCCTTGCCCTACATGATTGTTGGCTCTTTTGTTTTGTTGGTCGCCTTTTTATTTATAATGACCAAGCTCCCGGAAATAAAGGAAGAAGAAGCGCATCATGAGCCGGGCGTCGTCGCAAAGCCGTTCTGGAAGCAGCGCCATTTCCAGTTTGCGGTCATTGCCCAGTTCTTTTATGTTGCTGCCCAAACAGGCATTAACAGCTTCTTTATAAATTATGTAACCGAAACGATGCCAAGTATTTCACCTGAAAAAGCCGCCTACCTTTTATCACTTGGGTTCCTGTTTTTCTGGTTTGGGCGTGTTTCTGGCAGCGTGGTTATGAAATGGATCAAGCCGAACCGGATGATTGCCGTTTACGCACTGGTTAATGTGGTTACGATGGCTGTCGTTGTGGCTAATCTGGGCTGGATCTCCCTAATCGCCCTGTTTGTTACCTATTTCTGCATGTCAATCATGTTCCCGACCATTTTTGCACTGGGGATCAAGGGATTGGGCGATCAGACAAAACAGGCCTCTTCCTACCTGGTGATGGCCATTGTCGGAGGAGCAATCTGCCCTGTTTTCATGGGGATGCTAGCAGACAAGGTCAATATGCAGATCGGCTTCATCGTTCCTTTGGCCTGCTTCATAATTATCTTCTTCTTCGGATATCGCGGGTATAAGATCCGGGGTGTAAAGCCGGCAACCATCTAAAATCCTTCGGCAGGGAGATTCTGCGCGTAGAATAAATAGCGATCGAGGATCTGGGCGGCAAGTATAGCCGCCCAGGCCATAATTGCCGGGGTAAACAGCAGGCGGTTCTGCAGGGTGTCGGATCGTATGGAGAAAAAGGCCCAAAGCCCGAATCCAATCGCCAGAATGTAGAATCCAAGCCGCAGGTAGAAAGCCGCCATGTGACGGTCCAGAATAATCGCAAGTGCATTTCCGGAGACCAGATCCTTTTGTCCAAGCCAGGCCATGAAAACAGGCAAAATTGCCAGCTGAACAAGAGGAATGCTGAAGGTTAGTATCGTCAGTGCTTTCTGACTGGCCCACGAGCCATGATTGATCTGAAAGATAAGCAAAAGGCTGGCTCCTAACAGGATGGCGGCCAGGTAGAAACCCAGGGGGGTGAATGCCGAGTTCCACGCCGGTCGGGTGGGTATCATGTATATCCGGCTCATAATAAACACAACGACGAGGCCGGCAATGGCAGTAAGGTCTACCAGCCATTTGAGCGACCGGGCGGCGGAAGGCATCGTGAAGTGTAAGATGGTGACCACGGCTAAAAGGGCCGTGAATACGAGAACACTGATAATCTCACGGCTGAGCCATGAACTGCCCAGGTTGGCCAAGGTTCGGGTGGCATTGCCGGGATTACCCAGATGCACCAGGGAAAAGACTAACCCCACTACGGCCGCTGACAATGCAATCATCAGGATCCATTGAAATCTTGCAGGAATATCTATGCGGGTGCGGTAGAGCGGTGACAAAAGGAACAGGTCATATATCAGGATAATACCTGCTGACAATTGCATTGCCAAAGAAAAAACTATCAGAGACCATTCTTTACCGATCATTCCTGACCTCCTCCCTGTTTATGATTGAAGCTTTTAACTCTTTCCCTTTTTCCGCACCCGAATGGGGCTTGATAATCGCCGCCGGGCTGGTCAGTCCGGAGTGGGGCAGGGGGTATACATCCCGGTTGGTGCCGTACCGTGCCTCCCGATTCCACC
>CAYQFT010000021.1:28356-33228 GCA_964416825.1 uncultured Porphyromonadaceae bacterium
ATCGAAATCCAGCGCCCGCATCAGGCAAGAGGTTACGCAAACGGGCTGTTTCCCTTCCCCGATATAGTCTGCGCAGAAATCACATTTCTGCATGATTCCCTTTTTGCTGTTATATTGCGGCGCCCCATAGGGACAGGCCCATTCGCAATACCGGCAACCCACACATTTTTTAGGGTCAACCAGAACAATGCCATCAGTTCCGATATGCATAGCTTTGGTGGGGCAGGCTGCAACGCATGAGGGGTTTTCACAATGATTGCAGGCAACAGAAAGATTGTATGCAACAATATCGGGAACCCAGGCACCCTCGCTGTCTTTCTCCCAGTCAGACCCGCAAACCTCATAGACACGCCGGAAACGAATGCCGTCGGTGAGATCGTTCTTGTCCTTGCAGGCCACCTGGCAGGTTTTACAACCGGAGCAGCAGGAAGAGTCAAAATAGAAACCGTATTTCGTCATGCCTTAAATTTCTCTGCCTGAACCATTATGGTGTGCTGTGCGTTTCCAAAAGCCAGCGGAGTCCATCTTTCAGAAGACAGGTTATTAATGTTTCCACCCATATCAGTGCCATCTTTATCATAATCCGACCATGCGCCCTGAGGAACCGAAACCACACCTGGCATGATTCTCGGCGTAATTCTGCAAGGGAGTACAATGGTGCCGCGGTGATTATAGACTTTTACCCGGTCGCCATCCTTGATGTTCCTGGATTTCGCATCGGCCGCATTCATAAAAACCCGCTGGGGAAAAGCTTCCTTTAACCAGTCGATGTTGGCGTGTGTTGAATGCACGCGCGACATATAATGGGGCCCGATGGCCTGCAACGGATACTCTTTCGCCTCAGGTCCGAAGGGAGATTCCCATTCGCGGATGTATTTCGGAACGGCGGGAATCTCATCGGGCTGGTTCATCCTGAAAAGCTCTTCGCTAAATATTTCGATTTTCCCGCTGGGTGTGGTCAAAGGGTATTTTTCCGGGTCC
The DNA here is from genome assembly GCA_964416825.1 of uncultured Porphyromonadaceae bacterium. Lineage (GTDB taxonomy): Bacteria > Bacteroidota > Bacteroidia > Bacteroidales > UBA12481 > UBA12481. The sequence continues at coordinate 29,338 of CAYQFT010000021.1, forward strand.
ATGCGGAACTTTTCGAATGAAATCATCGGATTCGCCACGGGAACACTATATACACCCTGGTTGGATTTTACAAAATCATCGAAATCAGGAAGTTTGCTGAATCGTAGTTGCCGGTATTCATCCCAAAGTTTATGGGTCCAACCCTTCTCATCCAGACCCAATGTAAAGCTATCCGCGAGCCCCAGCCTGGAGGCCAGTTCGGCGCAGATCCTGTAATCCGATTTAGTCTCTTCGTAGGATTCAACCAGCTGAGGCAGCAAGATGAGCTCTTCTCCATATTTCCAGCCATCCTGCAGGCCCCAGGTTTCGAAATGCGTGCATGCCGGCAGAATCAGGTCGGCAAACCGGGCTGATTCCGTCATGAACTGATCCTGCACGACAATGAATTCAAGCAGGCTCTCATCCTTCAGTATTTTCGCCGCCTTACGACTGTTACCATGCTGGTTGACCAGTATATTGGAGGCTACAGCCCAGATCATCTTAAGGCCTGTTGATAGTTTATCAGTACCCTTAAGACCCTCCTTTTCCGTGAGGGAGGTGCCTCTGAGTACAGCCTCTGACCAAAGGAATGTCGGGATTTTTGCCTTAATCTTGTTCTCTCCGGTCGGGAAAATGCTCCAGAACGGCTCACCGCCTGGTTGGCGCGCAATTCCGGATGCCCAGCCTCCATGATTGCCTACGTTTCCTGTTATAGCAGCCAGCACGCAACCCCCGCGCACAGGCTGCTCTCCGTAGGCCCTGCGCTGCATGCCATATCCCTGGTAAAGCATGGCCGGTTTTGTAGTTGCAAATTCCCGGGCAATACGGGCGATCGTTGCCCCAGGGATACCTGTTATCCGGGAAGCCCATTCCGGAGTTTTGGGCTCACCATCAAAGGTGCCCAGAAGATAATCAAGATAAGATTCCTCTTTCTCCAGCCCTTTGGGCATCTGGGTAGAGTCGAACCCGATACAGTGAGTCCTGACGAACTCCTTGTCGTACAGCCCCTCCTTTGCCATAATATAGGCCATGGCCGACATCATTGCCGTATCGGTGCCGGGCCTTATCGGAATCCATTCATCGGCAAGTGCCACTGCCGACATGGTCATCCGGGGATCGATGCAGACAATGCGGGCGCCGTTATTACGGGCCAGCTTCAGGAAATAGTCAGAATTGGTCCCGTCTCTCATCTCCGCCGGGTTCCAGCCCCACATCAGGATATATTTTGAATTGAGCCAGTCCTGCCGCTGGTTGCCGGTGATGGCAGTCCCGTATACAGTTGGAGTGGCTTTGCTGATGCAGGCCCAGGAGTAAGAATTGTAATAATCGAGTGCGCCGCCGAAAAGGTTCATCAGCCTGACAGCCGGCCACCGGCCGTTGATGTGGCTGTAGCTGCCTGTGCCGTAAGGAACAAAAAATGCTTCATTGCCATACTTCGCACGGATCCGGTTCATCTCTGAGGACATCCGGTCCAGCGCTTCTTCCCAGGAAATTCGTTTAAATTTTCCTTCCCCGCGCTTGCCGGTGCGGATCATCGGATATTTGAGCCTGTCGGGATGATACTGCCTTCTGCGGTAACTTCTTCCTCGGATACAGGCCCGAAGCTGTGGGTCTGCCAGAGTATCTCCCGGCCGGTCATCCGTTTCCAGGTGAGTGATGACCCCATCTTTCAACTTTGCTTTCAATAGGCACCGGCCGCCGCAGTTGTGGGCAGGGCAGCCGGCATAAACCCAGCCATCGCGGGGCAGATCTGCAGCCAGTACCTCACTGGCTTCCAATCCAAATGTTTCACGCAAAAGTCCGGTGGCTGTCAGGGCAACGCCCCCAACCACCGCACTGTTCCTGATAAACTCCCTCCTGTTATGCCCGGCCATCTGATCAGATGAATATTGTAATAAAAATACTAAACCAATCTCAGGAAAACAACCGGACCAGATTGCTCCTGAGAATCTCCTTTACCGAGTCCATATCCTGCGGAGAGCCGAGCTCGGCCTGGAGTGAAGTAACTCCCTTGTCCTGAAACCCGCACGGATTGATATACTTGAAATAGTTCAGGTCGGTGTTCACATTGAAGGCAAAACCATGCATGGTAATATGCCTGCTGGCCTTAACCCCGATGGCGCAGATCTTGCGGGCTTTCGGGGAATCGGCATCCAGCCATACCCCGGTTGCACCTGATAGGCGGTTTGCGTTTAAGCCGTAATAATCCAGTGTCATGATAATGCTCTCCTCCAGGGCATGAACATATTGCTTGATATGCATCCCGAATTGCTCGAGGTCGAAAATCGGATACCCCACGATCTGGCCCGGCCCATGGTAGGTAATATCACCACCCCGGTCGATGTGATAATAGGTGGCCTGGATGCCCCGAAGAAAGTCATCATTGATCAGGAGATTATGCTGATCGCCGGATTTTCCAAGGGTAAACACATTCGGATGCTCAACAAAAAGCAGCCGGTTATCTGGGTAAACCCACTCTTCCGATGGCAGCTCGCGGTTTATCAGCTTGCGGTTGATCCGCTCATCAAAAAGGGTAACCTGATAGTCCCAGGCCTCCTTGTAATCCATCAGGCCCAGATCGGTGTATACAATGGATCCTTTCATGCTCTTGGTTTTACGTGTTTCTCAGCATGGTAGGAAGAGCGGACCAGCGGCTGGCTCTCAACATGGATAAATCCCATGTTTAATCCGATCTCCTCGTATTCCTGGAATTTCTCAGGGGTTATCCACTCTTTTACCCCGATATGCGCGGTGGAAGGCTGAATGTACTGGCCAATGGTCATCACCGTGCACCCCTCATCCAGCAAGTCTTCCATCGTTTCCAGGATTTCCGCTTCAGTTTCACCCAGGCCGAGCATAATGCCCGATTTCGCCACCAGCCCCGATTTTGCTATGCGTGAAATAACCGATAAACTGGTGTCGTATTTTGCCTTGGTGCGGATCTCCGGGGTAAGCCTGCGGACGGTTTCCAGATTATGGGAAATTACTTCGGGAGCGGCTTCAATGACCAGGTCAATCAGTTCGGGCTTTCCGTCGAAATCCGGAATCAGCGTCTCCATGGTCAGACCCGGGTTTACTTCCTTGATGGTCCGTATTGTTTCCGCCCAGAATCCGGCGCCACGGTCGGGCAGATCATCTCTGTCGACCGAGGTAATCACAGCATGCTTGAGTTTCATCCTTCGGATAGATTCTGCCACCCGGCCCGGTTCTTCCGGATCCGGGGGCAGCGGCTTGCCCGTGGTCACCCCGCAGAATTTGCAGGAACGGGTGCAGATATCGCCCAGAATCATGAATGTTGCAGTGCCGGCCCTCCAGCATTCCCCTATGTTAGGGCAATTCCCTGAGGTGCATATCGTGTGAAGATTCAGGTCTTCCAGTGTTTTCCTGACTTCTGTAAAACTTTCATCAGGTCTGAGGCGGGATTTGAGCTTCATCCAGTGCGGCAGTCTCGACCTTTTATTTTCCTCCATAAACAGGTTCAAAATGAGGTTCAAAAATAGTTTAATAACCTTCAATAATTTTCTGTTATTTTATTAGCAGTAACACAAATTGTGTTAATTTTACAAAGTCAAAAACCTAAATATATAGATACTTATATATCATGTCAACAAGACGGAATTTTATCAGGATTTCAGCCCTTGGTGCAGGCGGAACCGCTGTGGCGTGGCCATTGATGAAGAACTTTGCCAAGGAGCTGGTTGACACCGAACGTTTTGATTTTGAGGGAATGCGGCGGACTCCGACCTATTGCGAAATCTGTTTCTGGAAATGCGCAGTCTGGGTTTATAAAAATGACAAGGGCGACCTCTGGAAGATTACCGGAAATGATGAGGACCTTCATTGCAACGGACGTTTTTGCCCGCGGGGAACCGGCGGGGTGGGGATGTACAATGATGAGGACCGGTTGAAAAC